>SHLT01000042.1 GCA_004282875.1 Chromatiales bacterium | reverse complement strand
ACCGAGATTTCGTTGCGAAATTACGTAATAGAGGTGAATTGACGCCTAACGTTAATTCTTGACCCGAAAACGGGATGTAAGTATTGCAACAGCGCAGATAGGGAACTTTTTGTGCCCCTGGAGACCCCTAATACTCATACGTGACGGTTGGTTATGTTGCGTAACGTAAGAGGGAGAAATTGCATGGCTAAAAAGCTCGTGGAGGCAATATCTGAAGTCTGCAGAACCGAACATTACGCTTACCGAACCGAAGAGACCTATCTGAAGTGGATCAAGCGCTTTATTGCGTTTCATGGTAACAAACATCCGCGCGAGATGGGTGCCGATGAGGTCCAGAATTTCCTTACGCATCTCGCCGTGGAGCGCAAGGTGTCGGCCTCATCACAGAATCAGGCGCTTAGTGCCATTCTGTTCTTGTACAAGAAAGTATTGGGCATCGACTTACCGTGGATGGTAGACGTCGTCCGCGCCAAGCGCTCCCGGCGCATGCCGGTTGTGTTGACTCGGTCAGAGGTGCAAAGGGTTCTCTCATGCATGAGCGGTCAGAAACGGCTCATGGCAAGTCTTTGCTATGGAAGTGGCTTGCGACTCGTCGAATGCCTGCGTCTTCGCATTAAAGACATCGACTTTGAGTACCTACAGATCACCATTCGGGACGGCAAGGGCGCAAAAGACCGGGTGACAGTCCTTCCGGAACAGCTCGTCCCTGATATCGAACGTCAGATGGAGGACGTTCGCCAGATCATGGAGCAAGATATCGCCCTCGGCAAGAACGGCGTATCGTTGCCGGACGCAATTGATCGGAAGATCAAGAAGGCGTCGCTATCCTGGCCCTGGCAGTACCTTTTCCCTTCCGTGAAGTATGCGTTCATAACACACAACGAAAGCATGCGGCGGCATCACGCGCACGCCTCAGTCCTCTCCCGCGCGGTCAAGACGGCAGTCAACGCGGCCGGGATCAACAAACGCGCCACAACGCACACGTTCCGCCATTCCTTCGCGACGCACTTACTGGAAAGAGGGTGTGACATCCGCACCGTGCAGGAACTGCTCGGTCACACAGACCTTAAGACGACCCAGATCTACACGCACATCCTGAAGCGCGGCGGCAACGCCGTGCGCAGTCCGCTCGACCTCTAGCCCGCATCCCCTGCGCGCAGCAGTCGGCGCTTTACCGCGGACAACAAGATCTTAGAATACAAGTGGTGAAACCCCATCAAGAGACTGAAGCCCTTGCCCATTCGTGCTTCCTGCGTTTCGGCATCGACTTCCGGCACGACCGCCGACCCGAAGTAGAGTCGGGTTCCTTCTTCGGCCGGCACGGCCATCAGCCACGACCGCGTGCGGTCGCGAAAGTCCGACAGCAAGAGCTGGTTGTCCTCTCGTGCCTCTACATACCAGGCCGCAAACCTCTCAATCTTCCCCTCGGCAAGCAGACTGGCTTCTTCATCGGTCGATGGCTTCGAGATCGACCACTTGAGAATCAGGCGTTCCGTTTTGAACGGCAGGGTCGTATAAAACGCACGGATATAGTCAGCCTGCGTAACCGTCCGATCGATATCGACAAAAAAGCAATCTGTAAATGCTCCGCTCTCTCGGTAGCGATTCAACAACGAGCTTTTTGGCAATTCGCTTTGTACAACAGCAAACATGATCTACTCGACGAACTCCAGCATGACCATCTTACCGAGCGCGGAAGCGGCTGAAGACGGGCAGGTGATCGGACAATTGGGCATCGCCAATGCCGCATTCAACACGTTCCAGGCGCGGGCTGTGCACAATCCAGTCAAGCCTGCGTTTTGGCGCCATCGTTGGGAATGTCGCCGTCGTCTCGCATTCGAGCAACGGTCTTTCACTCTCGACAATACCTAAAAACGTATCCAGCGCTGTCTGCGTAGGGGCATCTGTAGAGAGCTCGCTATTCAGGTCTCCCGCAAGAACCGTCGGCCTGTCACTGTCCACTTGCTCGGCAATATGTTGTGCGGCAGAAATTCGGGTGGCTTGGTCACGAACCTCGAGGTGCAGGCCCCAGACGTCGAGGTGAGATGTTTCGTCAACCGCAATTGTGGCTCGGATTGCATCGTGATTTCCGAACAGCATGGACTCGTGTTGTTTGAATGCAGGAAGCGGTACGCGCTCGGCATGTGTAATTGGGAAGCGGCTAAGGAGCGCGTTGCCAAACTTGAGTGAGAAGCCGGGAAGCGTCAGGCTGAAGTTGAGCTGCCGTGCGATGAACGGAAAGTTACCAGCTTCCGCAATAAGCAGCGCCTGATCCTGCCTTCCGCTCCAGCTCGCGTCGAAGTCCACTTCGTTAAGCACAACAATGTCGACCTCCGAATCGGCAAGAAATCGGCCTATGGCTTTGGCCCTGTTCGCCTTATCTTCGTCATCGCCACTCCAGTTTGACGTGCCTTTCTCAGCACCTCGGCCATGGGCGATGTTGTAGGCGGCGACTGTGAATGTCGCTCCCTGGATTGCAGGCGTCCCTGTCTCCAGTTGCTCAACGGCTATTTCGGTAGCCGACGCGTTTATGCGTCCATGGGCATAGAAGCCGAGAACGACAAGCATTACGGCACAGAAAGTTAAGGTGAGCTTCTTCAATCTCAACCTGCCTCGCGTGAGCCGAAGCGACGCGCAGACCTCGCCCGCGCCTTCTGCGCGTCATCCTCGCGGTTCTTCGGCGGTGCACTGGTCACAAGCGACGCCATCAACCGGGTGGTCGCCTGGGTCACCTCCTCGACCGCACGATCAAAGGCTTGGGCGTTCGCCGCCGATGGTTTAGTTGACCCGCTTAGCTTGCGCACATATTGAAGCGCCGAAGCACGAATCTCCTCGTCCGTCGCCGGTGGATCGAAGTTGAACAATGTCTTGATGTTTCTGCACATGAGTTAGCCACCGTAGGCTTTACGGCCCAGTTCAATGAGCTCGTCAAAAGAAGGTTGCTCCTGGAAGACCGGCACGTCGTCGCCAACGTCCAGCCAGGGCTGCGCACTGCGATACCACATGTGCGCTATTGGACGAAGGCCCGACGTATCGTCAAGCGTTCCGGGCTTGATCGCGATGATGCCCTCGTAACCGGGCGAGCTGAACCAGATCGCCACACCGCAGGTCGCACAATGGTGACGATGCATGCGGTTCTTGCTCGCGGTGAAGTCGTTGATCTGCACCTTGCCCTGCGTGACCACGATGTCACTCAAGTTCAGCACCATCGACAGCCCGAAGGCCGAGCCGGACAGGGTCTGGCAGTCGGTGCAGTGACACGCATGCACGCTGATCGGCTTGCCGGTCACTTCGTACCGGACGGCGCCGCAGGCACAGCCGCCGACTAAAGGGGGTTCCTGTTCCACAGCGCCACCTTAGGACGGCGCGCCTCAGACCTCAAGAAACCGGGCGATGCCTTTCGCGGCTTCGCGGCCCTCGTGCACGGCCGTCACAACGAGATCCGAGCCGCGCACCATGTCCCCGCCCGCGAACACCTTCGGGTTGCTCGTCTGGTACGGCACTGCGCCCATCGACTTCACGAGCACGCGACCGCTCTCCAGCGTGTCGATCGAGAAGTCCTTGAACCACGCCGGCGGATCGGGGCGGAAACCGAACGCAATGACGACCGCGTCGGCCGGCAGTACCGTCTCCGTTCCGGGTATCGGCTCGGGACGACGGCGGCCGTCGGAGCCTGGCGACCCGAGCTTGGTCTCGATGACCTTGACACCCGTCACGTGCTCGTCGCCGAGGATCTCCAGCGGCTGCCGGTTGAACAGGAAGATCACGCCCTCTTCCTTGCTGTTCGCCACCTCGCGGCGCGAGCCCGGCATGTTCTCTTCGTCGCGGCGGTACGCGCAGGTCACGCTGGCCGCGCCCTGGCGGATCGCCGTGCGGTTGCAGTCCATGCCCGTGTCGCCACCGCCCAGCACCACGACGTTCTTGCCTTCGAGGTCGATGTAGGGCGCTTGCGCTTCGTCGTGCCCCAGCTCGCGGTAGGCATTGCCCACGAGGTACGGCAACGCGTCGTAGACGCCCGGCAGGTCCTCACCGCCGAAACCGCCGGTGACATATTCATAGGTGCCCATCCCTAAGAACACGGCGTCGAACTCATCGAGCAGGTCCTCGAACGGCTTGTCATCGCCGATGCGCGTGTTCAGCACGAACTGCACGCCCATGCCTTCGAGTATCTTGCGACGCGTGCGCACAACGTGCTTTTCCAGCTTGAATGGCGGGATACCGTAGGTTAGCAGGCCGCCGATTTCCGGGTACGCATCGAACACGACCGAGCGAATGCCGTTACGCGCCAGCACATCGGCCGCGCCCAATCCGGCTGGGCCCGCGCCTACGATCGCCACGCGCTTACCGGTATCGCTGACGTGTGACATGTCGGGCCGCCAGCCCTGGCTCACGGCTTCGTCGGTGATGTACTTCTCGATGCTGCCGATCGTCACCGCGCCGTTCGCATCGTGCAGCGTACACGCACCTTCACACAGGCGATCCTGCGGACAAACGCGGCCGCAGATTTCCGGCAATGAATTAGTCTGGTGCGACAGCTCGGCAGCCTCGAACAGCTTGCCGTCCTCGATGAGCTTCAGCCAGTTCGGAATGTAGTTGTGCACGGGGCACTGCCACTCGCAGTACGGGTTACCGCAGTCCAGGCAGCGACCGGCCTGCGCTGCCGCGCTCGCACCGTCGTACTGGCCGTAGATCTCACCGAAGTGCTGCACGCGTCCGTCGGCGCTTTCCTTCTCGGGGTCGCGTCGCGGTACTTCAAGAAACTGCAGTGGATGTTTGCTCATTACGCCGCCCGCCTCAATGTCTCGAACAGCGAACCAAGTTCGGCGGCTTTGGGTTTGACCAGCCAGAACTTCGGCGCATAGGTGCGGTAGTCGGCAAGTATCGTCTCGCCCCAGGTGCTGCCGGTCGCTTCGACGTGCGACCGGATCAAGTCGCGCAGGTGATGCAGGTGCGCTTCCATAGTCTCGGGATTGATGCGGTGGATGTCGATGAGCTCGTGGTTGTAGAGATCCACGAAGTCGCGGTCGATGTCGAGCACGTAGGCAAAGCCGCCCGTCATGCCTGCACCGAAATTGACGCCCGTCTTGCCGAGCACGACGACGACACCGCCGGTCATGTATTCGCAGCAATGATCGCCCGCGCCCTCGATAACGGCTGTCGCGCCCGAGTTACGTACGCCGAAGCGCTCGCCTGCACGCCCGGCGGCATATAGTCCGCCGCCCGTTGCCCCGTACAGGCAGGTATTGCCGATGATCGCTGTATCGCGCGCGATATAGCTGACGCCCTCGGGTGGGCGGATGACGATACGGCCGCCCGTCATGCCCTTGCCGACGTAGTCGTTTGCATCGCCCTCGAGCGTCATGTTGAGGCCGGCGACGTTCCAGCAGCCGAAGCTCTGCCCTGCCGTGCCGCGCAGCAGGATGTCGAGCGGTGCCTCGGCCATGCCGTGGTTGCCGTGGCGGCGCGCAATCTCACCCGCGAGCCGCGCCCCGATCGAGCGATTGAAGTTCTGCACCTCGAAACCGAAGCGCCCGCCGCTGCGCTGCTCGATGCTCGGCAGGCAGGCTTCGACCATCAGCTCGGCGAGCTCGCCCTTGTCGAACGGGTCGTTCTTGGGCGTCGTGCAGAACTGCGGCGCATCTTTCGCGAGGCCGTCCGTCGACACGATCGGCGACAGGTCCAGCCGCGACTGGCGCACGCTCTCGCCTTCCAGCAGTTCGAGGAGGTCCGTGCGGCCAATGAGATCCTCGAACTTCGCCACGCCGAGATCGGCCATGCGCTGGCGCACCTCTTCGGCAACGAAGCGGAAGAAGTTGATGACCATCTCGGGCAGGCCGATGAAGTACTCGCTGCGCAGCACGTCGTTCTGCGTAGCAACTCCGGTCGCGCAGTTGTTTAGATGACAGATGCGCAGGTACTTGCAGCCGAGCGCGACCATGGGCGCCGTGCCAAAGCCGAAGCTCTCCGCACCGAGCATCGCCGCCTTGATGACGTCGAGGCCGGTCTTGAGACCGCCGTCGGTTTGCAGCCGCACCTGGTGACGCATGTCCTGCGAGCGCAGTACCTGGTGGGTCTCGGACAGGCCGAGCTCCCACGGGCTGCCCGCATACTTGACCGAACTTAAGGGGCTGGCGCCCGTACCGCCGTCGTAGCCCGAGATCGTGATGAGGTCGGCGTAAGCCTTGACGACGCCCGCGGCGATCGTGCCGACGCCGGGCTCGGCGACAAGCTTGACCGACACCAATGCATCCGGGTTGACCTGCTTGAGGTCGAAGATGAGCTGCGCCAGGTCCTCGATCGAGTAGATATCGTGATGCGGCGGTGGCGAGATCAGGCCGACACCCGGCATCGCGTAGCGCAGCTTCGCAATCATGTCGTTGACCTTGTGGCCCGGCAGCTGGCCGCCCTCACCCGGTTTCGCGCCCTGCGCGATCTTGATCTGGATGACCTCGGCGTTTACGAGGTACTCGGCCGTCACGCCGAACCGGCCCGAGGCGACCTGCTTGATCTTCGACATGCGCTCGGTGCGGTAGCGCGACGGATCCTCACCGCCTTCACCCGAGTTCGAGCGCGCGCCGATGCGGTTCATCGCAATTGCAAGCGCCTCGTGCGCCTCGGGCGACAGCGCGCCCAGCGACATGCCGGCACTGTCAAAGCGCGGCAGGATCGCCTCGACGGGCTCCACCGTATCGAGCGGGATCGGGTCGCCGGCCGGCTTGACGCCCATGAGGTCGCGCAGCGTGGCGACCGGCCGATCGTTGACGAGCTTTGCGTACTCGAGATAGCGCCCGAAATCGCCGCTGCGCACCGCCGCCTGCAGCGTAGCAACGACGTCCGGGTTATAGCAGTGGTACTCGCCGCCATGAACGTACTTGTAGAGGCCACCCTGCTCAATGAGCTCGCGCGGCTCCCACGCGGCCTCGGCCAGCTGCTTCTGGTCGTACAGCAGGTCGTCAAAGTTGGTTCCCTGGATGCGCGACGTCGTACCCCGGAAACAGCGCTCCACCACGTCGTCGGCAAGACCCACGATCTCGAAGAGCTGCGCCCCGCGGTAACTCGAGATCGACGAGATTCCCATCTTCGACATGATCTTGAACAGGCCCTTGCGGATGCCGCGGCGGTACGCACGGCCGAGCTGCTGCTGCCGGTCGATGTTGCCGCGCTGCGCGATGTCGTGCAGCGACTGGTACACGAGATACGGGTACACCATGGTCGCGCCGTAACCGATCAGGCAAGCGGCATGGTGCGCGTCGCGCATCACGCCGGTCTCCACGATGATGTTGGCGTCGCAGCGGAGGCCAGTCTTCACAAGATGATGATGCACGGCGCCGGTCGCGAGCAGCGCATGCACGGGCAGCTTGCCCTTCTCGAGATAGCGATCGCTGAGCATGACGATCAGGTTGCCCTCCCGCACGCCCTGTTCCGCCTGCTCGCAAATCGCATCTAACGCCTCGGGGATGCTTAAGCGTTCATCGACGTTCAGGTCGATGAACACGTGACTGTCCTCGAACATGTCCGGGCCCAGCAGCTGGCGCAGCTTGGCCTGCGACAGCACGGGCGAATTGATGATGACCTGCTCGGCATGCGCCGGTCCGATGTCGAACAGGTTGGACTCACCCCCGACATTGGTCTGCAGTGACATCACGATACGTTCGCGCAGCGAATCGATCGGCGGGTTCGTGACCTGCGCAAACTGCTGCCGGAAGTAGTCGAACGGCGAGCGGATCTTCTGCGACAGCACGGCCATCGGCGTATCGTCACCCATCGAGCCGACCGCCTCGATTTCGGTCTTGGCCAGCACCGCAATGATCTCGTTGATCTCCTCGCGCGAGAGGTTGAACATCTTCTGGTAGCTCGCGAGGGTTTCGGCATCGAAGGGTTCGGCTGCCATGCGCGAGTCGATGAGCAGCGAGTCGAGGTAACGGACGCCGCGCTTCAGCCATTTCTTATACGGCGCGCGCGACTTCAGAACGTCATGAATGTCTTCGGTGTCGAGGACGACGCCGTTGACGAGATCCACGGCGAGCATTTCGCCGGGCCCGAGGCGCCCCTTCTGAATGATGTCCCTCTCGTCGTAATCATAGACGCCGACTTCGGACGCGATCGTAATCTGCCGATCCTTCGTGATGACGTAGCGCGCCGGTCGCAGGCCGTTGCGGTCGAGGCAGCAGGCCGCGTAGTGGCCGTCGGTGAGCACGATGCCGGCCGGCCCGTCCCAGGGCTCCTGCTGGCCGTCCCAGAATTCGTAGAACGCCCGCACGTCCGGGTCGATGTTGTCGACCGTCTGCCAGGCCGGTGGCATCAGGATGCGCATAGCCTGGAGCACGTCCATGCCGCCTGCGCGCAGGACCTCGAGCATGTTGTCGAGACTCGAGGAGTCGGAGCCCGACATCGACACGATGGGATCGAGATCGGAAATGTCGTCGAGCTTTTCCGACACGAAGTTCTTCGCCCGCGCAATGGCCCAGTTGCGGTTGCCCTGGACGGTGTTGATCTCGCCGTTGTGGGCGAGGAAACGGAAGGGCTGCGCCAGCTTCCACTGCGGCAGCGTGTTCGTCGAAAAGCGCTGGTGGAAGACGCACACCGACGTCTCCATGCGCGGATCCCTGAGGTCCGGGTAAAACGTCGGCAGTGCCGACGGCATGATCATGCCCTTGTAGCTGATCGTGACCGACGACAGGCTCGCCACGTAGGTCTCGTCGTCGCTAATGCGCGTTTCCGCGCGGCGCCGCGCGAGGAACAACTTGCGGTTGAACGAACCGCGCGGCAGGTAATCCGGCGAACTGACGAAGACCTGCTCGATGCGCGGCAGGGTGGCCAACGCCTGGTCGCCACAGGCCGATGCATCGACGGGCACCTCGCGCCACCCCGCAACCTCGAGTCCGAACTCGCCGATGGCTTGCGTGATGGTGTCGCGCGCCGCATCGCTGGCCGCCTTGTCCCGGCTCAGGAACACGGTGCCGGCGGCGAAGCGCTTGGCGAGCGTAAAGCCGAGTTCCTTGCCGACCGCGCGCAGGAAAGACTCGGGAAACTTGAGCAGCAGGCCACAGCCGTCACCGGTCTTGCCGTCGGCCGCGACGGCGCCACGATGCGTCAGGCGCGCGAGCGCCTCGATCGCCGTTTCGACGACCCCGTGACTCGGCAGGTCATCGAGATTGGCAATGAGGCCGAAGCCACAGCTGTCCCGATGCAGGGCCGGATCCAGCAAGTTGTTGTCAGACCTGTCCGTCATGCGCACCGCAGAGATCGCCCGAGAGCGGTCCCCAAGTTGTTCAAATAGAGTTGGCGCTGAGCGCCGCGAACTCAACAGTATAAATTACGGGTTACGCCCTCGCATCCGTTGCTTTCGTAACCAAACCACGCCGCGCACGCGTGGTCAATTCAGCTGAATAGCGCCGTCGCTGCGGTAGGACACCGGGGGAGTAAACGGAATATCGACGCCGAGCTCGCCCTGGAGCTCGTAGGGAATCTCGCTGCGCGTACCTTCGCGCACGATGGACAGCAACTGCGGTGCCGTACTCAGCAGGTCCAGCTCCACGCTGATCGCGAACTCGGTGTCGCCGCTTGCAGGTACAGTGATCTCGCTGGCCGTCTCGCCGCTCGCAAAACGCATGCCATCGAGCCGCACATCGTACCGGACGTGACTGACCGGCAGCGCAAACGGATTGGGGTTGTGAATATCGAAAGACAACAGGAAGGTCTGGTTCTTGAAACCGAGCCCCATGACCTGGACCCCCTGCAGCTTGACGTCGGGCGCACTGATGAGATTCTCGGGAAGCGAGGCACAGGCGCTGAGCCCGCACATCGTTGCGATCAGCCCCACTACGGTCAGTCGTCTACTTAATTTCTCCACCTAACTCTCCCCAGCGTGCGGAAATGAGCACCCACTCGTCTCCGTCCTTCTCCAGCTCAAGCTCGAACCGGTAAGCGTCTGCACTGAATCCCAGCACGCCGTCGTTGGTGCCGGCAAGACCCACGGTCAGGTCAACGCTGGCTGCCGTGTCATCATATATCGTGATCTCGTTAATTTTCGGTAGCAACGCAATACTATGCTGCCGTAAGAAGTAGACGCGCAACATGTTCTCAATGTCACCCTTTTCCTTGCCGCGGGCATCCGCGTAGGCAGGTGAGACCATGCTCATCAGGTCGCGCCGCTGCTTGTTCTCGGCGGACTCGATGCCCGTCGCGACCCAGGCACGCAGTTCGGCTTCGGGCTCCGAGGCAGGCTCGCCGCAGGCCACGAGTGCAGCCAGCGTGACAACAACTGTGCACAGCGTTCGAGTGAGCCCATTCATCATCTGCTAAAGTCTAAGTCAAAGTCCGGCCTCAAATGGTCGAATACGCCCAAATTGTGACCCGGGTCGCACTTTGGTTTATGACGCGTCAGCTGGGAACACAACGATGTCCGTAAAACTGCTAAGCGAAAGCATGGGTGCCACCATCACCGACGACGACCAGATACGTATCGAGGCGATTCTGGACTTTTGGTTCAAGGAACAGGAGCTGAGCGCACCCCAGATCGACCGGCGTATGGACATCTGGTTTGGTGAAGACCCTGTTTTCGACCACGAGATCAAAAAGGAATTTGCCGACGACGTGGACCGTGCCTGCGAGGGCAAGCTGGACCACTGGGCCGTCGAGCCGCACGGGCGCCTTGCGCTGATCATTCTCATCGACCAGTTCCGCCGCAACATCCATCGCAACACCGCCGAGGCCTTTTCAAAGGATCGGCTCGCGCTGAAACTCTGCGTCGAAGGCGCCATGGAAAAACTCGACAGGGGTCTGACGCCGATCCAGCGCGTCTTCTTCTATATGCCCCTGCAGCATGCCGAGTCGAAAAAGGTACAGGCGAAAGCCGTCGCGCTCTATAACCGGCTCGCCGAGTCCGTATCCAAGACCTACCAGGAGACGTTCCTCACGGTCGCGCAGTTCGCGGAGCTGCACAAGGACATCATCGATCGGTTCGGCCGCTTTCCGCATCGCAACCAGCTGCTCGGCCGCGACAATACGCCCGAAGAAGACGAGTACCTGGCCGGTGACAGCCCCGATTTTGGACAGGGAAGCTAGGCCGAAAGCACGCTCGCTCGCGACAGCCGGTTGAAGCGCCAGGTCAGCAGGATGGCCGCGAGACCAAGACCCACGATAAACGCCGCCCAGATCTGGTTGGCCGGCAGGCGGTAGGTGATCGCGGCCATAAAGCCGAGCGGAAACGCGACGACCCAGTACGCGAAGATGTTGATCACCATGGGGAAGGCCGTGTCCTTGTAAGCGCGCAGGCTCGCCGCGGCACCGATTTGTATGCCGTCGGCCACCTGGAAAATCGCCGCCACGAGCATCAGGCTCATCGCGATGCCCGTGACCACCGGGTCGTCGGTGTACAAAGTGACGATGACATCCCGGAAGACCAGCAGAACGATGGCCGACACGGCCATGAACGCCGCACACATGCCGATGCCTGCGTACCCGGCGATGCGTGCCTGTACCGGACGGCCGGCACCCAGCATGTGACCCACCTGCACCGTCGTCGCCGAACTCAGCGCGAGCGGCACCATGAACATCGACGACGCGTAGCTCAGCGCGATCTGGTGCGCGGCCGTAATTTCCGCGCCGCGCGTGCCAACCAGGATCGACACCGCCGAGAACAACCCGGCCTCCGCGGTGATCGTGATGGAAATCGGGACGCCCAGGAAAATGATCTCCTTGAACAGCTTGGGCCGGAACTGCCCCAGGCGAGTGAAGATCTCGAGCTTCTTCAGGCGCGGGCTCAGCGTCACGTAGGTGCCGAGCGCGATTGCGACAATCCACATCGTAATAGCGCTCGCGTAACCGCAGCCCTCGGCACCCATGGCCGGCGCCCCGAAATGGCCGAACATCAGGATGTAGTTGAGCACGACATTGCAGATCAGCGAGAACACCGAAGTAAACATGATCGGTCGCGTATAGCCGACGCCTTCGGTCGTAAAACGCAGCGCCAGGAAGATAAAGATTCCCGGCGCGCCGAACAGCACCGCGCGCGTGTAGTCGACGGTCAGGTCGCGGAATCCCGGATCGATGCTCATGGCCTCGAGCAGCACGTGCATGGCCGAGCGCCCGACGAGCAGCACAGCGATACCCAGCGCAATGCCGAGGTACATGCCGTGGCGCGTGTAGCGGCCAATCTTGTGTTGTTCGCCGGCACCATAGAGGCGCGCGATGATTGGGGAGATGGCCATGAGCACGCCGAGGCACGCCGTGAAATTGAGCATCCAGACGCTGTTGCCGACAGCTACCGCGGCCAACGACGAGGCGCCGAGACGCCCCGCCATCAGCGTGTCGGCAAGACCCATGCCTGCGACAGCAAGATAGTTGACGATCAGCGGTCCGCCAAGGCGCAGGATCGACCTGGACTGGCTCCGCCAGTGTTCGGCAGGGGGTGGCATCGGCGTATCTTAACCTACGGCCTGGACCTTGAATGGTGTAAAGTTGCGTCGCGCATTGACTAAGCACATGGAATGGAGATTTAGGTATGTTGCATGACGGACGGGCGATTCGCGTTGCCGTTGTCGGGGGATCACGAATTCCCTTTTGCCGCTCACACTCGGTGTATCGGCATCACACCAACCAGGACCTGATGACGGCCGCGCTCGACGGCCTCGTAGACAAGCTGGATCTCAAGGGACAGACGCTGGGTGAAGTGGCCCTTGGCGCCGTCATCAAGCATTCGAAGGACTGGAACCTGGCGCGCGAATGCGTCATCGAGTCCGGGCTAAACATTCGTACCCCCGCGGTCGACCTGCAACGTGCCTGCGGCACCAGCATCGAAGCGGCCATCATGATCGCCAACAAGATCGCACTGGGCCAGATCGAAGCGGGTATAGCGGGCGGCACCGACACCGTCAGCGACGCACCGATTGTCTTTTCGGAACCCTACCGGCGCATGCTGCTCGACATGCATGCCGCGCATTCGTTTGGCGATCGCATCAAGCCACTGCTGCGCTTTCGCCCGGGCTTTTTGAAACCGGAATTCCCCGGGGTCAAGGAGCCGCGTACAGGGCTGTCGATGGGCGAGAGCACCGAGATCACGGCGAAAGAATGGGATGTGCAGCGCGAGCATCAGGACCAGCTTGCCCTCGCCAGCCACACTAAAGCCGCGGCCGCCTACGACGAAGGCTTCTACGACGACCTGGTCGTGCCATTTGCGGACGTCGAAGAAGATAACAACATTCGTCGCGATACAACGTTTGAAAAACTGTCGAAATTAAAGCCGGCTTTCGATCGCAGCGGTGAAGGCACCATGACCGCCGGCAACAGCACGCCGCTGACCGACGGCGCCGCTGCGGTGCTGCTCGCCTCGGAAGACTGGGCGCGCAAGAAAAACCTGCCAATTCTCGGTTACCTGACGTTCGTCAAGGCCGCCGCGGTGGACTTCATCGACAGCGAGGGCCTGTTGATGGCGCCCGCGTACGCCGTCTCCGACATGCTCAAACAGGCCAACCTGACCCTGCAGGAATTCGACTTCTACGAAATCCACGAGGCCTTCGCGGCGCAGACCATTGCCACGCTGAAGGCCTGGCAGTCGGAGAAGTTCTGCCGCGAGCGCCTCGGTCGCAACGAGCCGATGGGGCCGATCGACCTGTCCCTGCTCAACGTCAAGGGTGGCAGCCTCGCCATGGGTCACCCGTTTGCTGCAACCGGCGCGCGCATCATCGGTGCGCTGGCGAAGATGCTGAGCGAAAAAGGGTCGGGGCGCGGACTGATCTCCGTGTGCACGGCCGGCGGCATGGGTGTCTCGGCCATTATCGAAGCCGCCTAACCGTCGCTTTTACGGTTCTGCCGTTTCCGCAAGGCTTCGAGCGCCTTTTCCAGGCGCTCGCGTGCCTGCGCGGTCATGCCGCCGCGCTTGTGTTCATTCACGACAAACGCTTCGACCCGGCCGACAATGTCGTCGATGTCGGCGTCGGGAAACGGCTCGAACTGTTCGAGATCCGGCGGCGCGTTGCGCAGCGCACCGAACAGGTTGATCCAGAGTTCACTGTTCTTGCCAACACCGAGCAGGCGATAGAACTGCGTACCCGGCTCACTGTGAGACCCTGACGCGAGGCTCATGATGCCGGCCACGAGCGATGCGGGAACCAGGATAAGGTCGCGCAGGCCATCGACGAGGAGCTTGCCCTGGAAAACGGCAATATCGCGAATGAGAGTCCAGCGCTTGCTGGGGTCCGGCGGCGTTTCGGCAGGCATGTTCATGGCGTCTCGCACAATAACTACAATAAAGACAAGCAATTATAGCGGCTCGCGCTGGATCGCGGCGAGCCTTTCCAGTAGTGTTGGACACGTTTTAACGCGCCGCCGGAAAAATGCCCAGATACCAGTCAACGCCTGACTATGAACACGGATCACCCGACTTCACTGGAGTGCTCCTCGTCAACCTCGGTACACCGGATGCCCCGACGAGCTCGGCCGTACGGCGTTTTCTCAAGCCGTTCCTGTCCGATCCACGCGTCGTCGAGTATCCGCGCCTGCTTTGGTGGCTGATTCTCAACGGCATCATTCTGCGCATCCGGCCGTCGCGCTCGGCGAAAGCCTACCGCGAAATATGGACCGACGAAGGCTCGCCCCTGATGTTGTATTCGCAGGCCCTGGCGGAAGGCGTTCGTGCCCGCCTGGAGCAGGACGCGCCCGACACCTACCGCGTCGAACTGGCGATGACCTATGGCGAGCCGTCCGTTTCCGCCGCTATCGACAAGCTGCAGGCCAGCGGCGCGCGACGCCTGGTCGTACTGCCGTTGTATCCGCAGTATTCGGGCACAACAACGGCCTCGGTATTCGACAGCGTCAGCAAAAAGCTGCAGTCCATGCGCTGGATTCCCGAATTGCGTTTTATCAACCAGTACCACGACGAGCCGGGCTACATTGCCGCGCTTGCCGCCAGCATCAGGGAACACTGGGAACAGAACGGCAAGAGTGAGCACCTGCTGTTCTCGTTTCACGGCGTACCGCAATACACGCTGACCGGCGGCGACCCGTATCACTGCCAGTGCCAGAAGACCGGACGCCTTGTTGCCGAGGCGCTGGGCCTGGAGGCCAAGGACTGGACGCTGTCGTTCCAGTCACGTGTCGGGCGCGAGGAGTGGCTGCGGCCGTATACCGACGAGACGGTCGCGGCGCTCGGCAAGCAGGGCATCAGGAACCTGGATGTCGCCTGCCCGGGATTCTCCACCGACTGCCTCGAAACGCTTGAAGAGATCGCGATGCAAAATGCCGAGTTCTTCGAAGAGGCCGGCGGCGAATCACTGCACTACATTCCGGCACTCAACGCACGCGACGACCACGTCGCGCTCCTTGGCGCGCTCGTCGAACGCCACACGTCGGGCTGGTCGAATGCCACCGCCGATCCCGACGCACGCGCTCGCGCCATAAAAGCTGGGGCGGAGCGGTGAGCACGATCGGTCAGTTCCTGGAGTTCGGGGTCAGTGCTCCCGATATCCTCGAGTCGCTGCACTTCTATAAGACCCTCGGCTTTACCGAGCTCGAAACCGCCGACGTCTTCCCGCACAAGTACGCCGTGGTCAGCGATGGCGAACTCAGCATCGGCCTGCACGATCGGGAATTCGATTCTCCGGCCGTCACGTTTGTGCAGCAGGATCTCGCCAAACATGCGCGCTCGATGGCCGATCATGGTTACGACTTCCGCTTCCTGCGTCTCGATGAAGATGTGTTTAACGAACTCGGCTTCCGCGACCGTGACCGCCATTCCGTGGCGATGGTCGAAGCCCGTACGTTTCACATGAGCGAAGAGGCCGAAAATGATTCAGCCTGCGGCAGCTGGTTTGAGCTGTCACTGCCCGTAAAAGACACGGTGCGTGCGGCGCAGTTCTGGGCGCCGATCGCGCCGACCCTCCTGGAGATGCGTGAAGAACCGACGATGCATATGCGCTTTGACGCGACGGGCGTTGCGCTCGGTCTCTCCGAGAGCATCGCGCTCAATGGGCCATCCTTGTGTTTTCGTAACCCCGATCGCCAGGGCCTGATGGCGCTCCTTGCGCAACGCGGGTTCGCGTTCGAAAAATTTCCTGGCTACGAAGGCGCCTACGTCGCCATTACGGCGCCCGAGGGCACAACGCTGTATGTCTTCGAAGAGGACTTCCTGGGCGAAGCCTACGAGGTCGACGAGTCGGGCGACCCGACCGACTTTCCCGCCTAGCCGTCCACTAGTATTCGGGAAACTCCACCCAGAACACGCCACGGAAGTCGCCGGCCTTGAAACCCGTGGCCTGATCGTCCGGATACGCCTCACTGATCTTGGCGGCGATGTCCGGCGCCAGGGATTCGCCATGGCAGGCCAGGCACATCGGCTGCACCATAATCGGCTCGGCATAGCCCATGCGGCCCTCCTCGATCGACAGGGCAATGGGCTCGAGACCCGTTGAGCCGTCGGCATATGCGCGCAGGACCGGCGCCAGCCACTCCGGCGTTGCGTTGTTGTAGTTGCGGAGCTTGTGGCTGCTGCGTCCCATCACGACGCCATCGACAGACAGTCTCGCCGAGATTCCCGGCGCCTCGACGCTGCAGACGCTGATCGCTTCGACGGGACCAGCCTCCATCCCTTGCATCAACGCACTTTTGAGTTCTGTCTTAAACGGTGCCAGTAGTCCGGCACCCTTGGCCTTGAAGTCCACGGCCGGCCGTTCGCAGGCCGCAAACATCGTCGTAACAATGACGGCGAGAAGTACACGGGTGTTCATGATGTGTTCCTACAGAAGTCTGCCCATCAGTTCCTGTGCCCGGCCCAGGTACGCGCTGCCGAACAGGTTCAGGTGATTGAGAACATGATACAGCTGATACAGATCGCTGCGATCGTGGGAACCCGAAGCCGGCGGCATGAGCGTGGCGTAAGCCTCGTAGAATGCCGGTCCGAAACCACCGAACAAGCGCGTCATCGCCAGATCGGATTCGGGATCGCCGTAGTAGACGGCCGGGTCGAAAATCACGGGTTCGCCGTCACAGCTTCCCCAGTTGCCGCCCCAGAGGTCGCCATGCAGCAGTGCCGGGCGCGGCGCGTAGCCCTCGAAGAACACAGGCAGGCGCTTTAGCAGGCGCGCACCTTGTGCCTGGAGGTCGCCCGTGAAGCCGTTTTTCGCGGCCAGCTCGAGCTGAAAGCCGAGGCGTTGTTCCTTGAAGAACGTCACCCAGTCGTCGGACCAGTCGTTGTGCTGCGGCGTCAGGCCGATGGTGTTATCGCGATGCCAGCCAAAACGATCTCGCGTCACCTGGTGCAGCCTGGCAAGCCCCTTGCCAAGGCGCGCCTCGGTCTCGCGCGTCGCGCGACCGAGCTCCAACCACTGTGCCGCAATAAATGCGGTACCAGTTACCGTATTACAGGCCACGACGCCCGGCACCCTAACGGCCCCGGCCGCGGCCAGTTCGGCAAGCCCCTCGGCCTCGGCACTGAACATGTCGAATGACGACTCGGGTCCCGTCTTCAGGAACAGGTCGCCAACACGCCACGCAGCGCTGATATCGCCACCGCTTACCGGTCGCGGTGTTTCACCCGCGACGCCAAGGTCCTCCAGGATTGCTGCCCAGTCCGGCATCGATCTGCCCGTTCAGTCGTCTCGGTGACCGCTCAGTCCCGCTGCCATCGGACACGGGTGAAGTTCGCCCCGTCATCGAAGTGAATATCGAGTTCACCTTCCCAGGCGCTCCTCAGCGCTGTGCCGATACGCCGCGGCAAATGAATGTCGGTCGTCGTGATCAGTATGCCCTCTTTCGAGGGCCCGATCTTCATGATCCGGTTCAGAGGATGCTCACTGTTTTCCACCGACTCGACATTGCGCACGAGATTCAGAATCTCCTGTTCATGGCGATCGATGAAGTCGCCGGACAGCATGAGCTCCCCGGCCGGGTAGTTGTCGGCGATGCGGCTGCACGCACTGCACAACACAGCGTGGGTATGTTCGCGATCCTGGTCGCCCCACGCCCACCGGCCCTTGCCGTAGACGGCGCCACACTTGCGGCAGTGCGCGGGGCCCTTGAGCTGGCCGCGCTGCTTGTAGGTATCGTGTTGATGCTCTCCCAGGAGCCGGTCATGCCGCCGGGGCGGCTGTGTGGGCGTACTTTTGCTCATTAATTCACTCCTCGGAATCCACGAACAACAGCCGGCAGCGGAGCTCCACGAGCTTCGCGTAGACTGGACGACGCTTGAGTTCGGCAGACGCGATGAGTACGTCGGCCGTAATGCTGCGTTCTTCAAGAATATTTTCGACGTTGCGTTCCGGAAGCACCTCGAATACAACGCGCTGCTTGGCCTCGCTCGCGAGCCGCTGCAACTGTTGCGCCAGGCGCAATGCCGCCTCGTCGTCAATCTGGTCTGCCCGCCATTGCGTGAAATTTGTGTGTCGCCCGCTGATTCGCGAAACCTCTCGCGTGAACGGCAGGCTGGCCGCTCGCTGCCAGCGGTCGTCACGTAACAAGAACGTAACCACCTCGTCGTGCGGGTTTTCCAGGTGTTCTGTCACGACGCGCCAGAGTGCGGGCAGCGGGCTCCTCTCGGTGACCGCGAGAATGATCAACCGCCCTTCATTCTGCTTTTTCATGATTTCCAGCGCTATCCGAAAACTCCCGCCGCTTGGTCGCATACCGGATGAGACGCTCCTCTACCTTGCGATTCACCGTGCCTTGCGGGAATTGGCCCTGTGCATCTCTCTGGCCAGGCTCACTGCCGGTCAGAATTGCCAGTGCCTCGTCGAGATGCCGCACGGCGTAAATCGAGAAACGCTTCGCCTTCACGGCATCGACGATCTCTTCACGCAGCATCAGGTGTTTAACGTTGTCGTACGGCACGACCACACCGTGCGTCCCATCGAGGCCGCGTTGACGGCAGATTTCGAAGTACCCCTCGATCTTCTCGTTGACGCCGCCAACAGCCTGTACGCGGCCCAGCTGGTTAATCGACCCGGTGCAGGCGAGGCTTTGTCGGATCGGCACCTCGGAAATCGAGGACAGCAAGGCGCAAAGCTCGGCGACCGAGGCACTGTCGCCGTCGACACCACCGTATGACTGTTCGAACACAATACTGCCGTGCAGCGACAACGGCACCTCGGGCGCGTAGCGCGATGATAGTGCCGAGGACAGAATCATGACGCCTTTCGAATGAATGGCGCCACCCAGCTCAACTTCGCGCTCGATATCGACCACGTCGCCGGTGCCGACCCGGGTCGTTGCCGTGATGCGGACCGGATGGCCGAAGCGATAATTGCCAAGATCAATGACGGACAGTCCGTTTACCTGTCCGACGCAGCTCCCCGACGTGTCGATGAGCAAGGTGTCGCGCTGAATCGCGTCGACAATGCGTTGCTGTACGCGCTTGAAGCGCCGTTCGCTGCCTTCGAGCGCCGCGGTGACGTCGTCGGTATCGACCCGGACCGCTTCGCGTTGCCGTGCCCAGTGGTCCGCCTGGACGAGCAGGTCATCGAGAGACTGTATGTGCGTTGACAGCCGTTCGCTGTCGCCCGCGTGCCTGGCACGCTCCTCCACGATGCGCTGCACCGCGCTGTCGCTGAAGGGCAGCAGCTTGTGCGCGTCGATACGATGGAAAATTAGCCTCGCATAGGCATCGACGTTGTCCGCCGAGCGCTCGACATCGTCGTCGAAGTCGGCCGCGATCTTGAAGAGCTCGTTGAACTCCTTGTCATACATGCTCAGCAAGTAGTACAGCCAGCGCTCGCCGATGATCACGATCTTGACGTTCAGCGGCACGGGCTCCGGTTTCAGCGAGGTCGTGCTGACGAAGCCCAGTGTTTCGGCCGGTGATTCGATGCGTACCTGCTTCGCGAACAGGCACTGCTTCAGTGCCTCCCAGACAAACGGCCGCGTCAGTACGCGGTGCGCATCGAGCAACAGGTAACCACCGTTTGCCTGCAGCAAGGTGCCCGCGCGTATCATGCGGTAGTCCGTTACGAGCGCACCCATCTCGGCGCGGTGCTCGACCTTGCCGATCAGGTTGGTATATCCCGGGTTGGCCTCATAGATAACCGGCGCGGACGCCCCGGCCTCATTACTGACCGCCAGGTTTACTTCGTACGCTTCGAAAACTGACGAGGGATCCTGGGCCAGGAATGGCAGGCTGGGACCGTCGGTTTCCCTGAATGCCCTCGCGTTCTCAATCATGTCCTGCTGCACGTTGTCGAGGTAGGCAAGTATCTCGGGCAGGTCAGCGTACTTGCCTTTGAGGTCCTCGAGCAGGACCTTGACGGTGTGCGCCGTGACTTCCTGATTCAGCTCGCGAAGTCGCTCGTGGTGATTCTTGCGCAGCGCCGGCATGTGCTCGATGCGCGACTGCAGCTCTTCGCTCAGTTGTTTGATCGCCGCCTGGATGCGTTTGCGTTCTTTCGCCGGCAGCTCGTCGAATTCTTCGTCGTCTATTACCTTGTCGTCGCGAACCGGCGCGAGCACGTATCCCGATGGCGTCTGCAGGACCGAGATGCCGTCCGCAGCCGCAAGCTCCTTGAGGCTCTGCCATTGCGCCTTGACCTCCTGCTGCGACTCCTGCTCCAGCGCCTTGAGCTGGTTGCGATAGTCCTCTTCCTCGAACGCGGCCGGAATCGCGAAGCGCGCTTCCTCGACCAGGTTCTGCATGTCGTCGCGAAAGCCCGTGCCGCGGCCTGCCGGCAGGCGCAGTGCACGTGGCTTCTCGGGGTTCGCAAAATTGTTGACGTAGCACCAGTCCGGCGGGGCGCCCTGTTGCCGCGCCCGCTCCCCGGCGAGCTCCTGCGCGAGGACGTGCCGGTGGCTGCCCACGGGCCCCAGGACAAAAACGTTGTAGCCGTCTCGATCGACCTGGAAGGCGAAGCGCAGCGCCTCGATAGCGCGTTCCTGGCTAAGAAAACTCGCGGCTGTCGGCGCAGCGTCGGCCGGGCTGGTTTGGGCCGCAAGTGGGGGACAGGCCCTGCGGAGGCTTTCCACAGGAACGACGAAAGCGCGGATCTGGTCCGAGGTAACGGTCATTGACGTCCACCGGTCGCAGCCCTGTGTCTATAACACCACAACCGGCACCCGCAGTATTACTAGGGTTATCCCGAATTCCCCTGCGGAATTGACTGTGATTCACTGATCACATGGGTGCACGCCAGCATGGCGCTCAGTGGCGGTAGATGTCCGACAACCTCTCAGCCTGGCGGCGCAGTGCCGTGCCAATGCCGGCTTCATCGAAAAGCGCGTTGACCTCACCGAGGCTCGGTGCGGACGGCTGCATCGCCGCCTCGGCATCGTCGATTGGGGCGTCACACGCAATACCCGTCAGTTGACGGGCCAGCATCGCATCGTCGCGATGCGTTTCCAGCTTCGCGCCCAGTGTCTTTGCGCCGCGCACGTTCACTTCGTGAACACGATCGAGGTTGTCATAGATGTGTGTAAGGCTGCCGAAGTGCTGCAGAAGTTTTTCGGCTGTCTTCTTGCCAACGCCCGGTACGCCCTTGATGTTGTCGACGGCATCACCGGCCAGCGCCAGGAAGTCCGCGATCTGCTCGGGCCAGACGCCGAACGAGTCCGGTATCTGCTCGTAACCCAGCTTCCCCTTGCCGGCGAAGTCCCAGAACACGTCTTCTTTGGTCAGCAACTGCGTTAGGTCCTTGTCGCGACTTACGATGGTCGAGGGACGTCCATTGCGCCGGCCGTGCTCAACCAGCGTACCGATCAGGTCGTCGGCCTCGTAACGCGGACTGGCGTGTTCGAGCAAACCCATGGCGCGCACGTAGCGCCGGCATTGTGCGAACTGGCGCTTCAGTTCGGGCGGCGCCGGGTCACGGTTGGCCTTGTACTCCGGGTAGATTTCCGTGCGAAACGACTTGGACAGGCTTTCGTCGAACAGCACAGCCACGTATTCGGGCGTGACCTGCTCCATGAAATCGCCGATGAAGCGCGCGAAGCCGTAGAACGCATTAATGGGATTGCCCGCATCGTCGACCATGTCCTCGGGCATCGAGTAGTACGCCCGAAACACGTACACGGAGGCGTCGATCAGGTACTGCACCTAGGAGCTGCCGCAGCTAATCATGGAAATGGACTTCCACGATCTCCTCGCCGTTCGCGAGATGCCCGCTCAGGCGCGCATGCAGGGGACTGGACCGCGGAATGTGCGCAAGCAGGTACTGCATCTGGTCGGCAAGCACGCGCCGTCCCTTGAGATAAATATACTCGGCGTAGTTCGGCGTAAACGGCACGGCGATCAGCTCCATCGCCGCCTGTTCCGGCGTGCGGCCGCCTTTGTAGTTATTGCAGCGGCGGCAGGCGGTCGCAACGTTATTCCAGGTATCGCTACCGCCCTGCGACACGGGCGTGATGTGATCGCGCGTCAGGTCACGCGTCATGTAGCGCATGCCGCAGTAGAGGCAGAGATTGGCGTCGCGCTTGAACAGCGTACGGTTATTCAGCGGCGGTGTGTATTTGTCGCGATTACGCGAGAGGCTCTTGCTCGTGCCGTGCGTCGCGATGATGGAGTTGACGTCGATGCGGCTACGATTGCCGTCGATGGACGAGTAGCCGCCGAAGACCGAGTAAAGTCGTGTGCCGCAGTCGTACGCTACCTGCTCGGCGTGGTAGAGGCGTACCGCTTCGCGGTAGTCAATCCACTCGAGAGGCATTCCCGCAACGTCGGTCCTGAGAACCTGCTGCGATATGTCGCGTGACAGTCCAGCGAGCATAAGCGTCTCCATAGCTTATGCTCGCATTATTACAGCATTTAGACGCGCTTTAAAACCTTGTCTAGATGTTCTTCAGGACCTCGTCGAGCGTCGCCTTCGCGTCGCCAAACAACATGCGCGTGTTATCGAGGAAGAACAGCGGATTTTGCACACCGGCATAACCCGTTGCCATACTGCGTTTCAAGACGATCGAAGTTGTACCTTTCCAGCACTCCAGGACCGGCATGCCGGCAATCGGGCTGTCAGGGTCGGTCAACGCAGACGGATTAACAATGTCGTTCGCGCCGATGACAACAGAGACGTCGACATCGGGGAAGTCCTCGTTGATTTCGTCCATCTCGAACACGATGTCATACGGCACCTTGGCCTCGGCGAGCAGTACGTTCATGTGCCCGGGCATCCGGCCCGCAACCGGGTGAATGCCGAAGCGCACATTGACGCCTTTCTCTCGTAGCGTGCGCGTGATCTCGAACACCGTGTGCTGTGCCTGGGCGACAGCCATGCCGTAACCCGGGATGATCATCACTTCCTTGGCGTTGGCCAGCAGCTCGGCCGTCTCGAGCGGATCGATCGGAACCACTTCGCCCTGGTCCTCACCACCACCTTTCGCCGCAGCGCCGCCGCCGGTACCGAAGCCACCGGCAATGACAGCAAGGAACTTGCGATTCATCGCGCGACACATGATGTAACTCAGGATGGCACCACTCGAACCCACGAGCGCGCCCGTGACGATGAGCAGGTCGTTGCCGAGCATGAAGCCCGTTGCCGAAGCCGCCCAGCCCGAGTAGCTGTTGAGCATCGAGACAACGACCGGCATGTCGGCGCCACCAATGGCCATAACCATGTGGATACCGAACAGCAGGGCGACCACGGTCATGATGATCAGTGGCTCCATGCCACCGCCCGCGTGCGACTGCAGCACGAACTCGCGTCCGAACCAGATCGCTGCGATCAGCAGGCCGAGGTTCAGCCAATGCCGAGCGGGCAGGATCAAAGGGTTGCCCGTGATGCGGCCCGACAGTTTGCCGAAGGCGATGACCGAACCCGAGAACGTCACGGCACCGATCAGGATGCCGAGGTAGGTCTCAATGTCATGGATGGTCAGCTCGACCCCGACAAGATTGTGCGTCGGATCCATGAAGTTTACGTAGCCCACCGCGACGGCTGCGACACCCACGAGGCTGTGCAGGATGGCGACGAGCTCGGGCATCTGCGTCATTTGCACACGCGAGGCTGCAAACAAACCGATGCTGCCGCCGATAAGCAGGGCGACCAGCAAGATCGTGTACTGCGCGGTAACGACGCCGAGTACGGTCGCAATCAGCGCAATAGCCATACCGATGATGCCGTACCAGTTACCGCGACGTGCGGTTTCCTGGTTGGAAAGACCACCGAGGGCCAGGATAAAGAGAATGGTCGCGATGATGTACGACACGGTTACTATTCCAGCGTTAATCATGTCGACCTCACTTCCTGAACATTTCGAGCATGCGACGCGTTACCGCGAATCCGCCCGCAATATTGATACTGGTTATGCCAACCGTCACCGCCGCGATCCACATCGTCAGTGGGTTTTCGGAACTGATCTGCATCAGCGCACCGATCACGATGATGCTGGAGATGGCGTTCGTCACACTCATGAGCGGCGTATGTAACGCAGCCGTGACGTTCCAGATCACCATGTAACCGACAAAACAGGCGAGCACGAAGACCGTGAAGTGCGCCATGAACGACGCCGGTGCGACGGCACCGAGTCCGAGCAACGCAATGCCGGCGACCGCCATGCCGATGGCTGGGCCGACAAACGACTTCGGTTTCTCTTCCTTCACCACCGGCTCCGGTGCCGGCGCCGCCTTGGGCGGTGCTGCCGACAGTTTTGGCGCGGGTGGCGGCCAGGTTGTCTCCCCGTCTTTACAAACGGTTGTACCGCGAATGACCTCGTCTTCCATGTCGACGACGATGTTGCCGTCTTTTTCCGGCGTGAGATCGGTCAGCAGGTGACGCAGGTTGGTCGCGTACAGCTGGCTCGACTGTGCGGCAAGCCGGCTGGGCAGATCGGTGTAGCCGATGATCGTTACGCCACTGTCCTTGGCAACTTCGCCCGGTACCGTGAGTTCGCAGTTACCGCCCTGCTCGGCGGCAAGGTCGACGATGACGCTGCCGTCTTTCATGGAGCGAGCCGTTTCGGCCGTAATCAGCTTCGGTGCGGGCTTGCCCGGGATCAACGCCGTCGTAATGATGATGTCGACGTCCTTGGCCTGTTCGGCGAACAGTTCCATCTCGGCCTTGATGAACTCCTCGCTCATCACCTTGGCGTAACCGCCTTCGCCGGCACCGTCTTCATCGTCTTCAAAGTCGAGCATCAGGAACTCGGCGTCCATGCTCTCGA
>SHLT01000001.1 GCA_004282875.1 Chromatiales bacterium | reverse complement strand
GGGCATGGTCGATGAGGCACTGGTCTCACGCGGCAAACCGCCCATTTCTCGCAGCTGCGAGGTCCCGGAGTTCAAGCACGCCTGCCTCGGCGGCGTCTACGGTATGAAGGGCGCCATCCGACACCTTGCGCTCGATGGTGCCGGCAGCCAGGCGATCGTTGTCTGCGCCGATATCGCCGAATACGCGCGGGGCAGCTCGGGTGAACCTACCCAGGGAGCCGGCGCCGTTGCGATGCTGCTCGAGGAAGATCCGAAACTGGCCGTCGTCGACCTGGTTGGTTCGGGCTCGGCATCTGATTACCGCATCATGGACTTCCGCAAGCCGATGGCGCGTTTCTGCGGGCAGGACCGCTCCGAGACGCACCAGGTCCAGGACTTTCCGGTATTCAACGGCAAGTACTCGACAACCTGCTATATCGACGAGACGCTGCACGCGCTGCAGGACATGTATGACAAGCGCGAACTCAACCCGAGCAAGTACTTGCGGTCACTGCGCGCTGTATTCATGCATCGTCCGTATCGCCGCATGCCGGAAACAGGCTGGGCGGTTTCGTACCTTTTCGCACTGGGCCATGGCAATGGCGAGGACAAGGCAGAACTCGCATCCTATTGCTATGAAGCCGGCATTGATGTTGAGCTAATGCTCAAGGAAATGACGTCCAAGCCCGAAGTGGCTCGTCTCGCCCAGCCCGACACGCTGAGTTATGAGGCTTACCCGATGACGATGGCGGCACTGCGTGCGTTCCGCGCATCGCGCCACTTCCGTCGCGAAATTCTCGACAAGATGAAGCTCGGCAGCGACACCATGCTGGATCTCGGCAATCTTTACACGGCGGCGCTACCCGCATGGATGGCAGCCGGATTCGAGCAGGCACTGGACGAGAACTCGCTCGAAGTGGGCCAGGAGGTGCTGACGCTTGGTTACGGCAGCGGCGACGCAGCCGAAGTCATTCCGTTCTTCATGGCCGAGGGCTGGCAGGAAGCGACCCGCAAGATTCGCTTTGGCGAGGCCATGCAGTTTGCAGTCGATCTTTCCTTTGACCAGTACAAAGCCCTGCACGACGGGCGGCGCGTTGCCGGTCTCGACTACGTGCCGAACAACGAGTTTGTTATCGAACGGGTCGGTGGCTGCGACGAGCGCCACTTCGCCGACCTCGGCATCGAGTACTACAAGTACATCGCCTAAGGCGCGCAGTAGCGAGCCAGCTGCTCCGCGTAATTCCTGTTCAGCTCCTGCCACTCCTGTTTGAACCAGGGCGTAAATCGGTCCGGATACCGTTCGAACTCCTCTGCTAGCGCAGTCCCGGTCAGGTATCGAATACCGGCTATTTCGCTGTCGTTGGGGCGAATCTCGCTGCCGGCTCGGCCCAGGAAAACATGACACAGCTCGTTTTCCGACCCGGCATCGCCGAACGGCGCGACGTAGCAGAATCGATAAACATATTCGAGTTCGGCTTCGAAATTTAGCTCATCAAGCAGCCGTCTCGAGGTGGCCACGGCCAGCGATTCACCGCGCCGCGGATGGCTGCAACAGCTATTCGACCAGAATCCGCCCCACAAGCGTTTCGACGGAGCGCGTTGTTGCAGTAACAACTCTCCTGCCTCATTAAAAAGGAACAGGGAAAAGGCGCGGTGCAGGATTCCCGCGCCGTCATGCGCGTCGGCCTTTGACGCATAGCCTATCTCGTTGTCGTCCCTGTCGACGAGAATTAGTTCTTCGCTTTCCGACGAGACGATTCTGTGCTGGTCGTTCAATTAGTGTCCTCATTCGTCAGCACCAGTGTCTGGTAACCGGCGGCGCGCATTGCAGCCCTGACCTCGCTGGTTCCTTGCGGACACAGGGCAACAATCGATCCGCCACCGCCTGCGCCCGTGAGTTTCGCACCCACGGCGCCGCTCTGCCGCGCGAGCGCAACCATGCGTTCGAGGTCCGGCGTCGATACACCGATTGCGTTCAGCAAACCGTGGCAGAGATTCATCGCCACCCCAAGTTCCCCCCAGTTTCCAGTACGCAACGCATCCGCGCCGGTACGACTCAGCGCATCCATCTGATCGAACACGCTGTCGAACTGCGCCGGTGATCGCTCGCGCCCTGCACGTACCGCGGCCACCAGGTCACTCGTCTTCCCGGTCTCCTCTCCCCAGGCGATGAGCAGCGGCGGCAGTTGGTCGAGTTCGAGGAATTCTATTTGCAGCCCGTCACGTTTGCTGAACAGCATCGGCTGCGCATAGGTGGACAGTGTATTGTCGATCCCCGACGGCGTTCCGTGAGCGAGCTTCTCGCTCGCAAACGCGACTTCGTTGATGCGTTCGTCATCGAGACCCAAATCCAGATGGGCATTGAACGCCCTCGCGATCGCCACGGCAATCGCGGCTGACGAACCCAGTCCTTTGCCGAACGGCAACTGCGAGTCAACCACGATGCGAACCCCGACATCTTGCGTGCCGAGTTCCTGCAACAGGCAGTCGACAAACTCTTCGGGCAAATCATGGATAAGTGCATCCGCTTCGACCAGCGTCACGCGCACGGCATCGGGAATCGGCAGTGCCAGCGCATGCCGACCGTACACGACACCATGCTCGCCCAGCAGAATAACCTTGCCCGCTGCGCTTGCACCCGCCGCCTCGTGCCCGGTGTCGTCAGCCTGCAGCGCCGCGATGATTTCCCGAGCCTTCCACGCCTTGACCTCGCCACTGTCGATGAGCTGTTCGACAACGACATCAAAAAGCGCGTCGGGTGCGCCGGCAGATGCGGCCAGACTCCGCGCATGCAGTTTCATGTGACCGGCCTGGATACCGCTGGTCGCGAGCGCGCGCAAGGCAGCGAAGTTCTGGGCCAGGCCGACCGCCGCCATCAGTTCGGCGAGCTCCCGCGCATTCTCCACGCCCGTCAACGCAAGACCGAGGGCTGCGGCTGGATTGTTCGCCAGCGTACCGCCGACCGTGCCGACCTTGAGCGGTAGCTTGATTTCGCCGACGAGCATGCCGTCCGCATCGACCTGCCAACGGGTCAGCGCCTCGTAGCGGCCCGCAGCGGCAGCATGGGCATGGACCCCGGCCTCGATGGCCCGCCAGTCGTTCCCCGTCGCGATGGCGAGGGCGTCGACGCCGTTCATCACACCTTTGTTGTGCGTGGCGGCCCGGTACGGGTCAACGCAGGCAATGTCGTTTGCCGTGACAATGGCATCGCGCTCTTCGGCCGACAGCGTGTAGCGTACGCGCGCAGTGAATAAGGATCGGTCCGCGAGGTTGGAAATAATCCGCAGTGCGACACGACCATTGCACAGGTCGGCCACTTCGGGCGCAATCGCTTCACAGACAGAGTTCACAAGGTTGGCACCCATGGCATCGCAGGTATCAACGACCACATGAACCGCAAGCAGCGGCCTGCCGTCGCTTAGCGCAAACAGACGCACCTCGATATCGCGCACGCCGCCACCGCGCTCCACAAGGCGCGGATGCACGGCGTTTGCCGCTTCGATCAGCGTGGCCTTCGCGCCACGCACCGCGCCAATCGCGTGGTCAACATCAGCCATGTCGGTCACATGCACCTGCCCGATGAGCAGCGAGCTGTCGCTGGTGACGTCGAAACCGCCGGACTTGCGCGCCATCGCCGCCGCCGCGCTCAGACCGGCCGTAATCGATGGCTCTTCGACGACCAGCGGCACGATATGCTCGCGGCCGTTGACGATGAAGTTCGGGGCAATGGCCAGTGGCAGGCCGAATACGCCGATCACGTTCTCGATCATGTGGTCGGCCGCGGCTGTCGACAGGATATGACGGCCATCTCGCAGGCGCGCCGCGTCGGCAGGGGTCAACCATCCCAGCTCTTCGAGCTTCGCGATGCGTTCCGCAACACCGAGCCGATACAGGCCGGAAATTCGGGAATCGTTCATGCGGATTCCAGGCGCACGCCGGCGGGATCCAGCTCGCAAGCGACGACGTCGTGTATCAAGTGTCTGTGTTCCTCGATAAAGGTATCCAGCGCTGCCGGGTCCAGGCCAAACAGCACACCGATATCGCCGCCTCCGGCGCCGGCAGGTTTGTAAACGAGGTTTTCGACAAGTGCTGCATCCGTCAATTCATCATGACCAGCATCAAATATGCCGAGATCGTGGTCAAGGCTGAACTGCCGCAGCACGTCAATGTAAGCGGCATACCCGGCCAGTATGTCCTCGGCATTGCGGCGACGCCAGGCCTTCGCCATGTGTTCCGCACTCTCCCCGAGGGCCGCGCGTGACGGTCGCTCCCGGGTGGCCGCCAGCTTGTCCAGCTTGGCACTGGTACTGGCTGCAACGCCTGTCCACAGAACGCGCATCGCCAGGCCCTCGGGCCAGCCAAGCGATCGTACGTTCGCGGATTGCATCTCATATTCGATCAGCCCGCCGTGCACGGCGGCCGCGACATCAACACCACTTCCCGCCCCGCCTTGAAATCTGCGGTGCGCCTCGAGCGCGGCGGCAAAGACATCGCTCGAGTTTTCCAGTGCGGCCAGGAGCGCGACGACGAGTGCCGCACTCGAACCCAGTCCGATCTTGTTCCCTTGCTCCGAAAACGCACGCGTGTCGAGTTCGACGTTCCGGGCCTGCCGCCACTTGGTGCCGACTGTGTCGATAATCGCAGTGGCGTCGACACCAGCGTACCCCGGTGTGGTTATGGCTCCCTCCGCACCCGGACTGTCGGTAATGGTCACAATGGCCCGGCGTTGTACCGCCATACAGATCGCCGGTGCGCCGGACAGCACTGCGTACTCGCCCGACAACACGATCTTTCCCGGGGCACTCGCAACAGTCGTCACGCAGTGTTCTCCAGGCGCGCGCCCTCACCGAGCCCGGTGGTCATCAGCTCGGTGACACCTGCGGTCCCCCGTAACGCATCCGCCACCTCTCCTGCATGCTCGGGCAGACATACGGCTTTTACCTGCGGCCCGGCATCAATCGTGAAGAACACGCCGAGACCCTGACGCTGCAAATGCCGCAGCGTTTCCAGGCACCGAAGGGTCGCTGCGTTCCAGTAGACGAGCGGTGGCCGGGACGCCCACATAATCGAGTGCATCTTGAGACAGTTGTGTTCACTGATAGCGGCGAGCTGTTCGAAGTCGCGCCGGGCGATAGCAGCGCGCGCCGTTGCGAGATCCTCGTCCTGTTGCTCTATCCAGGCCGAATAGAACGGCGATGTCCTGCGACTGATGTCCATGGCCTCGGTCGACCCGACCGCCTTCGGCCCTTTCTCGGTAATCGCAACAATCACCGATAACGGCCAGGCAGCCGCGTCCAGTATCGTGGCACAGCGAATATCGTCGTCCATGTTTTTCAATTCGACGAATCCGCCGAAAAGTGAACGCGCCGCCGATCCCGACCCTTGTCCGGCAAGGCTTGCCAGGGAGTCCTGGCCGAACTCCTTGCCCGCAGCCGCAGCAGCGGCCACCGTAATGGCAGCGAATGCCGATGCGGACGAGGCAAGGCCGGCCGCGATCGGAAAATTGCAGTCGCTTGCAATGCGTGCACGATGGCGATCGGGCCCTGCAATACGATCGAGGCAGGACGCCAGCCGCGGCAACATCGCGTTGTCCGGCGTGCCGTTTACGATGAGTGTGTCGGCCGCCAGTGACGCATCGAACTTGACGTGCATCCGCGTAAACAGCTCACGTAGCGTAATCGAAATCGAGCCTACCGCAGGCAGATTGCGCTTCGTGTTGCGCTTGCCCCAGTATTTGATCAGCGCGATATTCGGCTGTGCGATCGCCGTTCCCTGCATTGCCGGATGGTCCTTCGAAATGTGTGCAAAGGACGCGAATTATAGCCCAGCCCGGCACGCGCACAGAGCCTCGTTTCCGTGTAGGCTACATGCCCCGATGAAGCAGGAATCAGCACGTTGTCCCAGGATTTCAGCCAGCGCATAGCCGCTTACCAGGAACGCGTCGATGCCCGGCTGGATGCGGCACTGCCGCCGCCGGCGGTCGCGCCTCAGCGCCTGCACGATGCAATGCGCTATGCGGTGTTCAACGGCGGTAAACGCGTGCGTCCATTGCTCGTCTACGCAACCGGCGAATGCCTGGGCGTTGCCCCTGACCTTCTCGACGGGCCGGCCGTCGCCATCGAACTGATCCACGCCTTTTCCCTGGTGCATGACGACCTGCCGGCGATGGATGACGACGACCTGCGCCGCGGCCAGCCGACGGTTCATATCCAGTACGATGAAGCGACGGCAATTCTTGCTGCCGACGCGCTGCAGCCACTGGCGTTTGCCGTGCTCACGGGCATCGATCAGGCAAGCGCGGACGCCAGGGCTGCGCTCGTCCGCCTGATCGCCGGCGCCTGCGGTTCGGTCGGCATGACCGGTGGCCAGTCGATCGACCTGGCCGCGGAAGGCAAGACGCTGAGCGCCGCTGAACTCGAACACATGTATTCCCTGAAAACCGGCGCGTTGATTCATGCCGCCATCGTATCGGCATGCCTGCTGCGGGAAGGCCTCGACCGTGCGCAGGCTGCAGCCCTGGACGACTTCGGGAAGGACATTGGCGTGGCCTTTCAAATCCAGGATGACATTCTGGATATCGAAGGCGAAACCCACGTCATCGGCAAGCCGTCCGGTTCGGATGCGAGGCTCGCCAAGGCTACTTATCCCGCCCTGTTCGGCATTGATGCGTCCCGCAAACGCTGCGAGGAGCTACTGCAAAGCGCCATCGCGAACCTTGGCATCTTCGGCGAAACGGCGGCGCCGCTCGTGTGGCTGGCGCGGTACATCGTCGAACGCGGCAAGTAATCGTGGCTGCATCAGCACGCAGCATTCTGCATGTTGATATGGACGCGTTCTATGCGTCCGTCGAACAGCGCGACAACCCGGAGTTGCGCGGCAAGCCGCTCGTTGTTGGCGGCACGACCAACCGCGGTGTTGTCGCGGCAGCAAGCTACGAATCACGCGAGTTTGGTATCCACTCGGCGATGCCGATGCGCGACGCGCTCCGGCGGTGTCCCGGGTTGCTTCGCGTGCGGCCGCGCATGGCGCACTACAAGTCCGTATCCCGGCAGATATTTGAGATCTTTCACAGCTTCACGCCGCTGGTCGAAGGGCTTTCGCTGGACGAGGCGTTTCTCGACGTCACCGCCAGCGTCGCCCTGTTCGGTACTCCGCTCGACATTGCGCGGGCAATAAAGGAAAAAATCCAGACCGAAACCTGCCTGACCGCCTCCGTCGGCGTTGCGCAGAACAAGCTGGTGGCCAAGATCGCGTCCGATCTCGACAAGCCCGATGGACTGACGGTCGTCTTGCCGGACGACTACTCGGCCAGGCTCGATCCGCTGCCGGTTGCCGTCATTCCGGGAATCGGCCGCGAGACGCTAAAGCGCCTCGAGGGCACCGCGATCAGCACGGTCCGGGATCTCAGGCTGGCCGAAGACCGCGTACTCGAGCCCGTATTCGGGCGTTTTACGCGCAAGACTCGCGAACGCGCTTCGGGCATCGACGATCGCCCGGTCGTACCCTCGCGCGCCGAAAAGTCGATCAGCGCCGAGGAAACCTACGATGAGGACCTCACCAGGATCGATGCCATGGAGCGCGAGCTATTGCGCCTGACGGAACGCACCGCAAGCCGCTTGCGAAAGGCCGGGCTGGCTGCGGGCACCGTGCAGATCAAGATTCGACAGTCGGACTTCAAGACCTTTACACGCCAGCGAAAGGCACAGCCGGCCGTGAGCGGGACCGACTCGATTTATGCCGTTGCACGTGACCTGCTAAGCGCCTGGCTCGCCCGCAACCCCGGGGCGAAAATCCGCCTGCTCGGCGTCGGCGGCAGCGACCTTGCACCGGCCACGCAGCCCGACCTGTTCGCAGCCGAGAGCGCCGCAACCGGTGTCGACAAGACGGTGGACGCCATCCGCGACCGCTTTGGTGCCGACGTGCTCGGTCGCGCCCGGACACTCGACCGTCGCTGATGAGCGGCTCCTTAGGGTAGAATCAGCGGTCCGGCTGGCTACCAGCAAGGAAATGAGACCAATCCATGTACACCAGTTTTTATGGACTGAATGAGAAACCGTTTTCGATAACGCCCGATCCGCGTTACCTGTTTCTGAGCGAGCGCCACGGAGAAGCACTCGCGCACCTGGTCTATGGCGTTACCGAGAGTGGCGGTTTCATTCAGCTGACTGGCGAAGTTGGCACCGGCAAGACAACGCTCGTCCGTTCCCTGCTTCTCAATCGCATGCCAGACAACGCCGACGTTGCCGTGGTCCTGAATCCGCAATTGTCGGTCGTCGAGTTTCTCGCCACGATCTGCGAGGAACTGCATATCGAGGTGTTGCACAACAGGGGTAGCGTCAAGGCCCTTACCGACGCGCTCAACCGGCATTTGCTCAAAGCCCACGCGGAAGGACGACGCACGATACTCGTTGTCGACGAAGCCCAGAATCTTTCCCCCGCCGTACTCGAGCAGGTGCGCCTGCTTACCAACCTGGAAACGGCGAAGCAGAAATTGCTGCAGATCATCCTGATTGGCCAGCCCGAATTGCGCGAGCTTCTGGCGCGCAATGACCTGCGCCAGCTGGCGCAACGCATAACCGGGCGCTACCACCTCGAACCACTGACGAGCGAGGAGACCTCCAGCTACATCGAGCATCGCCTCAAGGTCGCAGGCGCGGTCGGTGAGGTCTTCGATGCAGGCGCGAAGAAAGAAGTGTTTCGCTTGTCACACGGCGTACCACGGCTCATCAATGTCATATGCGATCGGGCGCTCCTGGGTGGCTACGCGAAGGAATCACGCCGTATCAATGCGCGCCTGATCCGCCAGGCTGCCGCGGAAGTCAAAGGCCAGCTGGAACGATCACGCTGGGTCGGGCGAACAGCGATCGCCGCCGGGCTGGTCGGCGCCGCATTACTCGCGGCCAGCGCCTGGTCGGTACTGCAGCAGGAGAAGTCCGCACGACCCGAAATTGTTGCCGCAGAACCCGAGACAATCGAGGTGCAGCCAGAACCGCAACCGGTTGTGGTAGAGGTAGCTGCCACAGAACCGGAACCGGCGCTGGAGCCGGAACCAGAGCCCGTGCCGACACTCGACGAACAGCTGCAGCTCGCAGCTGACCTGACGAACACCGACTACGCACTGGCGGCATTGTTCGAGACCTGGGGTCTCGAATTCCGAGCCGGCGGGCGCAGCGGGTGTAGCCAGGCAGCTGACGCCGGACTGACCTGCCTTTACCAGCGGGGTTCCTGGGCCGGCTTGCGCCAGATGGATCGCCCCGCGATTCTCACGCTGGTCGACAACAGCGGCAACAGCCATGAAGTCGTCCTGACCGCGATCATCGACGACAGTGCCGAACTCTCCATCGGCGGCGTTCGCGTCGTGCATCCGGTCGCTGACATTACGCAGGCCTGGTTTGGCAACTTCATGCTGCTGTGGCGACCGCCAACTGGCGCGGCAACCTCACTCGGGCGCGGCTCCCAGGGCGCCGACGTGACCTGGCTCCGCAACAGCCTGACGGCTATCGACGGCCGCTATGCGAGCGAAGACCCGGAATCCGACCTGTTCGACGCTGGGCTCGAGCAAATCGTGCAGACGTTTCAACGCGACCATCGGCTCGACGTCGACGGACTTGCGGGACAGCAGACCCAGATTATTATCAACTCGTTGCTCGCGGTGGAAGGTACGCCGCGTCTCTCGTCACCGCGGCTGGCACAGGAATAAGAGATGTCATTCATACTCGACGCCTTGAAGAAATCGGAAACGGACCGGCAGCAACAAGGGTCGGCGGAATTTTCGGGTGTGCCGACCAGTGACCGCCGCGAAAGCGCGCCGCGCTGGCTCTGGGTCCTTGGCGCCTTGTTAGCCATCAACCTCGCCGTTTTGCTCGGCCTGCTGTTGAGACCCAACTCCCCGCCCGCGGTGGCGGCGAATAGCGTGCTGCTCGAAGAACCAGCCGCCACGGTCGCCAGCGAAGAGCCCATCGCTGCGGGCACTAACGAATTTGCGCAACAGGTTGCGGCCGCCAGGCAAAACGCACCGGCACGCGCCGAACCGCGCCCGGTCGCTGTAGAGACAGTGCGTGACGATCCACCTGCACCGACGATTCTCTCAACTCCGGAGACGACCAACACGGCCGCACTGCCGACTATCCATGAAGTGCAGGCCAACGGCCTGGTTTCGCTGCCCGAACTTCACGTCGACATTCACGTGTACAGCGAGGTCGCTGAGGACCGCTTTGTGTTCATCAACATGAACAAGCATAAGGAAGGCTCCCGGCTTGCCGAAGGTCCGCTGGTCCGGGAAATCACACCCGGCGGCGTAGTCCTGAGCCAGAACGGCACAACCTTCCTGCTACCGCGCGACTAGGCTGGGGCCTGCTAACACGAGCTGGATGAACACTGTTGTGGCTGAAATTTCAAAGCACATGGACGGCAAGGCGCTGGCAGCAGCGCTCACCTCCGGAATTCACCGCGTACTTGCAGAGCAAGAACTCCTCAACCGGATCAACGTATTTCCGGTCGCGGACAGCGATACCGGCACGAATCTCAGCCTGTCGCTCGGTTCCGCGCTGGGACCGTTGAATGCGTCCGGCGAGAAGCACCTGGGCACGATGCTGGCTGCCGTGGCTGATGCGCTGCTGGACGGCGCGCGCGGCAATTCCGGCGCAATCATCGCGCAGTTTTTTCAGGGCATGAGCGACTCGGCGGGCGAGATCACGCGCTTCACAACGTACACCTTTGGCAAAGCAGTCAGTGCAGGCAGCACCTACGCGCACGATGCTCTATCGAACCCCCGCGAAGGCACTATCCTGTCGGTGATCGCTGCGTTTGCGGACAGCATTGCTCACCAGGTGCAGACTGTAAGAGAAGGCGAGTTTCCACACGTCATTGGCAAGGCGCTGGAGCGCGTGGAGGAAGCACTTGCCAATACCCCGAACCAGCTCGATGTACTGAGGAAAGCAGGCGTCGTCGACGCCGGCGCCAAGGGCTTCGCAGTGCTTGTCGCCGGGATCGCCGGCTATTTGCGGGATGGCACGATTGCGCCCCTGCCCGATATCTCTATCGCCCAGGACATCGAACCCCCGCCGGACTTTCTCGAGGCCGACAACGAGTCCCGCTTTCGCTTCTGCACGGAATGCATGGTAACGGGCACCGACATCAACCGCCGCAAGCTCCGCGAAGCGCTGACCGAACTCGGCGACTCCCTGGTGCTGGCCGGCTCCAAGCGCAAGGCGAAAGTACATATCCACGTCGACGAGCCCGAGGAGGTCTTCGAAACGGCCCGCAAGTTCGGTTCGGTCAGCGGCGAAAAAGCTGACGACATGCATCGGCAACAACACGCGACGCACGGCCGCAAGAAGCGCTTTGCCGTCATTGTCGACTCGGCGGCCGATATGAGCGATGCAGATATGGAGCGCCTGGATATTCACATGGTCCCGTGCAGGGTGCAGTTTGGCGAGCACGGTTATCTCGACAAGGTCGGCATCACGATCGACGAGTTCTATCACGAACTTGAGAACAATCCTCATCATCCGACGACGTCGCAACCATCGCCTGGAGACTTTCGCCGCCAGTTCCAGTTCCTGGCGAGCCATTTCGATGATGTCGTTTCAATCAACGTCATGAGCGGCTCGAGCGGCACTTACGATGCAGCGTGCCTAGCCGCGTCGCGAACCAACGCGCGCGGCAAAATTCACGTCGTTGATTCACGTAACGGCTCGCTGGCACAGGGTCAGCTCGCCGTTTTGGCCGCGGAATGTGCGGAAGCCGGCCTGGATGCGCAACGTACCGTAGACTTGATTGAAGAGCAGACGCTGGTGACGACGAGCTATGTCGTGCTCAATGATCTGCGATTCGCGGCTCGCGGCGGCCGCCTGCCGCTATGGGTCAAGACGATGGCCGAGGCACTGCGCCTGACGCCTATTATCTACTCGAGCCAGGAAGGCAAGCTGCGTCTGAGCGGCGGACTGATCGGTCGCCGCAACGTGATACGACGCTTCGCGCGCCACGTGGCAAAGCGGGCACCCGCCGGTCCCGTTGAAATCGGCGTCGGTCACGCCGTGTGCGAAGACGACGCGAGAGAACTGGAGCGCCAGCTGCACGCACTGATACCGGATATCAGGCGCTCCGGGATCACCGGCATCAGCCCGGCGATTGGTGTTCACGCCGGTCCGAACGCCCTGCTTGTTGCGATAAAACCCTTCTTATCCCCTCAGGACGTCGCCAGCCGCGGCGATTAGCTCCTCGCCTTCATTGCGCGCGTTGTTGACGCGCCGGTCGACCGGCCACGCCTGCAAGGGCGGCGTAATGGCAGCAACATCGTCGAGAAGGTCATTCGATCCGGCCAGCCAGTCGCCCGCCGTTCCGGCCTCGAGGATCACGGGCATGCGATGGTGCAGCGGCGTCATGAAGTCGTTGGCGGCCGTCGTAATCAATGTCGCTGACTGCAGCGAGTCGCCCGTTTGCTTGTCATTCCAGTTTTCCCATAACCCGGCGAGTGCGAACGGCTCATCGCTCGCCAGCGAAATGTAATACGGGGTTTTGCCATCTCCTGTCTTGCGCCACTCATAGAACCCGTCGGCGAGGACGATGCAGCGCCGGTGCTTGTACGCTGCGCGGTAGGCAGGCTTCTCGGCCACGGTTTCAGCGCGCGCGTTGATCATGCGGTTCCCGATCGCGGGATCCTTGGCCCAGAACGGGACGAGCCCCCAGCGCAGCATGACAAGTTCGCGCCCGTCGTCCTCGGCATCGCGTACCGCGGCGATAAACTGTGTGGGAGCAATATTGTAGCGTGGCTGTACTTCGGATGAGGCCGAAACGCCGAACAGGGCTGCAGCGGCTTCGCTCGGTGAATAGAACGCGAAACGACCACACATGTCAGGAGCCGTTACTCACGAATCCCGATACCTCGGCGCATGAGGAACATGCATCCTGAGAACAGCACCACGACGAACACGAGGAGAATCGCGTAGGCATGACCGATGCTGATGTCGGATGTCCCAAGGATGCCGTAGCGGAATGCGTTGACCATGTAGAGAATCGGATTCAGTTTCGACGCGTTCTGCCAGAACTCGGGCAGCAGTGAGATCGAGTAGAAAACGCCCCCGAGATACGTCAATGGCGTCAATACAAACGTCGGAATAATCGAGATGTCGTCAAACTTCCTGGCAAAGACCGCGTTGATGAACCCCGCCAGTGAGAACACGATCGACGACAACAATACGATCGAGATCATGATGAACGGGTGTGCAACCTGCAGCTTCGTGAAAAACAGCGCGACGACGGTAACCAGCGCGCCGACGAGCAGTCCGCGCAGCACGCCGCCCGCTACGTGACCAATGATGATCGTCGCGTAGGACATCGGCGCAACCAGCATTTCCTCGACGTGCCGGCCGAATTTCGCGCCGAAGAATGACGACACCACGTTGCCGTAGGAATTCGTAATGACCGACATCATGATCAGGCCCGGCGCAATGTACTGCATGTAATCGAAGCCATCCATGACGCCGATTCGACGCCCGATCAGGTTGCCAAAAATAATAAAGTAGAGCGTCATCGTAATCGCGGGCGGCACGATCGTCTGGATCCAGATGCGCAGTACACGCACCATTTCCTTACGGATGATGGTTTTCGCCGCAACGAGATTCAGCGCGATGTTCATGCAGCGGCCCCCTTGTTCTCAACGAGGTGCATGAACATCTCTTCCAGTCGGTTCGCTTTATTGCGCAGACTGACCACGCGAATTCCCTGCGCATTCAGTTGCTCGAACAACTCATTGAGATCGCTTTCAGGCCCTTTTTCGACTTCGAGCTCGCAGTCTTCGCGCAGGCGCGTCTCGAAGCCGGTTAGGGTCGGCGCCTCCTCAAGTTGTTCCGACAGGCTCAGCACGAACACCTCGCGCTGCAACTTGCGCAGGACCTGGCTCATACGCGCGTCTTCAATAATGGTCCCTTCATCGATGATCGCGATGTGCCGGCATAGCGACTCCGCCTCTTCCAGGTAGTGTGTCGTCAGGATGATCGTCGTACCCGCAGCGTTGATCTCGCGCAGAAACTCCCACATCGAGCGGCGAATCTCGATATCGACCCCTGCCGTCGGCTCATCGAGGATCAGGAGCTTCGGTTCGTGCACGAGCGCACGCGCGATCATGAGTCGCCGTTTCATGCCACCGGAAAGGCTGCGAGCCGTATCGTCGCGTCGATCCCACAGACGCAGAGCTCGCAGATACTTCTCGACGCGCTCCTTGCGCAGCTTGCCGCTCAGTCCGTAATACCCGGCCTGGTTCATGACCGTATTGCCGACGGTCTCCCAGAGATTGAGGTTGATCTCCTGCGGCACGATGCCCAGGCACGCCTTGGCCGCTTCGAGCTCCGAATCGATGCTGTGGCCGAAAATCTCGACTTCGCCGCCTGACTTGTTGACCAGGGAACTGATAATGCCGATGGCCGTGGTCTTGCCGGCCCCATTGGGCCCGAGTAGCGCATAAAAGTCGCCCGCGTCGACCGCCAGGTCGATACCTTTGAGCGCCTGGTTGCCGTTGGCATAGGTCTTGGTCAGGTTTTTGATCGACAGGGCTTTCATGAGGCCGCGTATTGTAACCGCGTGCCGGTACCGATCACACCTTATCGGCCACCTGTTCGGCCGGTTGCGGCATGCCACAGGCTGCGGCCGGGAACCGTCGATAGGGAACGAGTGTCGCGCTCGTCAACATCGCCTGGAGAGCGCCGATCTGCGCAAAGACACGGGTCTCCTGCCGAGCGCTGCTTCCTCTCTGCAACAGGCGCCGATACAGGGACGACTCGTCGTCGAAGCGCGATTCGAGCACGATGCCGTCCGCGGTGCTCTCCAGCAGCCGCACAAGGGTCAACGACGCAAGCTGCTCGCACCAGCTCAGCGGTGCGCCGCTCACGACGCGCGCCGCGTAGGGATTACGTCGCACGAGTTCCCAGAGGAATGCCAGGCCGGCCGCCTGCAGGGCGCGTAGTTCGGCCGAAGACGTTGCTGTCCTAGTGAGCAGGTCCTGCTGCCCGTCAGCGCGGAGCAATGCCTGCCACAGCCGTTGATCCTGTTCCTGGAACGAGAACAACAAGAACGGCGCAGCCGCCAGGTGCTCGACTTGTTTGTCGGCCAACGGCGCACCGCAGCGTGCGTCGTTCTGTCGCAGCCGCAGCCAGCGCCGATTCAGCGCCCTGACGTTGGCAAGGTCATCCTGCGTTAACCCCTCGTATTCCATACAACCTCCCGTGTCGCACGTCGTCGGCCCCTTTTTCGTGCGTTTTTTTAGTTTCTATATATTTGATTGTCGGACCATGTATGGATGATATAGGGTATCGTAACTCTATATATGGTCTTTTTCTATCACAAAGAGTAAATAATGAGACTGACAGATGATCGCTACGCAGGGGAACGCAGCCAGTTCGAGCTGGCCCTCAGAATGATCCGGCACGAGGCCCGGACCCGCACTATCCGGGAGTGTACGGGTCTGTCCGACGACAGGATTCGCAAGCTGTACTCGACCTATTTTCGCAATAGCGGCCGGGCCGACATCAAGCGTCGACGCGGAAAATCGCCGCGCCAGGTGCAGCGCTACGTGAAAAACCCGGAAAGCCAGCTGCAGGCGACAACGCTGGTCGCGTTGTTTTGTGCCGGGCTGCTGGTGCGGATCGATGAAAACGATGCCGTACATCCGCGCTGGCCCCGCCCCGACGTGGAATTCGGGCACCGCCTCTGCCGCGCCTACGAGACCTACCTGTTACTGCACGACGAGGTAAAGCTCAATTTCGAGTGGGCCTGGAACCTGCTGCATTGCATTGGCTACAACGACGAACTCTACCTCGCGGCTTGTGGCCAGTGCGATGCGCGCTACGTTCAGGACGCCTTCGCACTGGACAACAAGACCTGCCCCAACTGCGAGATTTCGGCGACTTCCGGTACACTGTTGCCACGCGGCCCAGCCGTACCAGAATAAAAACGATTCATATGGGAGTTAGACCAAATGCTAAAAGAATTCAAAGACTTTGCGATGAGGGGCAACGTTGTCGATATGGCTGTCGGTATCATTATCGGCGCCGCGTTCGGCAAAATCGTTTCGTCGTTGGTATCTGACGTCATCATGCCGCCGATTGGCATGATGATGGGGGGCATAAGCTTCAGCGAACTCGCTATCGCACTCGGGGAAGGCGAAAACGCAGCAACGATCAATTACGGCATTTTCATCGACACCGTCATCAGCTTCCTGATTGTCGCGTTCGCGATCTTCATGTTGATCAAGGGCATGAACTCGATGAAGAAGAAGGAAGAAGAGAAGCCTGCTGAGCCGCCCAAGCCGTCGGCGGAAGAAACGCTGCTCACAGAAATCCGCGATCTGCTCGCAAAGAACTGATCAACGCCCGCCAGGGTCGGACAGCTCCTACGATGGAAGACCATAACGTCTTCGCGGGCGCCTTTGTCGACCGCAGCGGCGAGCGCCGCAAGGACCCTGACTGGCTGGCCGAAGCGATGTCGGCGCACGGCACTCGCTTCGTGCCAGTCTGGGGTGATCGCTGCCTGGCAGGCGGCGATCCACCCGGCGCGGTCCTCCTCGAGCACGCGCAGGTCGAAGCGTTTATCGACGAACAGAACGTTATTTTCCTCGGCCTGTTCCGCAACCATCCGGCGTTTGCCGTGTCCATCGACCGCAGGCAGGAAGCACCCTTCGCGGATCTCGGCGAATTCAAGGATCTGCGTTTTCTCGGCACCGTATTGCCACCCGACGAGGCGAACCTGGTCGCGCATGCTCGGGCCATCGTACTCTGGCACAACGCAAGCTTGTTCTGCAGCAAGTGCGGCTCGGCGTCGCAGCCGGAAGCGGGGGGCAACACGCGGCGTTGCTGCAATCCAGTCTGCAACACCGAACTTTTTCCACGCACCGACCCGGCCATTATCGTGCTCGTTGCCGATGGCGACCGGTGCCTGCTGGGTCGCCAGGCCGACTGGCCGGAAGGTCGATACTCAACGATCGCCGGCTTCGTGGAGCCCGGTGAAAGCCTCGAAGACGCGGTGCGACGCGAAGTGTACGAGGAAACCAACATTCGCGTAGGCCGGGTCAGCTATCACAGCTCCCAACCCTGGCCCTTCCCGTCGTCGTTGATGCTCGGCTTTGTCGCGGAGGCGACCTCGACGGACATTCGTCTTAACGACGGTGAACTTGATGACGCTCGCTGGTTCACGCGTGAACAGCTGGGCTCGGGGGAAACGGGTCTGCCTTTTCGGATTTCGATCGCCCGCCGCCTCGTCAATCACTGGCTCGGCACGGGCTGAGGGCGGCTTTCCCATGTGCCTGATCGCTCTTAACATCGGCCAGCATCCGGATTACCCCCTGATCCTGGCCGCCAATCGCGACGAATTTCACGCGCGTCCGACCCAGGCCGCGCACTGGTGGCCCGACAAACCCGACATCCTGGGCGGACGAGACCTGCAGGCGGGTGGAGCGTGGCTCGCGCTGCACAGAAATGGACGCTTCGCGACCGTGACCAACTTTCGCGATGCAGCGCGCTCTTCGCCGATGCTCCTGTCTCGCGGTCACCTCGTTACCGGTTTTCTCGAGAGCCGGATGGAACCTCGCGACTACCTGGAGACTATCAGGGGGAGCGCATACGCGGGCTTCAACCTCATCGTCGGCACGATCAACGAAGTTGCCTACCTGTCGAATCGAGAGGAAGGGACTCGTGCATTGGCACCAGGCACTTACGGTCTGAGCAATGCGCTGCTCGACGGACCCTGGCACAAGGTGGAACGCAGCAAGGCGGAGCTCGCGTCTCTGGTAACCAGGCGCGAGATCGATGAGAGCCGCTTGCTGCGCATGATGGACGATCGCGGTAAGGCGCCGGTTGCTGAAGTCGAGACCGGTCATCTCGACTTCGAAAAAGCTCACGCGATCACTGCGCCTTTTATAGTCACGCCCGACTACGGAACCCGCTGCACCACGATCGTCCTGGCCGACAAGAACGGCAACTGGCGTTTTACAGAGCGGCGCTTCGACCCCACCGGCCGCCAGGCCGGCGAGTCGAAATTCTCGTTTGGTCCCTGACGCTTACTCGTAACGCAACGCCACGATCGGGTTCGAACGCGCGATGCGTATTGCGTGTCCGGCCACCGTACCCCACGCCAGCATCACCGCCAATGCGCCGGCCAGGACGAGTATCAGTACTGGCGAGTCAATGCGCTCCGCGAAGAAGTTCAGGTAGGTCGTCGTGGCGAAATAGGCCGCGGGAAGCGCTACAGCCAGCGCCCACAACACCGGCGTAGAGAACTGCCACACCAGCAGTCGGGCGATCTGCATCGTGCTTGCGCCGAGGACCTTGCGCATCCCGATTTCCTTGGTTCGTTGCGCTGCCATGAAAGCTGCCAGCCCGAATAGGCCTACCATGGCCAGCGCCAGCGCAATGAAGGCGAAACCGGCCAGTGCCATGTTCATGAATTTCAGAATCTGGTAGACGTCATCGAATACGTCGTCGAGGAAGCGGCCCTGAAGCGGGTACTCCGGAATGACGCGATCCCACGCATCTTCGATCTGCTCGACCGTGTCCATGATGCTGCCACCGGTAATGCGAATCGAGCCGATACGCAGATTGGACGGATCGTAGGAGAACATCCAGGGCTTCACTTCATTGAAAAGACCCACGATGTTCTGTGTTGGTACGACGCCGACAACAAGGTACTCGGTGGCCCCACCGTCATCGTCCAGCCGGAAGAACCGCTGGTTGATAGCGTTCTCCGGCGTGCCGAACTGCAGCTTCTCGAGCGCCAGCTCGTTGATGACCACGTTGATACTCTCGGAGTCTTCCGTCTGGATGTCGTTCGCAATGTTCCTGTCCAGCGGACGACCGGCCAGCAACGGAATATCATAGGTCGCGAAGAAGTCCGGCGACAGGTCCATCGTGTGCAGGTTGATCTGCCCTGCCGCATCACCGGGCTGCAGTGAAACTCCGCTCTGCGAGTTGTTTTGCTCGAACGGCACCTGTGACGAGTAGGAAACCGCCGCCACGTTGGGCAGAGATTCCAGCTCGAATTTCAGCGTATCCAGCCGGTCCTTGATGCCCTCCACGAACAGGCGATCCATCGTGTAGATTTCAGACCGCGGGAAGACATAGCTCGACTCCTTCACCTTCTCGTTTTGCATGTAGACAATCGAAACGATCGCCAGCATGAACGCGGAAATCGCGAACTGCGCACCGATCATCACGGAGCGCATACGGGCACCCTTCTTGCCTTTACGAGCCATGTCCCGCAGTGCATCAATCGGGCTTGCCCGGGTAATCAGCCACGCCGGGTACATGCCCGCGAACAGGCCGACGAGCACGGTCGTGACAAGCAGCCAGGGGAGCGTCCCCAGGTAGTCGAGCGTCAGGCTCTTGCCGGCCGCGTTATTAAACAGCGGGATGATCATCTCCAGCGCGGCAATGGCCACCAGCATCGAGATGGCCGCGATCACCAGGCTTTCGATCAGGAATTGCGCGAGCAACTGGCGCTGGCTGGCGCCCATGGTCTTGCGCATGCCGACTTCGCGGCTGCGACCGAGCGATTGCGCCGTCGCCAGGTTCGTATAGTTGACACAGGCGACAAGCAGCACAAGAAAGCTGAGAAGCGATACCACGGCAACGACCGGCATGCCGATCATGTCCCAGATGGCAAGATTCGCGCGCTGCAACGGGGCAACGGTCAGATCCGCGATAACCTGCTTCTGGTCATCAGGCACCATGCGTTCGTAGATGCCATCCATCTGTGTGTTCAGCCACGCCTCGTCGAGCGCGTCGGGCAGCAGTACGTACGTCATGTTGTTGATTGAAAGGTTGTTCCAGTTGCCCGCGAGGTCCCAGTCGCGCATCCGGTTGAGACCGTCGATTGGTACCAGGAACCCCGGCGCCCCGTCGGAGATTACCGACGAAGCAAAGTGCGAGTTAAGCGGCATATCTTCGATCACGGCCGTGACGTGAAAATCGAACTCGTTGTCAAACGTGACCGTCTCGCCCATGACGTCGGTATTACCGAAGTACTTGATCGCTGACGACTCGGTGAGCACGAGACCGGACGGGTCCTGCAAGGCCGTTGCATCTCCGCGGATGTACTCGAAATCAAAGATTTCCAGCAGCGCAGCGTCGGCAAAGCTGATGCCTTCATAAAAGGACCTGTCCCCGACCGCCAACAGGTATTCGCTGTTAACGGTGCGGGCCGTCAGCTCTACGTCCTGCAGCTCAGCTTCGATGATCGGCCCGACGGTTGTAAATGTCGCGTTGAACTTGTCCACGCCGACATTGAGGTCGGGTGCCGCTATGGACCCGATCGTATAGATGTTCGCCGCATTCTTGAAAAACATGTCATGGGTGCTTTCGTACTTGACGAGCAAGCCACCAAACACATAGATCGTGAGGCCCAGCGCGAGCCCCAGGATGTTGACCAGCGCGAACACCTTGTTCTTGCGCAGGTTACGGAGGGCGATCTTTACGTTGTTCCAAAACATGGTATTCCCCGCTGGAATGCTTGCGGCGCAGCTCAGGCCGCGCGCGTGTTCTCTGTGACGATATGGCCATCGAACAGGTTGACGATGCGATGCGCGTAGTCCGCATGCGACGGCGAGTGCGTCACCATGACGATCGTCGTGCCCTCCTTATTGAGCGAGCGGAGCAGCTCCATGACCTCCTGGCCGTGGACCGAGTCGAGGTTGCCCGTTGGCTCGTCCGCGAGGATCAGCGGCTGGTCGCCAACCACGGCGCGCGCGACGGCGACACGCTGCTGCTGGCCGCCGGACAGCTGCCCCGGCATATGGTTGGCGCGGTGCGCAATACCCATCCGATCCATGACTTCCGTTACGCGTCGCTTGCGCTCGGCGGCAGGCATGTTGTGATACAGCAGCGCCAGCTCGATATTTTCCGCGACGTTGAGCTCGTCGATCAGGTTGAAGCTCTGGAAAATGAAGCCGATATTCTGCTTCCTGATTTCGCTGCGCTGCGACTCCGAGTACGGCGCAACGTTCTCGTCAAAAAAGAAGTACTCCCCATCAGACGGGTTATCCAGCATGCCAACTACATTGAGCAGCGTCGATTTGCCGCAGCCGGATGGACCCATGATGGCTACGAAATCACCCTGCTCGATTTCGAGGTTGACGCCGTTTAGCGCCACGGTTTCAACTTCGTCGGTGTGGTAGACCTTGTACAAGTTATGCAGTTTCAGCATGTCTGATTTCCTGGGGTTGTTGTTTCTATTCGTCGTCGAGGTTCAATCGATCCATGCCGATGAAGCTCGTGTACGGTGATGTAATGACCTGCTCGCCGGGCTCCAGCCCATCGAGTACTTCGATGAAACTTTCGTTGCGGCGTCCAAGGCTGACCGTTCGTTTGATCGCTTCTCTGCCGCCAGGTGAAACGACAAAGATCCAGCTACCGCCGGTATCCTGGTAGAAAGAACCATTCGGTATGAGAACGGCATCGGTGTCGTCACCGAGCGTCAGCCGAACCTGCAGGGTTTGCCCCCGGCGTAGACCCACGGGGTCTTCTTCAAAGAGCATGTCGACCTTGAACTGCCCTTCGCTAACGTCCGGGTAAATTTTCGAGATCCGCAGGCCGAGGTCCTTACCGTTGTGCTCGGCGAGCGCTAGCTGTTGCAGGTCGACGCGACTCAGATAGTACTCACTGATCTCGACATTGAGCTTGTAGGCGTCCGGATCGTCAATCTGGCCAAGCCGGCCACCGCGCGTGATCGACTGTCCGACTTCGATGTTGAATCCGGACAGTTTGCCGGCCACCGGCGCACGCACGCTGAGATCGTCGAGGTTCTTGCGCGCGAAGCCGAGACCCGCCTGCAGCTGCTGCCCGGCGTCGCGTAGCTGGACGAGCTGCTGCTCCTGCATACGCGCATCGGTTTCCTGGCTTTCGAGCGTCACGTCGCGGCGATTCTTATAGTAGGTGAGCTCGTCATCGAGTTCGTCGATCGTCGATTGTGAGACGAGGTTCTTGGAGATCAGCTCCCGCTGGCGACTGATCTCACGGGTCAGCCGCGTGATCTGGTAGTCAATTTCGACGAGGTTGCGTTTGTGGGCGAGACGATTTTGCTCCAGCTGCAGCTCGATCGTGCGCATGTTGTTGAGCTGCTCCGTCACGGCCGCTTCGCGCCCCAGAACCTCCAGCTGCAGATTCGTATTCGACAGCACGGCAATCAGGTCGCCGGCCGCGACCGACGCGCCGTCCTCGACGAGGATCTCCTCGACACGACCACCTTCGATGGCATCGAGGAACACGGTGCTGCGAGGCACCAGCCGGCCGCGCAGGGGAATAAAGTCCTCGTAGGTGCCCACGCTCACTGCGGAAACCGTGATGCGCTCCGCATTCACGCTCAGGCTGCGACCGCCCATAAGCGTGTCGACGAACCACCAGGCAAAGGCCAGGGCGGCTATCCCACCGGCGGCGTAAGCCGCGTAGCGACCGTAGGGCGCCTTCTTCTCAACCCGGCGGTCCATGGCCTGTCCCGACACGCCCAGACCGGCCGGCTCCCTGGCTTCTCGAAGTTTCCTGATTTTGTCCACGACGTCCTTTCGTCCTCGCCCGCTTGTTGCGACTACCTGTATAGATAGCAAGGAGCGTGCCAACGCGTAAGTCATTGTTTTTATATGAGTGTGCTCGCGAGGGATGCACAAAACTGTACGCTTGCGGACAGTCAGTGTACGATTTCGAACACTTCGGGCGGAGCGTCATGAGCACACCAGGCAACATACTCATCGTCGACGATGACGAGGACATTCTGACGGCCGGGCGCCTGCTGCTCCGTCGCCAGTTCGGCTCGGTCACGACCTGCGGGAATCCCGAACGCATTCCGGAACAAATGGCGGACAACGACATCGACGTCGTGCTGCTCGATATGAATTTCGGCCCCGGCGAATCGTCCGGGAAGCAGGGACTGCATTGGCTCAAGTCCATCCTGGATATCGACCCGGAGGCGGTCGTCGTAATGATCACGGCCCACGGCAGCGTCAATACCGCAGTCGACGCGATGAAGGAGGGTGCAACGGACTTCATCGCCAAGCCCTGGCAAAACGAGAAAGTCGTGGCGACGATATCTGCTGCGCTGAAATTGCGGCAGAGCCGTATCGAATCGCAGGCATTGCGGCAGACCAACCAGGCCCTCGTGCGCGATGCGGCAATTCACGACAACGACATCATTGGCGAGTCGTCCGCGCTGCGCGATGTACTGGATCTTGTGCGGCGTGCCGGACCAACCGATGCGAACGTTCTCATTCTTGGAGAAAACGGTACCGGCAAGGAGCTGATTGCCCGCGAACTGCATCGGCACTCGACGCGTGCGGAGGAGGTCTTTCTCTCTATCGACATGGGATCGATCAGTGAGTCATTGTTTGAGTCGGAACTCTTTGGTCACCGCAAGGGCGCGTTTACGGATGCCAACGAGGATCGTATCGGCCGCATTCAGGCGGCGAACGGCGGCACCCTGTTCCTGGACGAGATCGGCAATCTGCCGCTGCACCTGCAGGCGAAACTGCTGAGTGTGCTGGAGCAACGACAGGTAACCGCCGTCGGCTCGCACCAGGCCCAGCCCTTCGACGTGCGCATCATTGCGGCGACCAACCTGCCCGCGAACCAGCTGCGCAACCCGGATCACTTTCGCAATGACCTGCTGTTCCGCCTAAACACCGTCGAGATCGAAATTCCGCCGCTGCGGGAACGCGTTGATGACATCATGCCGATTGCACGGCATTACCTCGAAAAATTTTCGCGCAAATACGGCGGCGCGGAGCGAGCGTTCTCGCCCGCCGCTGAAACGGCCCTCATCGACTATCCGTGGCCGGGCAATGTCCGGGCATTGCGCCATGCCGTCGAGCGCGCTGTGATCCTCGCCGAAGCGGACGTCATCGGCCCGCGTGACCTGCAGCTCGACTATTCCGGCGACTCTGCGCCGGCGGAAACGTCCGTCATGCCAACGATTTACAATCTCGACCACCTCGAGAAAGAGACCATCTCCAAAGCGCTGCGCAAGCATGGTTTCAACATATCGCGCGCTGCCGCCGAACTCGGTCTCACACGCGCATCGCTCTATCGCCGTATGGAAAAGCATGATCTTTAGGCGCTTCGTTGTCGCGCTCATCGTCCGCCTGGTCCTCACGGGTGCAGCAATGGCGCTCGTGGTCTGGCTGTTGCTCATTCCCGGCTACCACATCTCGATGGGAATCGCGGCTGTGTTGCTGGGCGCGCTCGTCGCGGAATTATGGCGGTTTGTCAGTCGCACCAACCGCGAGGTGGCGCGTTTTCTCGACGCCGCGCGCTATGCAGACTATTCGCAGCGGTTTGATTTCAGCCGCGATGGCTCGGGATTTCAGCCGCTCGGCGAGGCCTTCACGGATATCCTCGCCCGCATGCGAGAACGTGGCAGCGAGCAGGAAGCGGCGCTGCGGCGAGCAACCGCGCTGATCGATCACATCCCGGTGCCGTTGCTGACGCTGCATTCCGACGAGTCCGTTACGCTGCGCAACAACGCGGCTCGACGCCTGTTCGGAGCGGAGCACGTCACCCAACTGCGCGACCTGCGACGGTTCGGTTTCAGCTTCGCGGAATCTGTGGCCACCGCGGTTCCGGGTGTCCGGCAGCTGGTCACGTTCACGGTCGAGGGTATTGAATACAAACTCACACTCGCAACTACGGAGCTGGTGGTTGCGGGCGAGAGGGAACGTTTGATTTCACTGCAGGACATCCAGTCAGAACTGGATGCGACCCAGGCTGAAGCCTGGGAGGACCTCGTGCGCGTGCTCACCCATGAGATCATGAACTCGATCACGCCAGTGACCTCGCTGGCGAAGACCGCGGCCGACGTGGTCGGCGACGTCGTCGACAAAGTGCGCGATAAAGAAAGGGTCGACGACGACCTCGAAGACCTCCAGAATGCGATCGGCACGGTTGCGCGGCGGTCTGACAGCCTCATGCAGTTTGTCGACAGCTACCGCCAGGTGACGCGCCTGGCGCCCCCGGAGAAAAAGCGCATTCGCCTCGCCGACCTGTTCGAGGCCGTCATCCGGCTGGCCAGGGCAGAGTGTCCGCGCGACGACGTTGCGTTCCTGGTCGATGTCAGCCCCAGCGAACTCGACGTCTATGCGGACCGGGATTTGCTCGAGCCGGTGCTCATCAACCTGCTGCGCAATGCCTGGCAGGCGACGGCATCGGTCGACGATGCGACCGTGAAAATCAGGGGGCGGCTGAACCGCCGCCACAATGTCGTGATTGAGGTTTGTGACAACGGTGACGGCGTGCCCGCCAATCTTGCCAACAGGATCTTCGTACCGTTCTATACGACGAAGGATAGCGGCTCAGGTGTGGGACTCGCGCTGGCGCGGCAGGTCATGATCGCGCACGGCGGCTTCATTCGGGTTGGTAACAACGACGTGGGCGGCGCGACTTTCAGCCTCACCTTTTGAATCGAACCACCCGCCGGCTGCTCAACGATAGACGTTCAGCAGCCACGCGCTGATATCCCGAATTTCCTCCGGACATACGGCGTGCGCCATCGGGTATTCGTGCCACTCGATCGCAAACCCGGCTTCCTTGAGCTTCTCGGCCGATAGCTGGCCCCACTGCATCGGCAACATCGGGTCAAAGCTGCCGTGCGCCATGAAGACCGGCAGGTCCCGATGACCGTTGGCAGCGTCGATCTCACCCGGCAGCGGCAGGTAGGTCGAGAGCGCCATCATGCCCGCAAGCTTCTCTTGTGTATGCAGTGCCGTGTTGATCGCGATCGCTCCACCCATCGAGAATCCCGCAATGACGATCCTGTCGGCATCGATGCCGCGCGCTTTCTCGCGTGCGATCAGCTCTTCGAGGATCGCCGTACTCTCATGAACGCCGGCCGCATCCGCACGCCCTTCGGTATCAAGGCTGACGATGTCGTACCAGGCACGCATGACCATGCCGCCGTTGATCGTGACCGGCCGCGCGGGTGCATGCGGAAAGACGAAGCGCAGTGGCAGGTCGGCCGGCAACTGTAATTCGGGCACGATTGGCTCAAAATCATGGCCGTCGGCACCCAGCCCGTGCAGCCAGATCACGCTGCCAACCGGGTTGTCGCCCGTAGTCACTTCTACGCATTCAGGTAAGGCCACCAATGAGCTCCAATAGTCGGAAGCGGCGCAGTGTAACCCATTCAGGGTAAAAATAAGCGCACGCAGGCCTTGCAATTTATGCGCAAATTCTATCTACTATGCGCATATTTATTCAAAGCCAGATGACAAGCTCATGCCTCCGACGACGGAAGACCAGATCCAGCGGCGCTCTGCAATCCGCGAACTGCTCAGCCAGGGGCCTGCCGCAACGCAGGCCTCGCTGGTCAGCGCACTGCAGGGCCGGGGATTCGTGGCGACGCAATCGAGCGTCAGCCGCGACCTTCGGGAAATCGGCGCGATCAAGACGACGCAAGGCTATGAATTGCCGGCCAGCAGCGGGGGTGGGGACGAGCACGTCTCGAGCGTCAGAGACCTGTTGCGGACGACGACACCGGCCGGGCCACATCTGCTGGTCCTGCACACGGCCGTCGGCGCCGCGCAACGCGTCGGCCTTGCGCTCGATCGCTGCGCCTGGCCGGGCATTGCCGGCACGATTGCCGGTGACGACACCGTATTCATCGCGACGGACTCCGCCGCGGCCCAAAAGAACCTGATGAAACGGATCGAGCGCGCCGCTCGTTCCTGATCCCGGAGAAACCAGTGACCAAGGACCAGTCCCCCATCATCCTCGCCTTCTCGGGCGGCCTCGATACCTCCTTTTGCGTGCCGTGGCTCAAGGAACATTACAAGCGCGAGGTCATCACCGCCTGCGTCGACACGGGTGGTATCGACCAGGAAGCGGCGGTCGCGCTCGAGAAACGCGCACTCGCGCTGGGCGCCGTCGAGCATCTGCTTATCGATGCCAAGCAGGAGTTTTTCGAAACGGTCATTCGACATCTCATCGCTGGCAATGTCCTTCGTGGCAACGCCTACCCGCTGTGCGTCGGTGCCGAGCGCGGCCTGCAGGCGGAAAAACTCGCCAGGCTGGCGCAGGAACGAGGGGCCACAACCGTTGCCCACGGCTGTACGGCAGCCGGGAACGACCAGGTGCGCTTCGAGGTTGCACTGCGCACCCTGAACCCGGGGCTTGAAGTCCTCGCCCCGGTACGCGACAACAGCTGGGTACGCGACGAGCAGCTGGCTTATCTCGAGCAGAACGACATGCCGCTGCCGGCACAGGGCTCGGCCTACTCGATCAACCGCGGCCTCTGGGGCATTACGATCGGTGGCCAGGAAACGCTGACCTCCGAAAATTCCATCCCCGAATCGGCCTGGGTCCTGTCGGCCAATGCCTTTGCCGAGCCGCTGGAACCCTCGACGCACACGCTGCGCTTCAGCAAGGGCATTCCCGCCGCGCTCGACGGCAAAGCGCTGCCGCCGGTCAAGCTGATCGAAACCCTTGAACAGCTGGCCGGGAGCTATGGCATCGGGCGCGGTATTCATCTCGGCGATACGGTGCTCGGCACCAAGGGGCGCGTTGCATTCGAAGCCCCTGCCGCAATCAGCCTGATCACCGCGCATCGCGAACTGGAAAAACTGGTGCTGAGCGCCCAGCAGATGCGCATCAAGGACAGCGTGGCCGCTGTCTACGGCGATCTCGTGCACGAGGGCAAGCAGCTGGATCTCGCGTGCGACGATATCGAAGCGCTGCTGGTTTCCTCGCAGCGGCGCGTCAGCGGCACGGTCAGTTTCACCCTGCGGCCGGGGCAACTGTTCATCGACGGAGTCGGGTCCGATCACTCCCTGCTGGCAGCCACCAAGGGCGTCTACGGCGAGTCGGCCGGCGAATGGACGCCCTCCGACGCGCTCGGCTACGCGCGCATTCTGTCTCTGCCGGGTTCGCTGCAAACCCGCGCCGCCGGACACTGATCATGAAAAGCGTTGTCGTCGACAAGATCGCGTCCGTCGCCCAGCACAATGACCTTGCGTCGGAGCTGCGCCTGTCAAAGGATATTCCGTGCGAGGAAGGCATCCTCGTTGCCGCGCGAATCCTGAATAACAAGTCACGCTACAACCAGCTGGAACTGACTTCCGGTCGCATGGCGACGGTCAACCAGGGCGACGTCATCGTCGGCGCTCTGGGTCATCGCAAGGCCCTGCGCGGCTACTCGGGACACTTGCCCAAATCGCTCAAGCCCGGCGACACTATTCAGATTCTGAATATCGGTGGCGTTCTTGGGATCTGCGATTCCGCCAATCCCGATGTCGGCCCGCCGTTCGACTGTGAAGTGCTCGGCGCCGTGCTGAGCTTTCCCTATCTCGGCGAGCGCATCGGTGTACCCGCCAGGGTCGGGGCGGATTCGCTCGGCGAAGACACGGAACTCACTATGAACGGCGTACCCGTGGTGGCACTCTCGGGTACCTGCATGGACTCGGGCAAGACCGCGGCTGCCTGCGCGATCGTCGGGCGCCTGCGGCACCTCGGCTTCAACGTGTCGGCCTGCAAGGCGACGGGCGTATCATTGCGACGTGACGTGCTGGCCATGGAAGATGCGGGCGCGGGCGAAACCATGATCTTCTCCGACTTCGGCATCGTCACCACGACGGAAGCCAATGGTCCCGAACTGACGCGCGCCCTGCTCTCGGGCCTGGCAAAAAACCGCCCGGACGTCATCGTCCTCGAACTCGGCGATGGCCTGCTCGGGGCATACGGTGTAGGCGCCATCCTCTCCGATGCCACTATTCGCGAAGCGCTGACGACCGTGGTCCTCTGCGCAAACGACCCCGTGTCTGCCTGGGGCGGCGCGGAACTGCTGCGCAAGGAATTTTCAATTGAACCCGCCGTTGTCACCGGTCCCGCAACGGACAACGCCGTCGGTGTCCAGCAAATCAATGAACGCTGTGACCTGCCGGCCGTGAATGCCCTTTCGAACGGCGTGGCGCTGGGCGACATGATCGCCGACCTGCTGAAAAAGGAAGCGTCGTGAGCACACCGATACCGACAGTCATTATTGGTGCCAGCGGTTACGTGGGCGGTGAGTTGCTGCGGCTGATTGCCGGGCATCCACACCTCGACCTCGTGGCCGCCGTCTCGGACAGCGCAGCAGGCAAGCCCGTCGGTGACCTCTTTGGCCATCTGGCCGTCGCGTGCCAGGGACAGCACTTTGTCGCACACGCGGACTGGCTCGACCATGTCGCGCGGGACAGTCAACTTGCCTTGTTCTCGGCGGCCCCTCACGGTGACTCGGCTGCCGTCATCGCCAACGCCATCGACGCCTGCGAGAAGAAAGGCATCGAGGTGCACGTCGTGGACTCCTCCGCCGACTTCCGTTTCGCACGACAGGAAGACTGGGAGTCCGTATACAACGCAGAGCACGGCGCGCCGCAGCTCCTCGACAAATTCGTCTGTGCCCTGCCGGAACATGTCGATCGCATCAACGTCGCGCATGTGGGGCACCCGGGGTGCTTCGCCACGGCCTCCACCCTCGCCACGGTACCCCTGATCCAGTCCGGACTGACCGAAGCCGAGGTCTTCATCACCGGCATTACGGGCAGCACCGGGTCTGGAAAAAGCCCGTCCGCGGGGACGCATCACCCGGAGCGCAACAGTAATTTCTACGCCTATAAGCCGCTGGCGCATCGGCACGCTCCCGAGGTGGCCGCACTGGCGGAAAAAGCGAGCGGACGGAAGACCGGGGTGCATTTTGTGCCGCACTCGGGCCCGTTTGCCCGGGGTATTCACGTTACGGTGCAGGCAAAGGCGCGTACGCCAGTTTCGGACGAACAATTACGCGCCGTGTATGAAGAAGCCTACCGGGATGCGCCGTTCGTGCAGGTCGTCAGCGGCACGCCGCGACTCAAGAACGTGGTGGCAAGCAACCAGTGTCATATCAGTGTTGCGGCGGACGGCGACACGGTCGTGGTCATGGCCGCCATCGATAACCTCGTCAAAGGTGCGGCTGGCGGTGCGGTGCAGTGGATGAATCGCCTGTGGAAGCTGCCTGAAACGGCTGGTCTCAACACGCCGGCACCCGGGTGGACATGATGGCAACCGCGAACAAGTTCGTCGACGACCCGCGGGTCCGAGAAGCGGCGCTCACCATCCCGGTGTACGGGCAGCTGCCGTTTGTGCCCGAGCGCGCCAGCGGCTGCGACATCTTTACCCGGGATGGCAGGCGCATCCTGGACCTGTACGGCGGGCATGCCGTCGCGGCACTTGGCTACGGTCATCCACGGCTGGTGCAGGCCATCCAGGAACAGAGCAGCAAGCTCCTGTTCCAGAGCAACGCAGTCGCGCTCGATGTCCGGGCCGATGCGGCGGAACAGTTGACGCGAATCGCACCCGCGAACATCACGCGCGTGTTCTTCGTGAACTCCGGTGCCGAAGCCAATGAAAACGCCCTGCGTATGGCGCTCATGGCGACGGGCCGCAAGAAGGTGCTTGCGTTAACGCAGGGATTCCATGGCAGGACGGCAGCCGCTGCAGCGGTCACCTGGAACGCTGACCAGTGGTACGGCTTTCCGGCCAGGCCGTTCGACGTGGACTTCATACCCCGCGACGACATTGCCGCAGCGCAGTCCATGATCGACGATTCAGTGGCCGCCGTTATCTTCGAACCGGTCCAGGGCGTGGCGGGTGCCTACGACCTCTCGACCGAGTTCATCGAGACCTTGCGCTCCGCCACCAGCCGCCACGGTGCTGTGCTCATCGCCGACGAAGTGCAGTCGGGCATGGGCCGTTCGGGGCGGTTTTTTGCCGTTCAGACACACGACGTAATGCCCGACATCATCACCAGCGCGAAGGCCCTGGGCGGGGGGATCCCTTGCGGGGCCGTGATGTGCACCGAGTCCATTGCCTCGAACTTCGGCGCTGGTGCCCTCGGATCGACATTCGGCGGCGGGCCAATCGCGGCTGCCGCGATCACGGCGACCATCCAGGGCATTCTCGCGGAGCACCTCTTGGCCAACGTCCGCGAGCGCGAAGCGCAGATTCGCGAGCATTGTGTCGTCGGACCCGTGTACAAGATCCAGGGCATGGGCCTGCTGCTGGGACTCGTGTGCGACCGGCCCGCTGTCGAAGTCCGCGATGCGCTACTCGATCACGACATCCTGACCGGCACCAGCAGCGACCCGAACGTACTGCGCATACTGGCGCCGCTCGTGCTCCAGGAGAGTCACGTGGAGCACCTCGCACACGCGCTCAGCAACCTGGTACCCGACACTCTATAGACAGTCTAAAGGTGTCAGTCACCTTAGACCGAGAATAAGGTGACTGACACCTGATTAAGGAAACAAGGAACACGAAATGAAAGCATTTAACGATCTGGCCGATTTCTCGATGGAGGAGATCCGGGCTCTTGTCGATCTGGCCGGGCGCCTCGACGCCAGTCCCGAACCCGAAGCGCTGAAGGGCAAGGTGCTGTCACTGCTATTCCTGAGCCCGTCGCTGCGCACACTCGCGTCCTTCCAGGCTGCGATGGTGCGCCTGGGCGGCGGTTCGTTTGTCATTTCACCTGATATGTCGATCCATGGGCTCGAGGTGCGCGACGGAATTGTTATGGACGGGGTTGCCGCCGAACATATTCGTGAAGCGGTCCCCGTGATTGCATCCTATGGCGACGCTATCGGCATACGCGCATTTGCCGATCGCAAGAAGATAGAGAACGATCTGGCCGAAACCCGCTTCAGTGCGCTGACCGAATTGATCGACACGCCATACATCAATATGGAATCAGCGCTAAACCATCCGTGCCAGAGCCTCGCTGACTGGAAGACCATGGACGACCTCCGGATGCCGGCCAATGGCGGTAAGTTCGTCCTGAGCTGGGCGTATCACCCGAAGGCCCTACCGCTCGCGGTACCTGCATCGACGCTGCACATGGCCGCCATGCGCGGGATGGACGTCACGGTATTACGGCCCGAAGGTTTCGAACTGCCGGCGCCCGTCATGCAGAAAGCCATCTTCGCGGCGGAAGCCAGTGGCGGTTCGGTCGTTGAGACCGCTGACCGTGCCGAAGCTATGGAAGACGCGCATGTTATCTACGCCAAGTCATGGTCTTCAACGAGACACTACGGCGACCGGCTGGCCGATCAGAAACTTCGCGAGCAGCATCTCGACTGGTGTGTTGACGAGCCGTGGTTCGAGACGGCAAAAGACGACTGCCGCTTCATGCATTGCCTGCCCGTACGCCGCGGCGTCGTCGTGGCCGACGAGATTCTCGACGGCCCGCGCAGCATTGTGATACCCGAGGCGCGTAATCGCATGCTGGCGCAGATGGCGGTGCTGCACCAGATGCTGGGTGGCCGGAAATGACGACCAAGAGAGATCGCGCGATCGTCGTATCGGCGCTCAAACACGCTGCACCCTACATTCGGCTCTTCAAGGGCAAGGTCTTCGTGATCAAGGTGGGTGGCGAAGTCTTCGCCGATCCGGCGCTCACGACAGCACTGGTCGAACAGGTCGGCATCCTGCACCAGGTCGGTATTCGCACCGTGCTCATTCATGGCGGTGGTCCGCAATCGACCGAGCTTGCGGCCGCGCTCGGGCTCGACACCCAGTTCATCGAAGGACGGCGCGTAACCAACAGCGACTCGCTCAATGTCGCGACGATGATTCTCAACGGCCAGGTCAACACCAAGATCCTCGCCTGTTGTCGCGACCTGCAGATTCCCGCTGTCGGAATCAGCGGGGTTGATGCCGGCCTGATTCGCGCGCATAAACGACCGCCGGTCGAGCGTGAGGGCGAGGAGGCGATCGACTATGGCTTTGTCGGCGATATCGATTCGGTGGAAGCCGACATCCTCAGGAAACAACTCGACAACGGCCTGATGCCCGTCGTCAGCCCGCTCTCATGTGACGAGTCCGGCGTGTTGCTCAACATCAATGCCGATACGGTCGCCGCGGCAATCGCAGCCGAACTCAACGCCGAGAAACTCATTCTCGTCACGGGCGCCACCGGGATCCTCGAGGACGTTGACGATCCGAGCTCGCTAATCAGCTATATCGACAGGACCCATCTCCAGCAACTCAAGGACGACGGCATACTCGCTGACGGCATGCTGCCGAAAGCCGCAGCGATCAATTCAGCCATCAAGAACGGCGTGCAGCGCGTTCATGTTATTTCGTACAAATTGCCAGACAGCATCCTGCTCGAGGTGTTCACCAATGAGGGCACCGGCACCCTGGTTGTCGATGACATCGCGGCGCTGTCTCCCGAGGAACAGGGTGACGAATCATGAACAGACTATGGGAAAAGGGCCTGCCACTCGACGAACGCGTCTTGCGCTACACGGCCGGCGAAGATCACGTGCTGGATGCCCGCCTCGTTCAATACGATGTGCGTGGTTCAATCGCGCATGCCGAGATGCTTGCCGCGCAGGAGCTGATATCGCACGACGACTGCCACGCCATCTGCGACGGTCTTCGAGCCCTGGAGGCTGCCTTCGATACGGGCGAATGGCAGATCACACTTGAAGACGAGGACGTGCACACAGCGCTCGAGACACGCCTGACCGAGAACATCGGCCCGGCCGGTGGTCGCCTGCATCTCGGGCGCTCGCGCAATGACCAGGTTCTGACGGCACTCCGCCTGTACTTGCGAGACGCGGCCCTGGACCTCGCGGGACGGGTCGAGCACCTGCGTTCCGCAATCACGCATCTTGCGGACAACCAGGGCGACGTCGACTTGCCTGGCTACACGCACATGCAACACGCCATGCCGTCATCCGTCGAACTCTGGTGCGGCGGGTTCGAAGAAGGCTTCGGCGATGCCGTCGAAGGCCTGCGCGCCGTACACCGGCGCATCAACAAGAATCCGCTGGGCAGCGCCGCCGGCTACGGGACTCCGGGCCTGCCGCTGGACCGCGAGTTCACCACCAAGCGGCTTGGCTTCGCCGTTACCCAGTCGCCGGTAACCGCGGCACAGCTGTCGCGCGGCAAGGCCGAAAGCGCCCTGCTATTCGAGATCACACTCCTGATGCAGGACCTCTCGCGCATGGCGAGCGACCTGCTGCTCTTCTATACGCAGGAATTCGCTTATATCTCGCTCGCGCCCGAGGTAACGACGGGCTCGTCGATCATGCCGCAGAAGCGCAATCCCGACGTGCTCGAACTGCTGCGCGCCTCGTCGGCCACCTCGCAGGCGTGTCTCGACGAAACACTGATGATCACCGCCAAGCTGCCGTCCGGCTATCACCGTGACCTGCAGCGCCTCAAATCGCCCGTGTTCCGGTCGATCGATCTTGCCATCGACAGCGTCGACATCATGGCGTACGTGCTGGAGGGCCTTGAGTTCCTGCCGGGTAACATCACGATGGACGAAGGCATCTTTGCTACGAAGGAGGCCTACCGGCTGGTCACCGAGGAAGGCATGCCGTTTCGAGAGGCGTACCGAAAAGTGGCGGCCCGTTACGCAAAATGACGCACACAAGCGCTGCCTGATCTCTATAATCGGGAAACCTTCTTAGATGGCAGAGATTATGAAACGCCTGATCCTTGCATGTGTCGCACTCTCGTTTGTTTTCGTCGCCGCCGGCTGTGGCCAGAGCGGTCCCCTGTACGTCCCGGGCAACCCGAGCCGCATTTCTAACCCGCCGCCGCCTGCCGATGAGGCCGAAGAAGGTGAGGAAGGCGAAGACGAGAACGACTCGGAAAAGAAATAGAGTAAGCAGACCGTATGACTGATCTCGTCCTGATCGACGGGTCATCGTATTTGTATCGCGCCTTTCACGCGCTGCCCTCCCTGACCAACTCCCAGGGCGAACCGACGGGCGCACTGCACGGCGTATTGACGATGATCCTCAAACTGCTGCGCGAAGAACAGCCGGCCCACGTGGCCGTCGTGTTCGACGCGCCCGGCAAGACCTTCCGCGATGAATTATTCGCCGAGTACAAGGCGACCCGCCCACCGATGCCGGACGATCTGCGCTCCCAGGTACAGCCGATCCTCGATGCCGTCGGGGCCATGGGCCTGCCGCTGTTGCAGGTTAGCGGCGTGGAGGCGGACGACGTCATCGGCACGCTGTGTGCGGAGGCGGGTAAAGCCGGGCTGAACGTGCTGGTCTCAACGGGCGACAAGGACCTGGCACAGCTCGTGACCGACAAGGTCACGCTGATCAATACGATGAACGATTCGCGACTGGATCGCGATGCCGTCAAGGCGAAGTTCGACGTCTACCCGGAGCAAATCATCGACTACCTCGCGCTGGTCGGCGACAGTTCCGACAACATTCCAGGTGTGCCGAAGGTTGGCCCCAAGACGGCGGCCAAGTGGCTAAATCTGTATGAAAGCGCCGACGGCATCGTGGAACACGGTGACGAGATCAAGGGCAAGGTCGGAGAAAGCCTGCGCGACAACGTGGCGCAAATGGAACTGTCACGTGAACTCGCGACGATCAAGACCGACGTCGATCTCGATGTGGGTGTCGATGACCTCAAGGCGACCGACGGCGATACCGACACGTTGCGTGAGCTTTACAGCCACTACGAGCTGCGCTCGTTACTGCGGCAGCTCAATGAGGCGGGCGTCGCCGCAGGCGAACAGCCTGTCGATGCACCTGTCGAAGACGATCCTGCAGACTATGAAACGGTGCTGACGTGGAAGGCCTTCGACGCCTGGCTGAAGAAGCTCAACAAGGCGAAACTGACCGCGTTCGACACGGAAACCAATAGTCTCGACTACATGAATGCCGAGATCGTCGGCCTCTCCATGACCACGAAACCTGGCGAAGCCTGCTACGTGCCCGTTGCGCATGACTACCCGGGTGCGCCCGACCAGCTGCCGCGTGACGAGGTGCTCGCGAAGCTCAAGCCCTGGCTGGAGAGCAGCGCCAGGAAGAAGGTCGGGCACCACCTCAAGTACGACGCACACATCCTCGCGCGCTATGACATAGCGCTGGCCGGCATGGCATACGATTCGATGCTCGAATCGTATGTGCTCAACAGCGTCGCGACGCGCCACGATATGGACTCGGTAGCGCGCCAGTACCTTGGCAAGGAAACCATTCATTACGAAGACGTCGCGGGCAAGGGCGCCAAGCAGCTGACTTTTAACCAGATCGACCTCGAGACGGCCGCGCCCTACGCCGCCGAAGACGCCGACATCACGCTGCAGCTGCACGAGACCCTGTGGCAGCAGCTCGGCGACGAACCGCCCTTGAAGAAAGTCTACGAAGAGATCGAGCAGCCGCTGGTTCCCGTCCTCCTCGACATGGAAGAAACCGGGGTACTCGTTGACCGCAAGATGCTGCAGAAGCAAAGCGGCGAGCTCGCCAAAAAGATGGCGAAGCTCGAGGCGAAAGCACACGAACTCGCCGGCGGACCGTTCAACCTCGGATCACCGAAGCAGCTTCAGCAGATCCTGTTCGAGCAGCAGGAGCTGCCTGTAATCCGCAAGACACCGAAGGGCCAGCCTTCCACCGCGGAAGATGTCCTGGTCGAACTGGCGAACGACTACGAGCTGCCCGCGGTCATTATCGACTACCGCAGCGTGAGCAAACTGAAGAGCACCTATACGGACAAGCTGCCGCTGCAGATCAATGAGCGTACGGGCCGTATCCATACGTCCTACCACCAGGCCGTCGCTGCAACAGGACGCCTGTCGTCAACTGATCCCAACCTGCAGAACATCCCGATTCGCACCGAGGAAGGTCGGCGCATACGCCAGGCTTTCGTTGCGCCCAAGGGCCACATCCTGCTCGCCGCCGACTACTCGCAGATCGAACTGCGCATCATGGCGCACCTGTCAGCGGACAAGGGTCTGCTCAAGGCGTTCGAAAAAGAGCTGGACGTCCATCGCGCAACGGCAGCCGAAGTTTTCGAAGTGGCGCTCGAGGACGTCACCGACGACCAGCGCCGCTCGGCCAAGGCCATCAACTTCGGCCTGATGTACGGCATGTCGGCGTTTGGCCTCGCCAAGCAGCTCGGCATCAGCCGCGGCGAAGCCCAGGAGTACACGGACCTCTATTTCGAGCGCTATCCGGGGGTCAAGAAGTACATGGATGACATTCGGACCACGGCCAGCGAAAAGGGCTTTGTCGAAACAGTATTCGGGCGACGGTTGTACCTGCCCGAAATCAATGCGCGCAACGCACAGCGCCGCCAGTACGCGGAGCGCAGCGCCATCAACGCGCCGATGCAGGGAACCGCGGCGGACATCATCAAGCGGGCCATGATCACGGTCCATGGATGGCTGCAGGAAGAGCAGCCCGGGGCCCGCATGATCATGCAGGTCCACGATGAACTCGTCTTCGAGGTGAAGAACGCCGAAGTCGATGCCGTGTCTGCCAAAGTTACCGAACTCATGAATGGCGCGGCGAAACTGGCAGCACCACTAAAAGTCGATGTCGGCGTCGGCGACAACTGGGACGAGGCGCACTAGATCCAGCGACGCAGGGTCAAGTCGACTGGGGCAGTCCTGTTTCTGCGCGTCGCAGAAACGGCGGACCGGATCTATCGAGTAATTCTCTCGCATCGTCCAGAACGTCTCTCGGCAACTTGCTACCGCGTTCTGATAACGGATCCAGGTGCAACCCGGATGCTGCGGCCTTGATTCGCTCTACATGCACTTCGCTGTATTTGGCCACGACGAAATAGGCCCAGCCATGCATTGGCAAAATAACCGTATGTCGGCGGCTGAGGTCGAACGCGAACTCTCTATACTCCTGGGCCCCTGTCTCTTCAAACAGCCTGTCAGCCACGTCAACCAACTGGTACATCGGGTAGATCGTGCGGCGCCCGAGGAACGGGCGATCATTTAGCGCAAGCTTCAAGTAGCGAAGCGCCTCGTCGTGCTGCCCGTCGAACGCTGCGAGCACAGCGAATGCCAGATAGTCGTCAAAAAACTCCCCGAGACCTTCGCCTCCGACTCGCTCATTTCTAAGCCGCTCTTGATACTCTGAGAACCTGACACCGAGCGCTGCCGCCACATGCTCTTCGCGCCCCAACTCTGCAGCACTGATTGCGTAGTATGACGTGTATTCACCCAGGTCCCTGTAAGAAGCAGCATTAAGAAACGCATTGTGGGCACGTTCGTAGTCACCATTCAGGAATGCTGACATTGCAGCTGCGAGCCTCGGGTAGACGTGTTCGAATCCTGTGTCCGCGTAGGCAGCCTTCGCTTTTTCGAGATCGGGGTTGCCGGCCACGAACTTCGGATCGTTCTGCGGTCGCCTTTGAGACCCTGGCCGCGAGTAGGCGTCAGATACCAATGCCGGGAAATCAGGGCTGGGAGTCCTGTCCATCTGTCCCGCCAGTAACAGATAGCGTGGTGCCAAATCCATTGCGCCCCCGGACCTTCGAGCTCCGGAGTCGGAATCGTCTAGGAACGTGGACTCGGCAATCCACTCGGCGATCGACCCGGTGCTAGCCGACTCCAGTCGATGCCCTACCAATGCGCTCGACCAAATCTCCGGCTCTCGCCATGACACATGCATCTGTTCGAAGAGGGTCCATGCGCGAGTCGACTCCCCTGTAACGTGAAGTAGTTCCATTAGATCTCGAGCGCCATGTTTGCTCTGGTACCTGCGAACGCGCTCCGCGGCCCATCCCCTGGCCAGTTCCAGGTCGCCGGCGATAAGCGCCAACCGTTGCGCGGAGGCCATGCTCCCGCTGGAGCCGGTACCGCTTTCCGCGGCTATGTAAAGAAGAGGCAGAGCGAGTTCATGTTGCCCAATCCAGAAGAACTGTGACGCAGCAAAGTCTGCGTTCTGGGAGTCACCGACAGAAACTCGCCCATCGCCGGTATTGAAGTCCGGATAGGACAACCATGTTTGCTGTGCTGCTACGTAGTCTCCTCGACGTTTGTAGATACGGCCGAGCGCTTCATAAATATTCCAGGATGGAGACCCGGCGTCCACCTGCTCCTGAAGAACTCGGAGGTCAACGTCACCGTCGCCAAACTTCCTTGCAAACATGACGTTGAACTCAGCTCGCCGTGGATTTCCAATAAACCGGTCGGAATGTTCGGCAAGCAACTCGTCACGAATCTCTTGTGGCTCACCGCCGGACTTGGCTTCCTCTTCGATCTTCGCTCCCAGGCACCAGAAGCTGGTCCACGTGACATCCAGGCACTCGTCCAGAGCACCGCTTTGGATTTCCCGGGGAACAACCTCGTGAAACCAGCCCTCTCCTCTGGGCCATTCAAAGTATCGGCGCGAATATCCCGCAAACGCTGTCCTCGAATAGCCTTGGATGGAAGTTGGGGATACTCTCGAGAGCGCATTTGAATACCGACGAGCCACATCGATCGCTCTGGGCGACAGGTTTGTCGACCAGGAGAAACCATTCAGTCTGGCTTCAAGGTATTTTCGTGTCAGAGTTTGCATCTCTGCACCCTGGACATCCTGTGCCTGCTGTCGAAGCGCCTCCGCCATCATCAGAGTGACTTCCGGATGCCCAGAGAAGATGGGCTCGAACTCGGCGATCGTCCGCAGTGCGGACTCGGGAAGCCCACGCCTTGTAAGATCCTCGTGTATTTCTCGTATGTGATCAGAGACGGCGATCGCCTTTGCAATCTCAGCAACGTCAACTGCGGTGACGGTCGTGTGATTTTCGACTTCTCTCAGGCTCTGCAATTGCTCCGGCGTCTGGATTGCGTCAATGTGGCGCCACAATTGACGTAGTAGGTCCAGCTCATCCGGGTATTTCCCAATAACGGTCTGACCATCGATGTATGCCTCGAGTGAGTCGCCATCAACGGGAGCGAGCTCCTCCAGACCGACCTTGATATACGCGGTGGTGGGGCTCCCCCATCCTTCATATTCCATAAGAGAGCGGTAGATTATCGGCGCCCAGGGCAGATTGTCGATTGCGAACTGCTCCACGTAATCACGATCCAGCCTGTCCCAATACCGCGACTCAACAAATTGCATATCCTTCAACACCATGAAGTCCAACGGGGTTGTCCCGGAGTCCACTACGTAATCTCTCAACGCTGGGAGATTGCCGTTCAGGGCATCAAGAAGAGCTGCCTCATGCCGGTTCCGCGGCTCAGTGAGCATGTTGACCGCCGCTTTTCTTCGGCCAAGGTAAGCCAGCGCACGTGCCTTGAAATACCGGTGATAGGCAGAAGTTGGGGATGCTTTAGCCAACTCGACAAACGATCGCTCGAGCAACTGGAGCCGCGCATCGTTGTATTCGCCTGCGGGATGCAACATGGCTAAGAGCTGCAAGTGGGCTGCCGCATGGATAGAAGACATACGCGATTGCTCTCTGGCCTTCTCGACAGACACCGGAAACTGAAATTCGGCGGGGTCGAAGCGAGCGCGGCGTGCCGTTATTCGTGATCCTCTACCACTCGCAAACTCCGCCACTTCATCAAGGATTTCTGCCAGCGCAAACACCGGCGGGCGCTCCGCTGAATACTCGAGCTTGGTCCACACCTTCGTCGCCGTGTTTTCGTTGACGCTCGGGTCGTACAGGTTCGCGCTCAGATACCAATGGCCTTGCCGGTCGTGTTCAGACTCCATGATCAGAACACGTTTCGCCCGCGCCAGCCGCGCGAGATCGTTCACTTCCTTGCTTGGGTACTGCGTTCGATTCATGCCCAGGTAGCGCATGACGGCTGTCGGGTTGGCGACTGCAAAGCGCTCGCTTGCTGCGACACTCTGACTGACAAGCCGCGTTATCAAAGCACGCTCAATAGGATCGAATGCGTTCTTGTCGCCCTGAAGTGGCAGAATCAGGAGATCGATATCCGATCGTGCAAGTGTCGTCTCGGCCAGAGCCCGTTCGTTTTGCAACCAGGCGGATGGCGGAGCCTTCCAACGGTCCCTGCCAACCCCGTGCACCTGCGCAGGTTCGAGGGGCTTGCGTTCAGTATTCGGGCGTCCGTTCCCAGCCATTTCCCCGTAGATGACGTCGTACGGCTCGTCCTGCGCATCGTAGGGCGGCTCGTAGGTAAGCTTGAAGACGACCAGCCCGCCCAGCACGAACAACAGGATTCCGAATCGGACTATCTTGGACTTGGACATTGAAGACCTTTCTTGTCGTTATGCCATTCTTCAGGAATCGCCATACTACGTTGGGCATCCTGAAAATTGCGACGAGTGCGTCACACTAGGACAAGAGACGGGAATCACGGGTGTTATCGGTGCCCACACAACAGGTGGATTAGAATCACTCCAAACTAAATTCCGCTGAAAATCATGATGTTACGGCGATTGGGGAACTCTGCTGAAACGCGACGCTCTAATTATTCTGAGTGCGTAAGTCACTCGCCTGTTTACCTCCCTAAGCAGGCGTGCAACAAGGTAACCCCAAGCCTGTTGCTTCTTCGGCCCCGGGGCACGGACGTGCTTCGGGGCTTTTTATTGCTCGCGATCCTGGGCAAGGAATTCCTCGAGCTTCGCCCGGGCTTCCCCCTCTCCCTGCCGCGTCAGCGCCGAAAAGTGCTGCACCGTCGCCACCTCGCCGAGATCCCGACGGACCTCGAGCAGCGCTTTGGCCGCCTGCCCCCGTTTCAGTTTGTCGGCCTTGGTCAGCAGCACGTGCGTGGGCAAGCCCACCGCTTCGGCGAAGGCCAGCATCTGGCGGTCGAAGTCGGTCAGCTGGCGCCGGATATCCACGATCAGGAACATGCCGGCGAGGCTCTTGCGGGTCTCAAAATAGTCGGCCATGAGATCCGCCCAGTGGTTGCGCATGCTGCTGGCCACTTTGGCAAATCCGTAGCCCGGCAGGTCCACGAGGCGCTTGCCGTCCGCCAGCGTAAAGAAGTTCACGAGCTGCGTCCGGCCCGGGGTCTTGCTCGTGCGGGCAAACTGGCGACGGTTCACGATGACGTTGATCGCGCTGGACTTACCGGCATTCGAGCGGCCCGCAAACGCCACTTCGGCGCCCTCATCCTGGACAAACTGGGAGGGCGCGTTGGCGCTCTTAATGAAGGCTGCTTGTGGGTACTGCGACATGGGTATGCCCCGTGGATTGTGTGTATAATTCGCGCTTGCTGAGTCCGAGGCATCGAATCCCGGCACCGAATCCGGTGCGACTCAGAGGACAAATCTGGCTCTATGGACATTATCGCAGCGTTGGCCCGCGCCGGCGCAGGAAAGTAACGGTTAGACACTATGAAAATCAAGCTCGCTACGCTTATCGCGACAGCCGGTCTGGCGCTCGTCGCAACCCCAGGTCTGGCAGACAGCCTTGTTGACGGCTCGGCTGAAGACGGCAATGCCAAGGCACTGACATGCACGGCCTGTCATGGTGCCGAAGGCAACAGCGCCAACGCCTTGTGGCCCAACATCGCCGGTCAGAATGCACCGTATGTGCAGGCCCAGCTCCACGCTTTCCGGGCCAGCATGGTGCCCGCCGAAGGGGTCGCTCCGCGCAACGACCCGCTGATGTCGAGCCAGGCCATGTCGCTATCGGACGAGGATATTGCCGACCTCGCCGTTTATTTCGAGAGTCTGCCGGCTGCGGCACAAGCTGTCGCTGACGCCTCGCTGGTCGATCACGGCGAAGCACTGTACCGGGGTGGTGATCCTGAATCGGGTGCAGCCGCCTGCATCGCATGCCATGGCCCGACCGGGCGTGGCAACCCTGCGGCGAAGTATCCGGCGCTGCAGGGACAACACGCCGCCTACACCGCCAAGCAATTGAACGATTACGCCGCCGGCACGCGCCGGACCGATGGCAAGACGAAAATCATGCGTGACATCGCTGTGCGTCTCAGCAAGGAAGATATTGAGGCACTTTCTTCCTATGTTCAGGGTCTGAGATAGACATCGCAGAGAGAGGCAGGAAGTTACTATGAAGCATATTGTCTGGATTGCCGTCATGGCCCTTGTTCTCGGGGCCTGCAGCAAGGAAGAACAGCCGGCACCGGCCGCACAGGAAGCCGTCGCGGTCGAGGAGGCGCCCGCAGCTGAGGTCGCGACCCAAGCTGCGCTCGAAGAGGCCGCTGACGAAGAGATCGAGCTGGTCGAAGAATCCGACGCCGTCGAAGATTCCGAGGACGAGCCTATCCTGCTGGCCGTTGCCGACACGAACGAAGCCCTGAACCGCGAGTGGAAATTCAAGGAAGGTCAGCATTACACTCGCCTGGTGCCCGCCCAGACGACGTTCGGCGGCGCCGACAAGATCGAAGTCTCCGAAGCGTTCATGTACAGCTGCCCGCATTGCCGCACGCTCGATCCGTTCCTGAATCGCTGGGAGGCCGACAAGGATCCCGGGATTCGTTTTGTGCGCATCCCTGCGCCCTGGAACCAGGCTGGCATTTTGCACGCACAGATCTATTACACGCAAAGCATCCTCGGGGAAAACGGCACTCTCGAAGATCCAGACGCATTCCACATGGCTGTGTTCAGCGAGTTTCACGATCGCGGCAATCAACTGTTGTCGAAAGACGCAGTGGAGCGCCTGTTCGCGCGCTTCGGCGTTTCCTCCGAGGACTTCAACAGGACCTGGAGTTCGTTCGAGGTGAACACGAGAATGCGCAAGGGTGGCGACCTGATCCGTCGCTACGGCATCACGTCGGTGCCGACAGTCGTGGTCAATGGCAAGTACCGCACGAGCGCGGCACAGGCCGGCGGCTACGACGAGTTGATCGAACTCATTGAGGAACTCACTGTCCGCGAGGGCATTCGCTAGCCGCTGTCCTCAGCAACGATTCTAAAGGCGCCGCTCCCTGAGCGGCGCCAGTACATTCGGCGCATGGAAACGACGCTGCCCACGTCCGCCTCCCTGACTTCGAGCCTGAAGCGGCTGAGGTAGAGACCCTCCTCCACCGGATCCCCCAGCAACAGCAGCTCACTGACCGTGACGCTCTCTATAGGCCGCTGGCCTGTCGTCTGCAGGCTGAATGCCACCCACTCGGGTTTGCTCATGCCCCAGTGCTCGAAGGACTCGTCGTAGTAGTCGAGCCAGGTCGCCATATCGCCCCTCTCGAGACTCCCGGCCCAGCCCGTCACCGCCTCCTCGAGCGCGACGCGTAGCGCCGCAACAACGCTGGGCTCGCTCCACGCGAGTTCCTGCGCAATAAGGACCGGCGTCACGTTCGGGGCGAACAGGTCCTCCAACGCAAGCAGGCGATCATTAGGCAGCGCGATACAGCCGTCGGTATCGAGCGGTGGACGGTTTCCGCCGTTTGCATCAACCCCGTGCACCCAGATGCCGTCACCCGTGCGCCCGAGGCGCCGATCCCACGCGTTCGGGTAATCGAGCGGAAAGGCCGTGACGCCGTATTTTTCGTGGAGGCGCGACGTGTCAAGTTGCTCTGTGACAAAGTAGATACCCAGCGGCGTGCGCTGGTCACCTGCACGTTGCTTGCCGGCCCCGGCCTGACCGATGGACATGTACTCCTGCCGCCCCCTGGTCACGCCATTTGCCGTTCGATCGAAGCGATGGAATGCCGATTCTTTAGTTTCTGCCACGAACACCGTCGGAGTGCTTTCGGGCAGGCGCACCAGCCAGGCCGGTACCGGCTCCGACCACGAAAGATTCGCGATGCAGAGCAGGTTCAGTACGGCAAGAATTCTTGGCATATGCCGATCTTACAGGGCTGCGGAGACCATGCTAAGGTCGGCCGCACAACCCGATATGCGAGGGCGCCCTGTGATTCGACTAGTACCTGTTTCTCTCATCTGCCTTTTTGCTTCAGCCGCTTTCGCCGGCACGCCGACCGACGAGGCATTCGGCAATCTCGCTGACGAGTACCTGAACGACCTGGCCAACTTTTCGCCGGCCACCGCAACGATTATCGGCGACCACCGTGCCGATGACGAACTCGATCGCGTCGACGATGCGGCCCGGGCAGAATCATTGGAGCTGCTGCGCGAGTACCAGGCGGCGCTGGAGGCGCTGGACCGCAACGAGCTTTCACGCGCCAACCAGGTTGATGCCGAGCTCCTGTTGCACGAAATCGAGTCCAGCACCTGGTCGATAGAGACGCTGCGCGAATGGGCCTGGAATCCTCTCTATTACATCAATATTTCCGGCGGCGCTATTTACGGGCTGCTGGCCCGCGATTTTGCCCCGCTTGAGCAGCGGCTCGTGTCGGCCACCGCGCGGCTGGAACAAATACCGCGCTTCCTGGAAGAGGCACGAGGCTCGCTCGAACCGTCCCGTGTTCCGAAAATTCACGCCGAAACGGCAATCGCCCAGAATCCCGGCCTGAATTCAATCATCGACACGATGATCATCCCGCGCATGGATGTGCTGACGAGCGAACAACAGGCGCGACTCAGCGCCGCGATCGAAACGGCCAGGAATGCGGTTGCCGATCACCAGACGTGGCTCGAGGAAGAGTTGTTGCCGCGCGCCAACGGCGATTTCCGCGTCGGCGAGGCGCTCTACGACACGAAGCTCGCGTTCGCGCTGAATTCGCCCCTGAGCCGCAAGGACATTACGGCGCGCGCCGAGCAAGAGTACGAAAAGGTCCGCAACGAGATGTTCGAGGTCGCCAAGATCGTCTATCTCAAGACGCATCCGATGACGACGTTTCCTGACAGTCCGGACGAGGCCTACAAGCAGGCCATCATCCGCGCTGCGCTCGAAGAAGCCTACCGGAAGCTGCCACCCCGTGACGGCATCGTCGACGTTGCAAAACAACAGTTGCAGGAAGCGATCGACTTCGTCATCGAACACAACATCGTCACGATGCCCGAGGAACCGGTTGAGATCATCATCATGCCGGAATTCCAGCGTGGCGTAACGGTTGCTTACCTGGACCCGCCCGGCCCTCTCGACCGGGACCAGCCGGCATTCTATGCCGTGGCCCCGTTGCCCGATGACTGGACCGAAGAGCAGGTTGAATCGTTTCTGCGCGAGTACAACCTGTACTCGATTCAGGACCTGACCATTCACGAGGGCGTGCCGGGGCACTACCTGCAACTGGCTTTGAGCAATCGCTACCCGTCGACGCTGCGCAGCGTCCTGTGGTCGGGACCGTTTGTCGAAGGTTGGGGCGTGTATGCCGAGCAAATGATGATCGAGGCCGGCTACCAGAACCACGATCCATTGATGAAGCTGATCAACCTGAAGTGGTACCTGCGCGCCATCACCAATGCGATTATCGACTCGGCCATTCACGTCGATGGTATGACGCGGGACGCCGCCATGAAGCTAATGGTCGAAGGCGGCTTCCAGGAAGAACGCGAAGCCGCGGGTAAGTGGGTACGTGCGCAGCTGACTTCAGCACAGCTCTCCACTTATTTCGTCGGTTACCAGGAGCACCTCGAGATGCGTGCGGCCGTCGAGGAACTCTGGGGTGACGAGTTTACGCTGCGCCGCTACCACGACCAGGTGCTGTCCTATGGTTCGCCGCCAGTTCGTTTCGTGCGCGCCCTGATGCTCGGGGAGGACATTCCGCGCCGCGGCGAATAGCGCGGCAACCGAAGCAGGCTGATCGTCTAGCGCGTCGCGTCCGCAAGTTCCGGGACGGCCTCGACGAGGGACCGGTAGTTTGCCCAGCGCCCTTGCGAACCGGAATGTAACGGCTGGCGCACCTGCCAGATACTGGCGGTCCTGACGCGCGTACCGTCTTGCTCGGGCTCGAGCACGCCATCATCCCAGTCGAGCGCCAGGTAATTAAGCACGCCCCGCAGTACCGCTTCCGGGTCCGCTATCAATTCTTCATAGCGGACCGTGTGCAGGTCGTCACCGAAACAGGCCTGCCAGTGCGCCTTGAGCCGCTCCTGCTGCCGGTAATAGTGTGCAGCGTCACCGAGGTCGGTCGCATAGCCGAAGCCCGGGCCCATCTGCTGGAAGAAAACCGACAGGCAATTATCCGCAATGTGGCGCGTTGTATGGATGATCTTGGCTTTCGGGAACAACACCTTGATCAGGCCGAGGTCCATGAAGTTCGTCGGACGCTTGTCGGTGACGCGGTGCTCGCCTGGAAAAAAGGACTGCACGCGTGACTGGTAGTACGCCGCCATCTCGCGCAGACGTTCCGCCGAGGCTGCCCTGACGCCCTGCGGATACGGTGCGAAGTTGCGCCCGATCATCCATGGCAGCACGTCAAGCTCGCCGCCTGCAACGATTGCCGGATGGCCCGCCAGCCTGTGCTCGAGCAGCGTAGAGCCCGACCGATACATGCCGCAGATGAAGATCGGTTCCGCGTCGGAGCCGGTGGATGTGCTTGCGATCCATTCCGGATCATAGATCTCGATAAGCTGGTCAAAGGCCTGCTCGGTCTGCGCGCGATCGTAGGGCACTGCCGTCATCCTGGCCGCCTTGTTGGCTGCCGTGTAGGCAGCGGCGGCCTCATCGTACTGCTGCAGGTCGTCGCGAGCCTTGCCCAGGGCAAAGTTGAGTGTCTGCTGCGCATAAGCGTCAGACTTCGTGTCTGCAACGGCCTTCTCCAGGCGCTCTACGAGCTCTGCGTGGTCCGTGCTCATCTTCTCGGCGTAGGCCAGCCGCGATAGGGCTTCGCAATAATCCGGCTGTATCTCGAGGATACGATTGTAGATATCCACGGCCCGCTGCCGGTCGCCCTCTTCCTCGAGCAAACCCGCCAGGTTGAACAAGGCGGACACATAGTCCGGTGCCAGGCTCAACGCCTTCTCGTAACATGCCCTGGCCTTCTCCGGCCGGTGCGTTTCCGCATACAGGACGCCCTTGTTCAAGTAGACCTCTTCGACACGATCGATTCGGAGCCGGATCGCCTCATCGAGCGCCGCCAGAGCGAGATCATCCTGCTGCAACTTCTTGTACAAACCCGCCACGTTGAAGTGCGCGGTCGCCGCATCCGGGTTCCTGTCGAGAAAGCGCCGATAGATATCGACTGCGTGTTGTGTATGACCCAGACCGTCGAGAAGATGAGCAAACCTGGCTGTGTAGTTCAGGCGATCCGGATCGATTTCGATTAACTGTCGCAGAGCATCGAGCGCGTCGTCCCAACGCTGCTGCTGCATGGCGCTGGCCACCTGCCCTTCCAGGGCGTTGACGTCGGAAGACATAGATTGTAATTCCCGTTTTCTGGTCGCGCTTATTGTACGCGCTTCACGCGTGTGCGCTGCTTTTGCCCTTCGACCTGCAGCTTGTAGCCGAAGCCGTCCCTGACGATCGTGGCATTGAAATCGCATTCCTTGAAACGCAGGCGGTCGTCGTCATTCTGTCGCCAGACCTGGCCGTTCTCGAGATAAAAGTAGTATCGCCTGCGGCTATCCTTGCGGCACGATGTGACTTTGACGAGCACGGGCTTCTCGACCTTCCTGGCAGGATTGTCCTGGCTTAACTGCTCCGCACCGTAGTCCTCTGAAATCGGGGCGGGCGTCACAGCACTCTCATCCGCGCTCGATACCCTGCCGGCAATCTCGTCATAGCACGCAAGCCTTTGTCCCGCATCATCAATAGACACGCATCGCGCCAAGGCCGTATCATCGTCGGCGGCCACACTGCTGGCCGTCATCACTCCGGCAAGAAACAGCACCACCCCGGTCTTCTGTGGCATAGAACTCCACCCATTTGCACGGGCATAGCCCGGCCTCTTATTAACGTAGGATTGAGAGTTTATAGTACCGTGAAACCGATGAATGAAGAATCTGAAACACGCCCGGTAATCGAAAGTTGGGACACCTATTGGGCGGGGGCGCAATCGAGTGCGGCGTTTTCCGGTGGCGGCACGACAGACCCGTTGGTGCTGTCATTCTGGGACGACATCTTTCGCGGTATCCGAGAGCATCGCGAGTCAGCCCGGATTATCGACATCGCCAGCGGCAACGGCGCGGTCATCGAGTCAGCATCGCGCGTCTACGGCGAGAACTTGCCGGATTTCACCTGTCTCGATATATCCGATTCCGCGATTCGAATGCTGGAAGAGCGCTTCTCCGGCGTCCGCGGGGTCGTGGCCGATGCGGCCAACAGTCCGTTTGACGCCGGGAGCTTCGACATCGTCGTTAGCCAGTACGGCGTCGAGTACGCAGGCATCGACGCGATCAGCGCGATTTCCAGGCTGGTCGCCCCGGGTGGCGAGCTCATCCTGCTCGTCCATCACCGCAACGGCCTGATCCATGAACAATGCGAGGCCAGCCTCCTTGCGATCCAGGATATGAAGAAGGCGGAGTTTATCCCTCGTTGTATCGCCATGTTCGAAGCAGCCTACGCGGTCCTCAAGGGCGGCGACAAGGCCGCCTACCAGGAGGCCGGACGGAAGTTCGCGCCGGCTATCAAGGCGCTGGAGGACATCATGGCTCGCTATGGCCGTGATGTCGCCGCCGACACCATCATGAGGGTCTATCGCGACGTCCGGACGATTCACCAGCGCATGCAACATTATGACGGTGCCTCTGTCGTCGGCTGGCTCGAAAAAATGGGCGATGCTATTGATGCCTACGAGGGTCGCATGGCGTCGATGCTGGACGTTGCGATCGATGCAGCGCAATTCAACAAGGTGATCGAGGATCTCGAGAAGAGCGGGTTCGAGATGCAGCGTGCCGATACGCTCGCGCACGCAGACGATGCTCCACCGCTCGCCTGGGCAATCGTCGCTGCGCGGCCCTAGGCCGCTATACGGGAACCACGTCGAACGGCGCTGTCATTCTCGGTTCGTCCGAATCGAACGGCACCGTGCCGTGCCACATGTAAGACGGAAACAGCACTAGCCGCCCGGCGGTCGGCTGGATTTGCCGCCGCGCAGCGCCGGCCTCGCCGATATCGATATCCGGTTGGCCAAACTTGATGCCACCCCCGTGCTTGTCGTCTTCGGAGACAACGGCCGGGACCTGAACGTAATAGGCCGAACTGATCCAACCCAGCGGGTGCGTGTGCATCGTGTGAAAACCGCAGTCGACAAGACGCACCGACCACGACGCATTGAAATCGTAGTTGCCGGTCTTCCGCATAAACAACGGATGCTCCGAAATCTGCGGGAAGCGGCCGATATAGTCTTCGATGCAGGGTCGCAGTGAGGCGACCAGCGCCTGGATTTCCGGATCCCGCCGGTCAAACAGGTTGCCACTCGTCTGGCTGCCGCCACGCAGCGTCTGCTCCGCCGGGTGACGCAGGCCAATATGCAGCGGTTCCAGCGCCTTGCGCAGGCGCTCGTTGAACTCTTCCACGCTGGCATAGCCATCCGGCAGCGGCAGGTCATAAGGAACGATCATCGATTCGTAATCGTTCAGGTAGTCATCGCGCTCGTCATCCAGCATGCGCCAGCACAGCCCCAGGTACGCCAGCGAACGCTGATTGAACGGCGTCGATGCGGCACCCTGCTTTATCTGCTCAAGTGCCTCGTCCGGTTTCCGGCATGCGAGCAGGGCACGTCCGTAGCTGATGAGATGATTGGGCCGAGCGCCGGGCGTCTTGACGGCTCCCTCGTGGAGCAACAGCGCTTCGTCCCAGCGGCCCTGTTCTTCCAGCGTGTAGGCAAGCTGGCTCTTGATCTCGCTGGACTGCGAGTACTGCAAGCCCTCCCTGAGAACCGCCTCCGCGGTCTCGTGCGAATCACTCTGGTTCAGCGCAGCCGCATACGAGATTCGCAGAAGCTCGGCTTCCGGGTCTTGTGCCAGGACGTCCCGGTAAGACTCCAGGTACTCGTCGAGCTGGTCCTGCTGCCAGAGCAGGGAGTTCAGGTTCTTGTGCGTGTCGATGTCGGCGGGATTGCGTCTGAGTGCTTCGCGATACGCATCGATCGCGGGATCGGCCAACTGGATATCGATATAGGCGTTTCCCATGTTGTGGTGCAGCTCTGGCCGGTCGAGACCCAGCTCCTGAGCCTTCTTGTAGTGCTCCAGCGCCTCCTCGGGGAAATGCCGCAGTCGTTTGCAGAGACCGAGATTGTGATGCGCATCCGCATAGTCTGGCCGCAGCTCGACGGCCTTTTCGAACGCCTCGGTCGCCCGATCGATGTGTTCCAGCTTGAGGTGGATACTGCCTATCGCCATCCAGGCTGCAGCATCCTTCGGGTTGGCAGCGAGGCACTTCTCGAGTACGGCCACCCCCTCCTCGTGACGTCCGGCCTTCGAACAGGCAAGGCCCAGGTTGCGCTGTGCGTCGGCATAGCCAGGGTGCAGCCGGATCGCCTCGGCGTAGCTGGCTATCGCCTCGTCGATGAGGCCGGCACGCAGCAGAGCATTGCCAAGGTTGTTCGCGACTTCGGGTTGCTTCGGAAACAGTTGCAGCGACTCACGCATCAGGTTGATCGCGGGTTCGAGCTGGCCGAGCTGGGACAGCAGCAGCCCGAACAGCTGCAGTGCGGTTGGGTGCTTCGGATTATCGGCCACGAACTGCCGGTAGAGCGGGTAAGCCTTCTGGAGATCGCCGCCTTCGTGGGCGATGACGGCTGAACGCAGCGGTTCAACCAGTTGGGAATGGCGCGGGTCGTTCGCGTCGGATTGCTTGCGGCTCATGAAAACAGTCTTCACAAAAAAAATCGGCGGGCCGAAGCCCGCCGATCATTGTAGTGCAAACGGTCTCGCTTAGTATGCGAAGTTCAGACCGAGGAACCAGTACTGACCGAGAGGGTCCCAGGCGCCAGGAATCGTATTACCGTTGCTGTACGCGGCTGTGTTGAACAGGCCGTGGTACGGAGGATCTTCGTCGAAGATGTTGTTGATGCCGAACGTAATCTGGGCATCACCACCACCGAGACTGAATCCGTAAGCTGCCGACAGATCAATGTAGTTCTGTGCGTCAGCCGAAACACGGTCGTTCCGATGCTCGTCAACTTCACCGACGTAGCGCCAGGTACCTACGACGTCAAGACCGCTAACAGGCGTACCCCAGCGAGTGGAGAACGTGTGCTTCCACTCAGGACGCGGACGGCCACAGTCGCCACCCCAGGTGCCCTTACAGTCGTTGATTTCGCCACCAGGCTGCGGCTGGTCATCCCATGTGGTCAGAGCCGTGCCGCGCAGCGTGAAGTCGAGAACGTGGTCGCCGAATTCAGCCGAGTACGTACCGTTGATATCGATACCGGATACTTCGAAGAAGCCGATGTTGACGTCAGTCAGTTCGACACGCGGTGCGTCCGGACCAGAACCTACCCAAACGTTGCCGTTGACCGGGCTACGCTGAATCAGGCTACACAGCGAGTCGTTGCCCAATGCGCACTCTTCGATGATGAACTCAGCACCAATCGTCGAGATTGCATCTTCAACTTCAACCTGCCAGTAGTCGACACTGACGGCCAGGCCGAAGTCCGTCTGGACAACGAAGCCAACCGTGAGAGAGTCAGACGTCTCAGGATCGAGACCCGGGTTACCGCCGAACAGACCGTTGTACTGGTCAGCCGGGTTAGCCGCTACGGAACCGTAGGAGCCAGCCGGTACACCCGTACGTGCACACTGTGCTTCGGTCAGCGTCGGAGTTGCGCCGGCACAAGGATCCGTACCCTGCCAGAGACCAATCGTCTGCGGCTGGAACAGCTCGTTGATGTTCGGTGCGCGTACCGAGCGAGAGAGGCTCGCGCGAACCTTGAACATCTCGGTCGGTGACCATGCAACACCCGTAGACCACGTGTCGGCGTCGAAGCCGAGGTTGTAGTCAGAGAAGCGGTAGCGAAGGTCGAGAGAAAGATCTTCGGCGAACTGCTTGTCCTGGATGAGCGGAATACGTGCTTCCGTGAAGAACTCCGTTACCGATACGCTACCGGATACGTCAGCGGTGGCACCACCCTGACCGGCAGCATTACCGTTGTTGTAGTTCTGATCGAGGTCAAAGACCAATGCGTCATCACGGTACTCGGCACCAATTACGACCGAAATGCTGTCGCCAGCGGACGGCAACGCAATACCGAGGTCGCCTTCAACGTAACCAACAGCCTGTCCCATATCGAGGTCACCCTTCGAGAAGAGCGGCAGATCGATGTAGGAACGTGCCGCAGCCGTCGAACCACCCGGCTGGAATACGTTGTAAGGCACACAAGCAGGATCAGAACCGTCAACGGCAGACTGGCAAACCGGCTCGCCGGTTACCGGATCAGCAACAACGTTCAGAGAACGAATGATGTTCGTGATCGAAAGATCGTTGTTGTAGACCTCGGTGTAGTTCAGGCGCGCGTAGTTGATGAACATGTCAAAACGCCAGTTCTCGTTGATGTCGCCACGGAAACCGACGAGAGCACGGCTGGACTGATGCTGCAGGTCGTCAAAGCGCGGACCACCTTCAACATTACGACGACCGACGTAGATCGGTACCGTCGTTCCCGGGTTGCGGTCCGGGCAGCCAATCGCAGTCGTCTGCTGATCGGACATGAGCGGGTTGTCGCAGTTCAGGAAGTTATTGTTGAAGAACGTGCCGGAAGGAGCGATCTGAGCCAGGCTGCGATCGTCCATGAACGAGAATTCGGCATAAGCCTCGAAGCCTTCAGCGACTTCATAGCGACCGAACATGCCGGCTGTCCAACGCTCATCCGGGCGCTGGAAGTAGTTCAACGGACCGTAGTTGTACGTCTCGCCCGCACGCGGAACAAAGTCACCCGTGGTCAGGTCGAGGCGCAGGTCGATGTCGTCGAAGTTACGGAACGAGCCAGCAGGCGTCGTAGACGAACCGCGGCAATCACCTACCGTACCGCCGTCACCACCCAGTGCACAGGCACTGTAATCACGCTCGGAGTGACGGATAGCTTCGATGTCACGATAGCCGAGGTAGCCGGTTACGTTGCCGCGACCGTCAGGCGTGTTGGCACCGATGATGACGTTGACGTTGGTCGTCTCGCCGTCGGTTACGCTGCCCGGAGCCTGGTCGTAGCCAGCTGCCGCAATTGCGGCCTGGGCATCGCCAGCACCGTTGTCATGACGGTAGCCAGATACCTGGTAGTCGAGCTGAAAGCCTTCAAAGTCATCTTTCATGATGAAGTTGATAACGCCAGATACAGCGTCGGAACCGTAGGTTGACGATGCACCACCCGTCAGCAGCTCTACGCGCTCGACGAGGTTACCCGGGATCTGGTTGATATCGGGAGCAAGTGCAAACGGATCGCCGAAGCCCATACGGTGGCCGTTAACCAGGACCAGCGTTCGGTCAGAACCGAGACCACGAAGGTCAAGCGTTGCTGTACCCGTCGAACCGTTCGAGTCGTTAGACGTCAGCTCAGGCACAACCTGAGGAAGATCGTTAACCAGATCTTCGACGCGCGTTACGCCACTGAACCGAAGCTCGCTGGCATCAACCGTTGTAACCGGGCTGGTGGCAAGCAAGTTCTGGTCAACCGGGATTCGAGAACCCGTCGTGACGATTTCTTCAAGTACCTCTTCCGCATCGTCTTGTGCGAGCACCTGTGGTGACAAGCCCAAGGCGAGCGAACCAGCACTTGCGCCCAGAGCGTACTTCACAGCCCTCGACAAAGGTTTTGGTCTATACATATGGATATCCCCGCATGCTTTGCTGTAATAGTGAATGTTAGAAACTCAACGTTGCGTTTTCGACACAGATGGTTCGTTGTGTTTTCGACACACGTAGTCTCCAAGCGACGCAGTATGCCCAGAAACCATAGGGTTTTCAATAGTACAGATAGTTATAAAGGGTTGATTGCAGGATGATCCTGCGCAACGGCAGCCCTTGGGCGTGGCGGATTTTCCGCTGTTGCAAAAGAGCAACAGCGGAGCCGCTGACTAGGCCTTCTTTTTGCGCTGAATGCGCCTTTCCAGCAGGTGTCGCCAGGTATCCAGTGAAAACCGGTGCGCGTAGATGGCGGCCAGCGTGCCGTCCCTGTGCAGCTTCTGCAGCGTTTCGGCGTCCAGCGCCTCGAGTTTCCTGAAGTCGACGGCCACGTACTTGGCCACAACCGTCTCCTCGGCGCCGGCTTCCGGGGCGAGACTCAGCTCCTGGCCGATCAGCAGATCGAGTTCCGCAAGGCGGTTGCAGAACTCCGCCGTCAGCTTCGCCTGCGCGTCAAAGCGCGCGCAGTGCTCGACGCTTTCCTTTACCGGTGCGGAAAGCTCCTGGCCGTCAAAGATCGGCTGCGGACCATTCTCGGCCACCGTCGTCGCGGCCATATCAACTGCGACGGCGAAATCCTCGTCCGTGTGAGTGACCAGCGCAAACGGATGGCATCGCAAATAGGCCGGTATGTAAACGCCGGCCTCCCAGCGTCCCTGCTCATCGACAAACAGGTTTACATCGTCCACGACGCCGACGACGGCCAGCAGCGACGGCTCCTCGACCGACGAGAAGATGATCGGGCAGTGCCTCTGCATGATGTTCATTTCCACGGCGGTCAATGGCACGGCTCTGACGGCGCTGCAGAAATCGAAAGGTCGATTCGACCTGTCCAGGCCAAGCTTGCTGTGCTCCTCAACCGTGAGCAGTTCCGGCTGCTTGTAGAAAACCCGGGCTGCACCCGGTGCCTGCTCCACCGTTTTGGAGGTCGGTTCGTTCGTCATCGGTCAGGAGTCCTTCGTGCGCCGGACACCGCGTTGGCGGCCGACGATATGAAAAGTGCCGCAATTCTAGCAGCACCGGGGATCAAGAAAACAGCCGGCAGCTCCTTGCCCTGTGGCGCAGTGATTTCGGGCGAATTTGGTGTACATTGGCCGGATGTCAAAACCAAAGCCTGATTGGGCGTTTGCCCTGCACGGTGGTGCCGGAGCGGTCGCGGGCCGCATCTATACGGAAACCGAGCAACACCTCAAAGAACTCGCGTCCACGTGCCGCGACAGGCTGGCTGCAGGGGCCACTGCACTCGATGTCGTCGACTATGCGGTCACGGAACTTGAGGCCAGCGGACTTTATGTTGCCGGGCGCGGTTCAGCACCCAACAGCGCCGGCCACGTGGAGCTTGACGCATCCATCATGGACGGCCGCTCGCGCGCAGCAGGTGCGGTCGCCGCACTCCAGGATTTCGTCAACCCGACCCGGGTCGCCCGCGGGGTCATGGAGAAGACACCGCACGTCATGCTTGCAGGCAACGGTGCCGTTGAATTCGCACGCCAGCATGGCTATGAAGAAGTCACCGACCCGACGACTTACTACACGCTGCCTGTCGGCGTGACGCGTGCCGATATCCACGATATTGCCCACGGCACGGTCGGAGCAGTGGCGCTCGATACGACAGGCGGACTCGCTGCCGCCACATCGACCGGCGGCACCTTTGGCAAATTACACGGCCGTATCGGCGACACGCCGCTGATTGGCCCCGGTACGTGGGCCGATGAAAACATCGCGATCTCCTGCACGGGGATTGGTGAGCACATCATTCGGTCGGGCGGCGCATCGTCCGTCGCATTTCGCTACAAGTCCGGCGTACCGCTCGCAGCGGCCCTGCAGGAGATGCTCGACGAGGTCGCGCGACTGGGCGGTGACGCGGGCGTGATCGCGGTCACGCGAGAAGGTGACATCGCCATGCCGTATAACTCGGAGGGCATGAAGCGAGCCAGTGCTGCCGACGGTTCGGGCCTGTTCATCGCGACGTTCGAAGACGAGGTGACGTTCTGAATCGCAACCCCATCATTACCTGTGCCGTCACAGGCTCCGGCGATACCGCGGGCAAACACCCGGACCTGCCCAAGTCGCCGGCTGAAATATCCACGGCGGCCATCGAGGCGGCGAAGGCCGGCGCGGCAATCGCCCATATTCACGTACGTGACCCGGAGTCGGGCCAGCCCAGTCGTGACGTGGACCTGTATCGCGAGGTGGTCGACCGCGTTCGCGACAGCAGTACCGACGTCATTATCAACCTGACGACAGGCATGGGCGGCGACCTGTATCTCGGCCCCGATGACGATCCGCTTGCGTTCACGGACGACACTGACTGCGTCGGGCAGATCGAACGCATGGCCCACGTCGAGGCACTGCTCCCGGAAATCTGTTCGCTGGATTGCGGTTCGTTCAATTACATGGGTCAGAACTACGTCTACGTATCCACCCAGACGATGCTCGAACTCGGCACCAGGCGCCTGCAGGAGATCGGCGTCAAACCCGAGCTCGAGGTCTTTGACGCGGGCCAGATCTGGTTCGCGAAACACATGATCGACCAGGGCCTCATCGAGGCACCACCGCTGTTCCAGATCTGCCTTGGCATTCCCTGGGGCGCGCCCGCGACACCCGGCGTATTCCAGGCGATGGTCAATGAACTGCCCGCCGGTTGTAACTGGACGGGCTTTGCCATCGGTGCGATGGAGATGCCGATGGTCGCGCAATCGCTGGTACTCGGCGGCCATGTGCGTGTCGGGCTCGAAGACAACCTCTATCTCGAGAAAGGCGTGCTAGCGTCGAATGCCCAGTTGGTCGACCGCGCCCGTTTGATCATCGAAGCAATGGGAGGCTCCGTGCAATCGCCGGCGGAGGCGCGCCGGACGCTGGGACTAAGGAGCCCATGATCTCCGTCCACAAGAGTGTCGCGCACCCCTGGCAATGCGACATCATGGGGCATATGACGACGCGCTTTTACACGGCGATGTTCGACGACTCGTCGTACCACTTCCTGCATCACCTGTTCGGCTGGAATAGCGCGCAGAGTCCGGATGGCCGTCTCGGCTGGGTCGATGTCCGCCACACCACCAACTTCGCAGCCGAGGTCAATAGCGGCGATCTCGTTGAAGTGCGGGCCGAGTTGCTCAAGGTGGGCGGCAAGTCGATGACAGTTGCCTATGAAATGATCAATCTGGGCAGCGGAGAAGTAGCGGCAAATCTCGAGAGTGTCGTAGTATTGTTCGATCTCGAAGAGCGATGCGCCGTGGCGATTCCCGACGATCTCCGCACGACGGCGCAGCAACACGTAAAGGCCGATTTCGTATGAGTGCAAACATGCTGCCACAGCCAAGTATCATCGAGCCGAGGTGGTGGACCGGCAGTCCTCCCATTGCGTCCGAAGCATTCACGATCGACTGCTCGGACTACACTCTTGACGGGGCGATGCTCACGCCGGGCAGTGAACTCGGCGATCGCATGAACACGCTGTTCGGTGATGTGGGGCTGGTATACCTGACCAACACGGGTCTTTCCGAGCTTGCTGATATGCGACGCGCCGCGAAGCTCGTCATCGAGAACGAAATGCGCTACGAGGCCGGCGCAAACCCTCGCGACAATCTTGAACCCAATGTCTATGAAGTCGGTGCGCCGTTACCGGCCTGGCTGCATTACCACCATGAGATGGCTTACGTGGGCACGAGCACGACGATGCTGGCTTTTCTTGCCAAGCACGCCATTGGCGACAGGGGCCCTACGTTCGTATCGGACAACCTGAGCGCCACCGATGCGATACTCGAAACGGATTTCGGCCAGAAACTGAAAGAACTCGGGCTGTGCTACCACCGCGACCTGACTGACCGCGACGCGTTTGCCGGCACCGAGGAGATCGGCGTCTACAATCATTGGCAAAAGTCGATGATGACCGAGGATGCCAACCAGGCGGAGCAACGCGCCCGCGAACGCGGCCTCGAGACCGAGTGGGGCCCGAATCGCCTCCTCAAGACGCGCTACTACGTGTCGGCCTTCGAGTACTACCCACCGCTAGATCGCAACGTCCTGTTCAGCAGCATTGCCGACGACGGCATGTGGTTTGATACCTGGCCGAAAGTCCGGCACCTGCCCTACGAGCAACGTCCGCTGAAACTGACCTTCGGCGACCTGAGCGAAATGACGCGCGCCGAGAAGGCGCTGTTTGTCGATATTTACGACCGCTTCGGCATGCCGATCAACTGGAGCAGCGGCGACGTTGTCGTCGTTTGTAACTGGCGCTGGGCACACGGGCGCCCCGGCGTTCATCCCGGTCCGGGCGAGCGTCGAGAACTCGGTGTCCTGATCGGCGAACAGTTCAATCGCGTCGGTGATATCGACGGCAAGTGGTAATCCGTCGGTCGCGGAAGCTACGGTGTCCGCCTGCACCTCGAACGCTCGCTCCCGGCTAACTAGATAGGCAGGGCCGTCGTATGCTTGGTATCGGAGAGAACGATACTCGAGGTGACTTCCTGAATGCCCGGTAGCTGCGAGAGCTTCTCGAAGAAGAACTGTTCGTAGGCCTTGATATCCGCCGCCACGATGCGCAGCAGGAAATCGACGTTGCCCAGCAGCACGTAGCAATCCATAACCTCGGGATAGCTTTTGACCGCATCGGCAAACGCGGACAGGTTGCTGCGACCGTGCGACGTAAGCTTGACGTGCGCGAAGACCATGGTCGTCAAGCCGACCTTTTCACGGTCGAGAACAACGGGCCGATCCTTGATCACACCCTCCTCGCGAAGTCGCTGGATGCGGCGCCAGCAGGCCGATTGGGACAGGCCGATGCGCTCGCCGATCGCCGAGGCATTGATGCCCGACTCGGTCTGCAAAAGGTCGAGAATCTTGCGGTCCACGTGATCGATGGAAATAGACTGCATTAAAAATGTGCCTTTTCTACAAATCTCGCATAGATTATGCACTCTTTTTAACTTACGTAGAAGGTTTTGCAAGTTTTATCGGGTTTAGTCGCTGTATATTAGTCAGAATATGCAGCCTGTCTCAGGGGATAATAATGGGCGTCTTCGACCACGCTGAATTCGACAACCACGAATCTCTGCATTACTTCCACGACGTAGCAACCGGGCTCAAGGCCATTGTCGCCGTCCATTCGACGGCCCTTGGACCGGCCGCCGGTGGCACCCGCCGCTGGGTCTACAATAATGATGCCGACGCGCTGACCGATGTGCTCCGTCTCTCTCGCGGCATGACCTACAAGAACGCCGTTGCCGGCCTCAAGTTTGGTGGCGGCAAGGCCGTCATCCTCGCGGACGACGGCTCGCCAAAGTCTCCCGAGCTGTTCAGGGCCTTTGGCCGTAGCGTCAACACGCTGGGTGGCAAGTACATCACGGCCGAGGACGTTGGCTGTTCCGTCGAGGACATGCGTTACGTACACGAGGAAACGGAGTTCGTTTCCGGACTGCCGCAGTCTGGCGGCGACGCCGGTGGCGACCCGTCTCCCTGGACCGCGCTGGGATGTTTCCAGGGTATCGAAGCGGCTGTACAGGCGCGCCTGGGTGTCGATTCTGTCAAGGGGCTGCGCGTCGCCGTGCAGGGCGTCGGTCACGTCGGACTGTACCTGTGCCGACACCTGCACGAGGCCGGCGCCGAATTATTCGTGTCGGATGTGAGTTCCGACTGCCTAAAGCAGGTCGAGGCCGAAATGCCGGTCACGGTCGTTCCTCCGGCCGACCTGTTGTTTGCCGACGTTGACGTTCTGGCCCCCTGCGCACTCGGGAATATCCTGACGTCCGCGACAATCCCGAAAATTCGCGCGAAGGTCATCGCCGGTGGCGCGAACAACCAGCTATCAACCCCGGCCGACGGCGTAGGCCTTGCCGAACGTGACATTCTCTATGCACCGGACTATGTGATTAATGCCGGGGGTATTATTAGTGTCGCTGCCGAATACTATGGCAACGGCTCCGAGGAAGATGTTCGGACCGACGTCGGCCGCATCAAGGACCGCCTGAAGAAGATATTCGAACAGGCCAGAGAGACAGGACGGCCGACACACGAACTCGCCGACGAACTGGCTCGCAGCATCGTTGCAGCAGCCCGACAGTAACAACACTAGGGTTACAACATGATTGAGAAATCGCGATTACAAATTCCGCGACCTACAGCTCGGCCCGGCGATGAGCCGGACTTCAGTTACCTGGACCTGTCACCGGCCGGTGCGGTCGACAAGCCGCCTATCGGCTCACGCACTCGCAACGTGGAGTTCCTGAGCAGCGGCCTGGTTCGCGTTCTCGACGACAACCACGATGCCGTGGGACCCTGGGACCCGGGACTCGACCCGACTCAACTGCAGGTCGCACTGCGCTGGATGATGCTCAACCGCGCCTTTGACGAACGTATGTGGCAGATCCAGCGGCAGGGGCGCATCTCCTTCTACATGCAGGCGCTGGGTGAGGAAGCCATCTCGATCGCTCAGGGCATGGCGCTGCGGGCCGGGGACATGTGCTTCCCGTCATACCGCAACCAGGGCCTGTACATGTTCCGCGGCATGAAGCTCATCGACATGATGTGCCAGTGTCTCTCCAACACAAAGGACATGTGCCAGGGCCGACAACTCCCGGTGATGTATCACAGCAAAGAGGGCAACGTCTTCTCGATCTCGGGTAACCTCGCCACGCAGGTCCCGCATGCTGTAGGTTGGGCGATGGCCTCGGCGATCAAGGGCGAGGACCACATCGCGGCAACCTGGCTTGGCGACGGCAGCACGGCTGAAGCCGACTTCCACCACGCATTGACCTTTGCCGCGGTTTACCAGGCACCTGTCATCCTCAATGTCGTCAATAACCAGTGGGCGATTTCGTCGTTCCAGGGAACTGCCGGCGGCCAGCGACGACCGTTTGCGGCACGCGGCCTCGGCCTTGGCATCCCGGGTATCCGGGTGGATGGCAACGACTTCCTCGCCATTTACGCGGCAACGCTGTGGGCTGCCGACCACGCCAGGCGCGGCCACGGCCCGACCCTGATCGAACACGTGACCTACCGTGGCGGCGCACACTCAACGAGTGACGACCCTACAAAATACCGGCCCCGTGACGAGTGGGATTCGTTTCCGCTCGGCGATCCGGTCGAACGCCTGAAGCAGCACCTGATCAAGGAAGGCCACTGGTCTGACGATAAACACGGGCGCCTCGAAAAAGAACTGAAGGAAGAAGTTCAGGCTGCGTGGAAAGAAGCGCAGAAGTACGGAACGATGACCGAAGGTCCCTGGCTCGATCCCGCAACGATGTTCGAGGATGTGTACGCCGAGATGCCGCAGCACCTCGAGTCGCAGCGTCGTCGTCTTCTCGAAATCCTGGCGGAGGACTAGACCATGGCGCAGATGAACATGATCGAAGCCATCCGCTCGGCTCACGACGTGATGATGAAGAAGGATTCGACCGTCGTTGTGCTCGGCGAGGACGTCGGTTATTTCGGCGGGGTCTTTCGCTGCACGGACGGCCTGCAACGCAAATACGGCGAACACCGGGTTATCGATACGCCGATTGCCGAGGGTGGCATTGTCGCTGCCGCGATCGGCATGGGCGTCAATGGCTTGCGACCCGTCGCAGAGATCCAGTTCGCCGACTACATCTACCCCGGATTCGACCAGATCGTGTCCGAACTCGCGCGACTGCGGTATCGATCCTGCGGCGACTTCTTTTCGCCGGTCACGATTCGCACGCCGTGTGGCGGCGGCATCCGAGGCGGCCAGACGCATTCGCAATCACCCGAAGGCATCTTCACGCACATTAGCGGGATCAAGACGGTCATGCCGTCAAACCCATACGACGCCAAGGGCCTCCTGATTGCAGCCATCGAATCGGACGACCCGGTCGTCTTCTTCGAGCCGAAGCGCATCTACAACGGACCTTTCGACGGCGACCCGGATAAGCCGGGCGTGTCCTGGGCCTCGCATCCGAAGGGAGAGGTTCCCGAGGGCTATTACACGGTACCGCTCGGCAGCGCCGAGGTGGCCGTGCCCGGCGAGGAGCTCACGATCATCACCTACGGCACCATGGTGCACGTTTCGATCGCAGCCGCGCAGGCCACCGGTGTCGACGCCGAAGTCATCGACGTACGCACGATGGCACCGCTCGACGTGCAAACGCTGGCCGACTCGGTCAAGAAGACAGGGCGCTGCCTGATCGCACACGAAGCAACGCGCTTTGGCGGCTACGGCGCCGAGCTCGCGGCAACCATCCAGAAAGAATGTTTCTATCACCTCGAAGCGCCTATTCGCCGCGTGGCCGGTTGGGACACACCCTACCCGCACGCATTCGAGTGGCAGTACTTTCCCGGTCTTAAACGTGTGTCGGCCAGCATACGACGAGTCATGGAGGCAGAATGAGCGAATACATTTTCAAACTGCCGGACCTCGGCGAAGGCACCGTCGAGTCGGAAATCGGCGAGTGGTTTGTGGCGGTCGGCGACATGGTCAACGAAGAGGATGTCGTCGGCACGATGATGACGGACAAGGCGGCCGTCGAACTCTCGAGTCCCGTTACAGGAAAGATCGTCAAGCTCGCTGGTGAGCCTGGCGACATCATTGCCGTGGGCGCGGCACTGGTCACCTTTGACACCGAAGGCACACCGGATGAGGGGCGCACGACAGGGGCCGAAGAGCAACCTGAAGAAGCGCCGCCCGCACCCGTTGCGACCGATGAGCCTGCGCCGCAACCTGCCGCGACTGACGTCCCTGCTGCGGACGCGCCGGTCGATCGCGCACGCGTCATGACCTCGCCCGCTATTCGTATGCGAGCGAGAGAAGCGGGTGTTGATCTCGCACTGGTTCCGGGCACGGGGCCGGGCGGGCGCATCGTGCGCAAAGACTTCGATCGCTACCTGAAAGCACGCGCCACGGGCACGGCTGTCACATTCGACCAAACCCCTTCAACGGCGGTCAAGGAAATCAAGATCATCGGCTTGCGGCGTATCATTGCCGAGCGCATGCAGGCGGCCAAACGTGAGATTCCGCACTTCGCGTATGTCGAGGAAATCGACATCACCGAACTGGAGGCCTTGCGCAAGCATTTGAACTCGCAAAAGGACGCGGCCGAGCGCCTGACGGTACTGCCCTTCCTTGGGCTTGCGCTCATCAAGGCGCTGCGGAAGTTCCCACAGTGCAACGTCACGCACGACAAGGACCGCAATCTGCTGCTGCAGCATGAGGCCGTACACCTCGGAGTCGCCACGCAGACGCCGGACGGCCTCAAGGTCCCGGTCGTGAAGCACGCAGAGATGCGCTCGCTCGATGATCTGGCCGCGGAAATCCGCCGGCTGTCCGAAGCGGCTCGCACGAACAAGGCCAGGAAGAGCGAGCTGACAGGGTCGACGATTACGATCACGAGCCTGGGCAAACTGGGCGGCATCGTTTCCACGCCGGTCATCAACTCGCCCGAGGTCGGCATTATTGGCGTCAACCGCGCAGTGGAACGACCGATGGTTGTCAACGGCCAGGTGACCGTGCGACTCATGATGAACCTGTCGACGTCGTTCGACCATCGCTTCGTCGATGGCTACGACGCAGCGGCGATGGTCCAGTGCATTAAGGAGATGCTCGAGCACCCGGCGACGATTTTCCTGCCATAATCGGCAGCATGTCACTCACCACGGTCAGCCTCGAACCGCCTTACCTGCTCTATCTCGGCGACGTTGCCGACGATGACCATGCCAAGACTGGCTTCGGCCTCGCTTACTGGCGACCCGAGCACTGCGCCGGCCAGATGCGCCTGCCGGATTGTCCGGTCGACCTCGACCTGACCGAAATGAATGTGGCTGATGCCGTCGAGGCCGGCGTGCGCACGGCGATCGTCAGCGTCGCACCGGTCGGCGGGCAGATTCCCGATCATTGGTTACCGCAACTCATCGAGATTGCCCGGTCCGGCATCAACATTGCGTCGGGCATGCACAGCAAGCTGCGCTCCATGCCCGATCTCGTCGCGGCCGCATACAAAGGCGGCGCGACCCTCACTGACGTGCGTGTTCCCCCGGACAATCTCCCTGTGGGCCAGGGAAAATTGCGTCCCGGCAAACGCGTGCTCACGATTGGCACCGATTGCGCCGTCGGCAAGAAATACAGTGCCCTGGCACTGCACCGCGAACTCGAACGACGCAATATCAAGGCGACGTTCAGAGCGACCGGCCAGACAGGCATCATGATTGCGGGTGAAGGCATCCCGATCGACGCTGTGGTCGCGGATTTCATTTCCGGTGCAGCCGAGGTGCTGTCGCCGGCTAACGATGAAGATCACTGGGACGTCATCGAGGGACAGGGCTCCCTGCTCAACCCGAGCTACTCCGGCGTCACCCTGGGACTTCTGCACGGCTCGCAACCCGACGCCATCGTGCTCTGCCATGACGCAGCCCGGACCGCTACGCTGGAAGTGCACGGCGACTACCCGATTCCCGAACTCGACGAGGTCATCGACGATGCCCTGCGATTTGCACGGCGCACCCGGCCGGCCTGCTTCTGTGCCGGCGTCAGCGTCAATACGGCGGCGCTGGGCGATGTGGAGCGCGACACGTACCTCGGCCGATTACAGGATCATCTCGGTATCCCCTGCGTCGACCCTCTCGAGACCGGGATGACACCGATCGCGAACTTCATGCTCAAGCACGCGTCATGAAGCGCAAGGTTTCGATTCACACCGAGTGCTGGCCCGCGCTGATCCCGTTCCGCATTTCCAACAACGTCTGGGACGACTTCCCCTGCGTTGTTTGTGAGATCCAGCAGGGCGATGCGATTGGTCGGGGCGAAGCGCTCGGCGTCTACTACTTCGACGAAACGCCTGAGTCGATGAGCGCGCAGCTCGAAACCATCGCGCCACAGCTCGAGGACGGCGCCAGTCGTGAACAGCTGTTGACTCTGCTGCCTCCGGGCGGCGCGCGCCTGGCCGCGGATGCGGCGCTGTGGGATCTCGAGGCCAGGCTAAGCGGTCGCTCGGCTTGGTCGATTGCGGGCGTCGATGCGAATCCGGTCGAGACCGTATTTACGATCGGCCTCGAGGACACACCGGAGGCGATGGCGAATAAAGCACTCGCTGCCTCTGACATCTCGCTCTTCAAAGTGAAGCTTGGCGGCGATCGCCCTGTCGAGCGCATTGCCGCCATTCACGTGGCTCGGCCTGATGCCCGCATGGTCGTCGATGTGAACCAGGGCTGGACGTTTGACGAATTGCGGCAGTACGCGCCGGAACTCAAGACACTGGGCGTCAGCATGATCGAACAGCCGCTCCCACGCGGCGGCGACGAGGAACTGGCCGGTTACGCCCCACCGCTGCCGATTTGCGGCGACGAGTCCTGCTTACACCTCGGGGAACTCGAGCAGGCGGCAGGCCGCTACCAGATGATCAACATCAAGCTCGACAAGGCCGGCGGCCTGACTCACGGACTGGAACTGGCCCACGCGGCCCGCGCACGCGGCCTCGGGCTCATGGTCGGCTGCATGGGCGGCACCTCGCTCGCGATGGCGCCGCATCATGTCATCGCACAGCTCTGTGATTTCGTCGACATCGATGGTCCGCTACTGGCACGCCACGACCGTCTCGGCGGCCTTCACTACGACAAGGGCATCGTGACCCTGCCCGAACAGCCCTTCTGGGGACAACCGGCTTAAACGCCGGCCCGGCCGCGGAGCCTGTTTGATCGCCTTATTGTAAACGTTTACTCTGCGATACTTGCCAGGGCGATCTGCGACCGAAAACCTGCTTGCCCATAACGCCAACAAGACGCTATCGAAGCAGAGGAAATGCCGGACGTATCTATCAAGGAAGTTGCGAAGCTCGCCAGCGTCTCGATCGCTACGGTGTCGCGATGCATCAACAATCCCGAGAAGGTCACGCAGAAGACCCGCCTCAAGGTCCAGGAAGCCATCGTTGCGACCGGTTACTCGCCGAATACGCTGGCACAGAGTTTCCGCCGCGGCCGCACCAATCTGATTATGGTTGTACTGCCATCGATTGGCGATCCGTTTTTTACGGCCGTCATGCATGGCATCCGATCGGCCGCGAAGGCGAAAGGCTACTCGGTCCTTATCGAGGAAACCCAGCACGACACGATGACCGCCGACGAGGTCAATGCCATGCTCGTGTCGCGACAGACGGACGGCATCATACTGCTAGCCACAATGTCGCCGTTTGGCACCGAAGTTCTTTCGGCCAATAGTCGCCGCCGCCTACCCATTGTCGTCGGTTGTGAAAAGGTCTCATCCGAACTCGCGGACTTGCCAAGCGTTCATATCGATAACGTGTCCGCAGCCAGGGAGGCGACCTCCTATTTGATATCGCAGGGTCACGAACGCATTGGGATGATCTATGGCCAGGTGTCGTCTCTGCTGACCCGGGATCGAGAGCTCGGCTACCGTGCAGCTATGAAAGCGGCGAAGTTGCCGATCAATACCGGATGGGTTACCGAGGGAAAACTCTCGATTGCGGGTGCCCGGCAGGCCACACGGGAACTCCTGAATCAACCTGACCGACCGACCGCCATCTTTTGCGCCAACGACGAGATGGCCATTGGTTGCCTGCACGAAGTCAAGGCCGCCGGCCTCAGCGTGCCGGACGACATGTCGGTAATTGGTTTCGACGACATTCGCTACGCCGAAGTAATGGACCCGCCCTTGACGACCATCAGTCAGCCGGCCGCGGAGATCGGTGAGCGCGTCGTGTACCGACTGTGCCGACGCATCGATGAGGGGCGCGGCAATGGCGATAATGAGTCAGAGATCGTGCCGCACAAACTGGTCATCAGAGACAGCGTCGGCGAGCCGGCCGACTAGCTCCGGATTCTGCGAGGCGATTTCCATGAAGACCATCGGATTACTAGGCGGCATGAGCTGGGAAAGTACGGCGCTCTACTACCGCCTTATTAACGAGGAAACGCGACGCAGACTTGGCGGTCTCCATTCGGCTCGCATCGTGCTTGTCAGTCTCGACTTCCAGGAAGTGGAGTTATTGCAGAATCAGGGCGACTGGGCTGCGGCTGGTAAATTGTTGGCCAGCGCGGCACGACGTGCCGAATCGGCTGGGGCCGACTTCCTCTTGATCTGTACCAACACCATGCACAAGGTGGCGGACGAGGTCGCAGCATCGATAGATATCCCACTGCTGCATCTTGCCGACACGACGGCAGCGCGGATTGTCGATGCGCGAATCAGTACCGTTGGCTTGCTGGGCACCCGGTTCACCATGGAGCACGACTTCTACAAAGAGCGGCTGCAGGCGCGCGGCATAGCAGTGCTGACGCCGCCCACCGCGGGCAGGAAACTGATCCACCGCGTGATTTTCGAGGAGCTTTGTCTTGGTATCGTCAAGGCTGATTCCAGGGCGCGGTTTCTCGGTATTATCGACGATCTCATGCAACGCGGCGCCGAGGCCGTGGTTGCTGGATGCACGGAAATCGGAATGCTCGTCAACGCGGAGCACACCGATATCACGTTATTCGACACCACCGAAATTCACGCCGAACGAGCGGTGACTCTCGCGCTGGAGGATGTCTCATGAGCAGAATACGGTGGGGCATCGTCGGCGCTGGACGCATTGCACACACCTTCGCTCAGGATACGGCCGCCACGCGGCACGGCACCGTGCAGGCCGTCGCCGCGCGCAGGGAGGACTCGGCGCGCAGGTTCGCCCAGACCTACGACATTCCGTCGGCTTACGGCGGCTATCACGCACTGTACAACGACCCGGATGTCGATGCTGTTTACGTCGCTACGCCGCATACCTTGCACCTGCAGCATTCGAGTGATGCGCTGCGGGCCGGCAAGGCTGTCATGTGCGAGAAACCCATCACGACAAACGCGGCCGAGTGCCAGGCGCTGATCGACGTTGCCGCGGAGACGTCGGGCTACCTGATGGAAGCCATGTGGACCTGGTTCCTGCCGGCCGTGCGCAAGGCGAAGGAATGGGTCGACGCGGGCCGCATCGGCGAGCTGGTGCGGATCAAGGCGGACTTTGGCTACCCGCTGGTCTATGCGCCCGACAAACGCGAATATGACGCCGAGCTGGCGGGAGGCTGCCTGCTCGAAATGGGCGTGTACCCGGTCGCTTTGGCGGCGCTTTTTTCCGGCCGCGATCCGGAGGCCGTGTCGGCGGTCTCGCGCTATGCGCCGAACGGCGTGGAGGACGACGTCGTCGCCACGTTCGACTATGGCGATTACGTGGCAACGCTCGGCACGTCATTCCGGGCCAAGCTCCCGAACTGGGCTTACATCATCGGTGAGGACGCCTGCATCGCAATCCCCAATTTCTGGTGTGCGACCGATTGCCAGCTATGGGTACTCGACGACATGGTCGATCACTTCAGTGACAGCAGGTCGACCAACGGATTCGATTTCCAGATCGAGGCCGTCAACGCCGACCTGCTCGCGGGTCGTACTCAGTCGGAGATCGTGCCCCTCTCGGCCAGCCTCCGGTTGCAGCAGCACATGGACCTGATTCGCTCGAAGTTCTGACGAGCGCGGCCGGATGTCGGGACTCCACTAGTACCGGAACGTATACGTCACCCTCAGGTTCAGGTCGCTTTGCGTACTCGTCAGGCGATTTTCCGGACTAAGGTCCGACCCGTGGTTCAGGACAAAGACCATTTCCTTGCCGGCCTCGGGAATGTAACGCAGGCGGCTGTTTAAGGCCGCGGCATCCGCCGTGTTGTCGTACTGCAAGACGTTGCTCCACGACCAGCGCGAGTTAAATGCGATGTCCGAGCGCAGGCTCGCGAGGTGCGACGTGAAGCTGCCGCTCGGCAGATCGACCACGTTCTCGGTGAACGCGAGTCCCAGGAACAGGTGCGCCGACTGGCGCCACTGCACTTCCACGAATTTCTCGAGCCTGTCACCGCCAAAAAATCCGCCATCCTGTACCGATAACACGAGTCGCAGCGGGCGCTGCATGCCGGTCGCGATCTCGGCGCGCACACGATCGAACGAGTACTCGCCGGCGGGCACGAGTAGCCGGTCGAAAAGATCGAAGTCCTCCAACACCACTTCTTTTTTGCTCTCGAAGTCAATGAACAGGAAGTCGTCGCGGTTTGAGTACATGCTGGGGCGGAAGCGGATCTGCTCCGACAGCAAGCTGCCGTCCATGTCGGTGACCTGGTAGGCGTCAAACTGGGCGTTAACGGCGCGCCAGAATCCCTGCTTCGGCCGGTACCGGTAGCGCGTGCCGGCCTCCAGCCTCCGTATGCCCTCGCGGTTGACGAAACCCAGTGCCGGGTTGAAATTTTCCTCGATGTATTGCCCCCCGACATAGGCGGAGAGCTTGTCGCTCGGTATCTCGAGCCGCATACCGAAAGCCCGGTCGTCTCCGTCGAGGTCGGACGAGTCGCTCTGCTGTGCCCAGAACCGGCCTGTCATGATCTCGCCAAACGGGCCGGTACTGTCGCGGTACAGGAAATCCACGCCGATCACCGAGTTCGATTCATTCGACGTCGGGTCACCGTGGGTCATGATGAAGCCGATAGCAGACTCATCGAGTACGTTGTACGAGCCGCGTGCGACGAACAGGTCCTTGGCCGACACGTCGCCCGACGCCTCCTGTCGAATAGCCAGCGTCCCGACATTGAAGTCACCGATACGCCCCGTCAGCTTGATGCCGCCATCGATACCGACGGCCTGTCCGTCCTCGGACAAGCCGATACGCCGGGAGAAGAACGGTCTGCCGTTGGTGTCGATGTTGCCGAATTCAAAAATGCCGGCATCCTGGAGGAAGAAGTCGCGCTTTTCCGGAAAAAACAGCGAGAACCTGTCGAGGGCCACCTGCTGTTCGTCGATCTCCGACGTTGAAAAATCCGTATTCAGCGTCAGCGTCGCGCTCAGCGAGGGCGTGATGCGATAGCGCACATCGAGCGAGGGCTCGAACCCGCTGTGATCGTCGCCCGCCACGAGGTCGCGCTGTTGGCTGACGTTGATCGACGGCACAACATCGAGACCCAGCCCCTGCTCGATTTCCGCGATGCCCGTTACTTCGCCACCGTACGCCGGCCAGTCCTGTCGTTCGTGCGACGACCACAGGTTGAACTCCTGCTTGCGCACAATACCGCGTCCAAAATTAATGCCCCAGGTATCCGCTTCGGGCCTGAAGGAAATGGACTTGAACGGGATCGCGATCTCGGTCGCCCAGCCGTCTTCATGCACCTGCGACTCGGCCAGCCAGATAGCGGCCCATTCGTCGATGAAGCGTGCGTTGTTCTCACGCAGGGCATCGCGCCGCACCCCATTCGCATTAACCTGGAAAAAGTAGTCGTTGCGCTTGTTGTTGAAGCTGTCCAGGGTTACCCAGAAGCGATCGTCGGAAAAGAAGAACTTCCCCTGGATCATCTGCTTGGCCTGGATGGCGCGCGGCTCACTGTCGCGCAGGTTTGCGGCGATATAGAGGTACTCGTCGTCGTAGGTCACGCGGACGATCGTCTGCTCGGTCGGTGCCGCCCCGTCCGTCGGCACGGTCTGGTGGAAATCATCGATCGCCGCCGTGACTTTCCAGACGGCATCGTCCAGTTTTCCATCGATCACCGGGGGCGAATCGGTTCTTTGAATGGCGAAAGACTTGCGTTCGCCGTTCACGGTGTAGACAGCAGCCGCCTCCGCGGCAAACAACAGCAAACCGGCGACGGTCAGGAGTCGTGCGGTTGTACTCATGTCGATCCCCCAAGGACATTGACGCAATGCCCTTTAGAGGAATGCCGCCACGGAATCGTTGCATGGCTTGCGACGAGTGGTTTGGAATTTGCGACAAGCGGTGCGGACCGCCAGGCATATAACTAGATGTGATTAGCCAGGCGCTCGAGATTCGCCTTGTACTTGCGGCTGAGCTTCAGTTCCGCCGCATCCCCAAGCTGAAGAAAGTACTCGCCATTGCGGTGCGGCCGCATCGCCGTCACGCGGTGACGGTTGACGATGGCGGACCGGTGCACGCGCACGAACGTCGCGGGGTCCAGCACTTGCTCGAGGTGCTTCATCGTACCCCGCAGCACGAACGTATCGCCCGCCGAATGCAGGCACATGTAGTCGCCCGCCGCGTCGATCCAGTCGATAGCCGCCACCTCGACGCACTGGGTTTCGGAGCCGTCACGTATCGCGATGCGTTTCGGATAGCGCTGGTGCTCCCCGGCCGCCGCTCGCAGGGCGGACTCGAGCGTCAATTCACGGCCGGTCAGCTCGCACACGAATTTAAGCAGCTTGTTGCGGTGCTCGTCGGCGAGCTTCTCATCCGTATGCCGGCGGGCACGTTCGATAGCCTCCCGCAAGCGATCGTCATTGATCGGCTTCAGCAGGTAGTCGAGCGCATTGGCATCAAAGGCTTTGAGAGCGAACTCGTCATAGGCCGTGACAAAAATAATCTCGGGCATGGCGCTTCCGGACAAACGGCGCAGCACTTCGAACCCGTCCATGCCCGGCATCTGCACGTCGAGAAACATCAGGTCAGGCTCCTGCTCGCGCACAGCCGCCAGCGCCTCACGGCCATTGCGTGCCTGGCCGCAAATCTCGATGTCGGAAAAATCCGCGAGCCGAATCTCCAGCCCCCGGCGCGCCAGCTCCTCGTCGTCGACGATCAGCGCCCTAAGCACGGTCTTCCTCGAATGGAATATTGATCGTCACGGTCAGCCCGGTCGGTTCGTTCGGCCCGAGCGTGAAGGCCTGTGCATCGCCATAGAGCTGCTGTAAACGCTCACGCGTATTGCGGAGCCCGACGCCGCAGGACTTCTGGCCATTATCACCGCCCTCCAGCCCCGGCCCGGTGTCCGATATCTGCAGCACCAGCGTGCCGCGCTGCACACGGGCGAAGATGCGCAGCGTGCCGCCCTGCTCGCTTGGCGTAATCGCATACTTGATCGCATTCTCGATGAGCGGCTGCAGGATCAGGCTGGGCACCAGCGCATTCGTCGCACGCTCGTCGATGTCTTTCTCGATGATCAGCCGGTCACCGAAGCGGACCTTTTCGATTTCGAGATACAGGTCGATCGCGTACAACTCCGACCCGAGCGTGACGCGCTTCATCGGGTCGCTGTCGAGCGTGTACCTCAGGAAATCGCTGAGCCGGCTTACAGCCTGGTTAGCTGTCTGGTTGGCGCCGTCGAGGATCAACGTCGAGATCGCGTTGAGCGTATTGAACAGGAAGTGCGGGTTCAGCTGGTAACGCAGCATCTTGAGCTGCGCCTGGTGCGCGGTCGCCACGGCCTTCAGCGTCTGCTCGGTCTGCTCCTGCAGTTGCTGGTAGTACTTTATGCCAAAGTAGAGTCCGCTCCAGCACAGCATGATGTAGAACGAACCGAGCACGCCACCCACGTAATCCATGAGATGCTCTGGCTGCCAGCTGTCTTTGACCCAGTCGTAGTACAGAACATTGCGCAGCCACTGCCAGAAGAACGCGATGACATAGCAGGCCAGCAGGGTTGCCGTGCCAAGCATGACAACCGAGCGCGTCCACAGTGATCGATACAGCGAACGCAGCGGCAGGGTGCCGATGAAGCCACTCACGGCCGCCGCGAGAATCACGGCAAAGTACGCTTCCGGCTTTTCGTGCGCGAGCGCACCCAGCCAGGCCGCCAGCGCATAGCCGGTCCAGCCTGCCACGTTCAGAATCCAGAACAGCCGGTTCCGGTCGCGGAATAAATCATCGAGGTTCACTAGTCGATTATAGACTGCGGTAGACGGCGACCTGCACGCTTCGTCGTGCCACGCGCACCTTTCACCGCCGCCCTGTCAGGAACTTTCCGGGCGCGGTACTATCTGATCCCGGGTAGCCGGAGAACGCGCTTTTGCCTCGATTTGTCATAAATCTCGCCCTGACCCTGCTCGCCAGCGCGCTCGTTGCATCCTGCGGCGGCGGTGGCGGCGGCGCCAGCGCTTCGCTGCCGACGACGCCGAGCTTCCAGTACAGCTACACCGTTCCACCCGCAATTGGTGACGGGTGGGAAGTCGCCGATCTCGCAGATGTCGGCATGGACCAGAGCCAGATCGAGACGATGATGCAGTTCGTCTATGACGGCGAGTTCTCGGGCATCGACTCTGTTGTTGTCGCGCGCGACAACAAGCTGGTCCTGTATTCACAGATCCGAACAAGCATCGGCGAATTCGACGACTGGGTCGACAACCGCGAGCCGCGTCGCCACGTGCTGCATTCGACGAGCAAGAGCTTTACGTCGGCGCTCATCGGTATCGCGATCGACCAGGGCGCGATCGCGTCCACGCAAGTCAGGTTTTACGACCTCTTCAACTACGGCGCCTACGACAACTGGGACGATCGCAAGGCCGACATCACGCTCGAGGATGCGCTGACAATGCAGCTTGGCTATGAGTGGGACGAGTGGAGTCTGCCGTACACCGATCCGAACAACGATCTCGTCTTCCTCGAGAACAACCACTTCGACTGGTCAAAGGCATTGCTGGATTTGCCCCTGCAATACGATCCCGGCACGCGCTTTACCTACAACACGGCCGCATCTATTGCGATCGGCCAGGCGCTGGAAAATGCGACCGGTATTCCCATGGCCGACTTTGCCAACCAGTATCTCTTCTACCCGATGGACATTACGACGGCTGAATGGGGACGCACACCAACCGGCTTACCTAATGGTGGCAGCGGCCTGTTCCTGCTGGCCCGTGACATGGCGAAGTTTGGCCAGCTGTTTATCGATGACGGTGTCTGGCAGGGACAACAACTGATCAGCGCCGACTGGATCGCCGACTCGGTCACCCGGCGCGTCGATATTTCGGCCTGGGCCACGTACAGCGAGGCCTACGGATTCCAGTGGTGGCTGGACGACTTCAATTTTCGAGGCCAGACCGTCGAGGCCTACGTGACGAGTGGCTACGGCGGCCAGTACATCTTCTGCCTTCCCGATCTCGACCTCGTCGTAGCCTTCACCGGGCACAACTACAACAACGGCGTTGGCGTACAGGCCCTCTACGACATGGTCCAGCAATACGTCCTGGCGTCGATCACCTAGCCGGGCCTCCCGTCCGCTCGGGGCCGCAGGAGCATCGGCGTATAGCGCACCAGGAACGCGGCGAACGCAGCCATCCAGATCAGGCCCGCCAGGATTGTCATGGTTCTGTGGTCGCCGACGATGCCCGACAACACCCTGACAATTGCGCCAAGCTGCAGTAGCAGGAACGCGATGAGGTCGACCCGACTCGCCTTGAGCTCGCGGCCCGTGTGCCCAAGCGTACTGCGCATCATCATCGCAACCATGAGGCTGGTCAGTCCGCCTACCGTCAGGGCATGAATCCAGGCGCCGGGGACCACGATCCCGAGTCCGGCCAGGCCCCGCAACACGAGTGCCAGCGGCAACCACGAGTAGGCGACAGGCATCATCCACAGCAGCGGCTGGCCCAGCGTCCGTCCGGGCTGCCAGAGCGCCAGCCTCAAGCTGTGTGCGGCCGCGGCCAGCAATGCCAGCAGCGCCGTCTGTCCGGCCGGGAGTGCAAACCCGCCACGCGCCAGCGTGGTCACTCCAAGCATCAGCAACAGGCCGAATGCGCTGACCTCGACCCAGGTTTGATGTACGGGATTGCTACCCGGCACGGCATTCTTCGTGAAGGCGGGAATCACCCTGCCCCCGACGACCGCAAACAGAATGACGAATACATCGATGGCCGTGAACAGGGCCGGGCGCGACCACGTGGCAGATAGTCCGCCGCTGAGTGCGAGGTGATACACGAAATGCAGAATAGCCAGCGCAGCTACGAGGGCGACGACCTTGTAATTGCGCTGGTTGCGGCTCCGGAAGACCGGAATGGCAATACTGATCGTCACGAGCGGCAGAAACAGGACGTCGAGGATCACGCCGATGCTGGCAGGACCGGCCACGAGCAGAATGCGCGCTGCAACCCATACCGCCGCAATCGCGCCGAGCGCCCATCCAGAAGGAGTCGGCTGCCCCGTCCAGTTACGTACGGCGGTAAAAAGGAATCCGGTCATCACCGCCATGCTGAAGCCGAACACCATCTCGTGGCTGTGCCAGAACACGCTCGGCAGGTCACCGCCGAAATTCGCCATGCCCGTAAACACCACCAGCCACGCCGCCATGGCAACGACAGCGAAGATGGCGCCCAGCAGGTAAAAGGGCCGAAAGCCGATGTTCAGCAGCACGCGCACCGTCATCTAGGCTGGTCGCGTCCCGAACCAACCCTGCGTTGACAGGCAGAAGCGCACGAGCATGAGCATCAGCGGTACTTCGATAAGCACGCCGACCACCGTCGCCAGCGCCGCGCCCGACGACAAGCCGTACAGCATTGCCGCTGTGGCGATCGCCACTTCGAAGTGATTCGACGCACCGATCATTGCCGTCGGCGCCGCGTTCTCATAACTCAGCCCCAGGAACTTCGCGAGCGCGTAGCCCAGCGCGAAGATGGCAACCGTTTGCACGAACAGCGGGATCGCGATCCACAGAATCGTGAGCGGGTTCTGCACGATGGTGTCGCCTTTGAACGAAAACAGCAGGACCAGGGTGACCAGCAATGCCGTAATCGTCACGGGCGTCAGGAAATGCAGGAACTTCTCCTTGAACCAGTCCTCACCCTTTGCGGCGATGATCCACTTGCGCGACAGGTAACCGGCAACAAGCGGCAGGGCCACGTATACGCTGATCGACAAAAGCAGCGCCTGCCACGGCACCGGCAGCTTGCCGACGCCGAGCAAAAAACCGCCGAGGAAACCGAACAGCAGCAACATCGTCAGTGAATTGATCGCAACCATGACCAGTGTGTGGCTATCGTTGCCTTTGGAAAGATACCCCCACACAAGCACCATTGCCGTGCACGGTGCAATACCGAGCAGGATGCAGCCGGCCAGGTAGCTGCGCCACAACGGAACCTCGAGCATCCTCACGCCTTCGACCATCACGACGGTTCCCGAGCCGTAGGTGTCGCCGACGACGAGGTCCTTGCCCAGCGGCATTTTCACAAGGTCGGTGGCTTCGGGACCGATGAAGCCGAGGAACAGCGTCCCCAGGAAGAAACTCGCGATCGCATACATCGTGAACGGCTTGACCGCCCAGTTGATGAACAGCGTCAGGCCAACGGGTTTGGCCGCCTTGCCAGCCTTGACGACTTCGCCGAAGTCGATCTTGACCATGATGGGATACATCATGAAAAACAGGCAGATCGCGATCGGTATGGAGACTACCGGTGCGCCATCCACGGTGATCGCCATGGCGTCGAGAGACTGGGCTACTTCGGGCGCCACCTTGCCCAGCGCAATGCCCGCGATGATGCAAAGTAAGACCCAAACGGTCAGGTAACGCTCGAAAAACCCCATCCTGGAAACCTGTTCAAGAGAAACGAGTTTCCAATTGTCACCTTTTTAGGGTGCGGCTTCTAGCTCTTCACCAAACGCGTTCCAGATCTCGACCTCGCCGTAGCCGAGCGCGCGTACATCCTCTTCGATCTTCTCGAGATCCCCGACGACGATCCATGTCAGCTCGCGCGTATCGATGACGTTCCTGGCTCGCTCTGCAACGCCGTCCGTCGTCACTGCCGCAATTCGGTCAGCGGCGGTTTCGGCGTGGTCGAACGGCAGCCCATAGGCGTCCGAGTTTGCAATGGAGCTGAGGAAACCGGCATTCGTCGCAAACGAGCCCGGCAAGGAACGCGTCCTGTTGAGCTTGACTCGCTCGACTTCAGTAGCCGTCGCCGGCGCATCACCCGTATACCCTTCAAGCTCCTTGAGGATCTCGCGCATGCTGTCCGCGGTCTTGTCCGTCTGCACCTGGCCGCGCGTCGAGAACGTCATGTCGCCACTCTGGTTGCGGCTGATGCTCGACCGGTATCCATAGGACCAGCCCTTGTCCTCGCGCAGATTCATATTGAGGCGGGACTCGAAAGCGCCACCGATTACGATGTTCATGATCGACAGTTCCGTCCAGGTGTCGGCGTCGAAATCCCCGATTGCATGGCCTGCGACGATGGTGCTGGAAGCCGCCCCTGGATAGTTGACCAGAATGACGCGTGCCTTTTGCTCCGCCGCGTCGCCGATAGCCTGGCGTGCGGAGTTGCTTTTCGCTTTCCACCTGCCGAACGCCTTGTTGAGCGATGTACGGGCCGATTCGAGATCGATGTCCCCGATCATGTAGACCGTCATCTGGTCCGGCGTGATTTCGGCCTTGTGGAAAGCCTTGAGCTTGTCGCGATCGACCTGTGCCAGCAGCTCGGGCGTCCACACGGTTCCCATGGGGGTATCGGCACCGTAAATGGCACGGTCAAACAGGCCGGTCGCCGCCCGGTTCGGCGCAAGCTCGAGGTTGGACAGCCACGCACCGATCTGGGCCTTCATTTTCTCGAGCTCCTCGTCCGGAAACACGGGATTGCGCAGCATGCCCGCTGCCAGCTCCAGCGATGAACCCAGGTGGGATTTCAGAATACGGTAGCTGTAGGTGCTGCGTTCGTTGCCATCGCGAAAACCGCCGCCCATGCCGATCTTGTCCTTCTCCGCGGCCAGTTCGTTCGCGTCGTATTTCGACGTACCCTTGTCCAGAAGGCCGAACACGAAGGCCGCCAGTCCGGGCGCGTCGGATGGCGCGGCCATCGCGCCCGTCTCGACCGCGATCGAGACGTTGACGAGAGGAATGCTCCCGCGCGTGGCCACTACGAGTTGCATGCCATTATCGAGCGTTGCGGTCTGGATGTCGGGAAAGTTGATGCCTGAAGTCGCGGTCACCTCCGGAATCGACGAACGATCGGCAAGCTGCTCTCCTGCAACGTACTCGGGGAACGGCAACACCGTGAGCTGGTAATAGCCCCGCGTGAGCCAGCGATTCGCCACGGCTTGAAGTTCGTCGCTGGTCGCGGCATTCAGCCATTCGAGCTCCTGGTTGATGAACAACGGGTCGTCGGAATACAAATAGCCTTCGGCCAGGATGCGGCCGATTGCGGACGTCCTCTCCAGCGTGCCCAACATGTACATGTTGACGCCGAGTTTCGCGTTTTCCAGCAGCTGCGGATCCGGCCCGTCGTCGAGGTAGGCGGCGATGGTCTCATCCACGATCGGCAGCACCTGGTCGGGCGTTACGCCGGGGCGCAGGTCGATCTGCAGCGTGAACTCGCCGCTCATTACACGGCCGTAAGCCCGGGCCGTGACGCCGGTCGCAAGCTGCAGCTCATCCACCAGTTTCCTTTGCAGAGGCGAATTCTTGTTACTTGCCAGCGAATCGGTGAGCAAGTAGCCGAGCGCCGTGTCCTTGTGGTTGAGCCCGGGCATCGCCCAGGTGCGAACGATACGCGTCTGGCCGACCCGGTCGTACATGACCTCGATACGATTTTCGGGAAGGTAGGGTATCCACGCCCTGGGATAGGACAGCGGCTCTCCGCCCGGCGCCTCGCCGAAGTAGTGTTCGACTTTGGCCCTCGCATCTTCGAGGGTCACATCGCCCGCGAGCACGAGCACGACGTTCGAGCCGCCGTAATAGGTGTTGAACCACTCGTGTACATCGTCGAGCGTCGCGGCATCCAGGTCATCCATCGAGCCGATCACCGAGTGGCGATACGGATGATCGACCGGGTACAGGCCGGCCCGCACCTTGTCATAGACCTGCGCATAAGGGCGCGTTTCGCCCTGGCGCTTTTCGTTCTGCACCACGCCGCGCTGTTCATCCAGGACCTCCTGCGTGACGGCACCCAGCAGGTTTGCCATGCGATCCGACTCCATCCACAGCGCCATGTCGAGCGCGCCCGACGGCACCGTCGCAAAGTAGTTGGTGCGGTCCTCGTTGGTCGTACCGTTCATGCCGGTCGCACCGGCATCCGTAAACGGGGAGAAATACTCGCCTTCATGATTCTCGGACCCCTGGAACATCAGGTGCTCGAAGAGGTGCGCAAACCCCGTCTTGCCCTCGGGCTCGTCCTTCGACCCGACGCCGTACCACATCCCGACAAAGACGGTCGGGGTGGAGTGGTCCGAGTGAACGAGTACGGTCAGGCCGTTGTCGAGCCTGAACATCTCGTATGGAATGTCGACCTGGGTGGCAACCTCGTCCTGGGCACTCGCCGCAGCGGCAAAGGCAGACAGGAACGTCAGTGCGAGCAGAATAAAGAACGTACGACTGGCATCAATCACGAATAAGCCTCGATAAACAGGTTTGTTTCAGGAATTAAAGACAACGCCGCGCCGCAGGAGTTGCAGCGCGTCGCGTCCTGTCAGCAGGAGCCGCCGGCCGGGCCACAAGCCGTGTCCCGGATCAAGTCCATGAAGCCCTTGTTCAGGTCGTGCTGGCGGGCAACGATCGCGCCGTCCCGGTCGACGAGAATATACGTCGGGTAGCCGCGCACGGCCCAGGTCTGGAGCAGATCGGCCCGGGGGCCGACGTGCCAGTGCGTCCAGGGCATTGGCTTGGTCTTGTGAAAATCCGTCACCGTCTCGACTTCCTCATCGACACTGATCGAGAGGATTTCGAAGTCATCCTCGGGCAGTTCGCTGTCCAGCTCAACCATTTTCGGAATGGCACGGATACACGGCCCGCACCAGGTTGCCCAGAAGTCGAGCAACACGGCCTGACCCTGATACGTCGCGATGGTATCGGCAGAACCGTCCAGCCGCACACCGTCGACGTTCGGAATCATGTCCCCGACGGTCAGATAATTGAGGTTGTAGAGCAGGTCCGCTTCTGCTTCAGCCATGGTCGGGAAAGGGATGGGCTCACCATCATCGGTATAGCGGCGGCGGCGGATCAGCTCTTCGTCCTCTACACCCTTGCTCAGGCCGGTCGCCAGCTCGATACCGCGCTGCTTGTATCCGGGCCGCTCGGCCGCCGGCGTATCCACGGCATTTGCAAAGCGCATCTGGCGCGAGGCCGCATAGTACTGCGCCGTCGCTTGTGCGAGCGCGTCGTCCGGCACATGAAATTCGTAGTCTTCGAAGTAATTATCGACTTCCGGAAACCAGCCGACCGGAGCCGCGAAGTCGAGATTGAACAGCGCGGCGGGCCAGCCGTCGAAATCATCACCATGCTCGGTCATGGTCTGTAATCCAAGGAGGATCGAACGCACGCCGCCGGGCGCGCCGCGCGTATGTTCGATCAGGAACTGCGCGGCTTCATAGGTTTTCTCATGCTCGCCATCGAGCTTCACGATCGCGGTCGCTGCCGCCTGCGCGTCTAGGATTTCGGGATGCGGTCCACGCTCCTCGTCCAGCCTGCGTTCCTTCTCGTCGCTGTTTGCGTCCGACGCACGAATTGCATCGTCGATTTCATGCCACACGGTATCGGCATCGATGTAGGCCTGGATCGGCGCCCACTCGGGCTCTGCCTCGGGCACCTGGAAATTGATGTACTCGTCGAGTTCGGCCTCTTCGTCCGTGACATCCGCATCACTCTCTGCCGCCGCAACGGGCAAGTCTGGTGCTGCCTCGTCAGCGGCCGCAATCGCATCGACGACAAGACCCGGCGTCAGGATCTGCGGCAGGATGGTCACGGTGTGGAGCGACGAGCCCCTCGGGAAATACAGGTACAGGGGCACGCCGGCACGATCGTAACGTTCGAGCCATTGTGTGATGACCGGGTCTTCCAGCGTCCAGTCGCCTTCGACGACCTTGATACCGCGTGAGTTGAAGGCCTCGGCAACCGAGTCCGTCGACAGCGCGACGCGCTCGTTGGCTTTGCAGCTGATGCACCAGTCAGCGGTGAAGTAGACGAACACGGGCTGGCCGTCCGCGATGTACTGCTTCACCTGCTCCGGGTCGAAGTGCTCCAGCTCGAGACCGCCCAACGAACCGGCGATTACCTTGCCGTCTTCGTCCAGCACAAGCTTGCTGTCGTCGATCTTCGTGAACACGTAACCCGTGGCGAGCAGTCCGACCAGCGCCGCCACATACCAGGCACCTTTCTTGCGGGCCATCGCGCCCTTGCCGTAGGCCCATAGCGTGAAGCTCAGGGCCAGTGCGGTAACGAGGCCCGCGAACATCGACGACACGCCCAGCACGCGACCGCCCACCCAGAAAAAGTACAGGGCAGCCAGGAACATCGGGAAGGCAAGGAAGTGCTTGAACGTCTCCATCCACTGACCCGGCTTAGGCATTTTCTTGCCGATGTCGGGCACGAAACTGAGCAACAGGTACGGGAACGCGAGACCGAAACCCAGCGCGAGGAAGATCGTGACGAGAATCGTCGACGTCTGCTGGAACGCAAACCCGATCGCCGTTGCCATGAACGGTGCACCGCAAGGCGTTGCCACGACGACCGCGAGAACACCCGTGAAGAACGCCGCGCGTCGCTCGCCGCCCTGGGTCAGATCCTGGCCGAAGCCCATCATGCGAGTGCCTACCTCGAAGACACCCAGCAGGTTCAGGCCGATCACGACCATAAGCATGGCGACCAGCATGTTGACCGGCCCATTCTGGAACTGGAAGCCCCAGTACACCGCATTGCCGGCGGCGCGGAAGCCGAGAATCGCAAATCCAATAGCGGCGAATGCCACCAGCACGCCCAGCGTGTAGACAAGACCGCTTTCCCTGGCAGCGCGCTGGTCCTGCTTGGCCATATTGACGAGGCTCAGCGCCTTCATGCTGAGAATCGGGAATACGCAGGGCATCAGGTTCAGGATGATGCCGCCGAGGAAGGCGTAGAACGCCGCTTCCCAGAAACCGACACCGCCGCCCGCGACCGCCGCCTGGGAACCTGTGGCGGCTGCCAGAGGCCCAGCCGCTTTGGTGAGATCCAGCGCCACGGCCTGGTGGTCCCCGTTGTTGGCGGTGAATACGAGTACCGCTCGCGCTGCCGTTTCGTCGGCAGCATTGCGCGCGGCATCCATCACAAAGGACATGCCGGCGCGGGTAAAGCCCGCCGACTGGGTGCCATACCTGACCAGCTTCCTGGACTCGACGAACAGGTAGGCGTCCTCCAGACTTGCCGGTAGATCCGGGGCCGCGATCTCGAACGTCACCTTGTCATTGCGCGCGTCGAACTGCGCCGGCCAGTCGACGGCAAGCGGCAGCTTGCTGCGCGCCATCGCGAACTGCTCGGCCGTGGCCGAGTCTGGGGCGGCATCGCCAGCATCGAGCGTCAGCAAGACGTCTGCGCGTTCCGGCACACAGACGTTGTCGTCGCAGACGACCCAGCGCGCCTTCCCGGCGAGGTCGAAACTCTCACCCGCATTCAGCCCGTCGGGAACCGTCAGCTCGGCGATCAGCAGAATGGGTTCTTCGTAACCGTAAGTATTGAGATCGCCAAATGGCAGGAGATGCGGCGTCGGAAACTCGAAAGCACCGACGCTGAAACCTTCGGGAAGTTCCCAGGCAATGGACGGCTCCATACCCGCATCGCCGGGATTGCTCCAGTAGGCATGCCAGGTCGCATCCGGCTCGATGAAAAAGCCGATCGCAATCGTGCCGCCATCGACAGGCAGGCTTGCCGTCTCGGCGACGAGATCGATCGTCGAGTACTTGGTTTTTGCCGGCGCGGCCGACGCGGAAGCGACCAGACCGAGCGAGACGACCAAGACAAGGGCAATACGTTGTATGAGCTTCATTCTTCTATTCCCGGATGCAGGCGGCTGATTCTCTTACGTAATAGACGCCGGAACCAGTGCATATCCTCCTATTTTTGCCAGGAGTCGAGCCTGTAGAGCATTTGTGAACCCGGATTGGCGCGTAAGTTCCTGATTTCGAGCCCCGACGCCGCTCGCGGCCGCTTAATTGGCGTGATAGACCACATGCAAGCCAAGGGTCTGGTCTTTCACCAGGCGCACCATCCGCTCCGTCGAAAGGTCGTATATCCAGACGGCGTAGCGGGTGTTGCCGCCGATGATCGTCTTCCAGGCCTCCGTCAGCACGAGGGCATCCTGGTCGTGGAGGTGCGCGACGGCCCGGAACCGGCCGACGCCAGGGATGTCGAGTGCATCAAGAACCTCGCCGGACAGCGATACAAACTTATAGGCGCCGTCAGCCCCGCGCTGTTTGCACAGCAGCGCGTCGCGCCTGGCGATCCAGAGTGCTCCGTCAAGGGCGCACTGCTGCGACAGTGCGTGCAGCGGCCGGGACTCGCCGGTTTCAACGTCGGCGCTGTGAATCGCAGTATCGAAGTCGATGCCGTAGACGAACCCGGTCCCGGAGACCTGCAGGATATGCACGCTGGCCCCGACGCGATGGCGGGTCACGATAGACTCCTTCATGGCGCGTCCGCCGTACACGCGCATTTTCAGATGCGCGCCGTCATCGAACACCAGCGCCTCCGGCCCGGGCAGGTAGCGTCCGTGACGCCCCGTTAACAGCGTCGCGAGGCCGCCGCCGGCAAGCTCGTACTGCATCAGCCGAAACGTATCCTTGTGATTCACCGGCCCGAACACGGACAACAGGAGCTGGTCATCTCCGAACGCTGCGACCTCCCTGATGGCCGTATCACCCAGGTTGGCCAGCAAGGCCACGTTGCCGTTGCGGAGGTCCAGCCGGCCAAGGTAGGCGCCGGTGCCAAAATACAGGTTTCCCCGGTACTCGCGTTGTTCGCCGGACTCGCAGCTCTGCAGCAACAAGAGGGCAACAAGCAGAGACATGAGCCTGATTTTGACGGAGAATGCCTGCACAACAGTCCAGATATCCGAGCGAGAAATGAAAACTACCGCAGCCGCACTAGTGCGTCACGCATTGGAACAAATTGGTGTTCGTTACACATTTGGAATTCCGGGTGTTCACAATATCGAACTCTATGACGAACTGGTTGGCTCGGACAGCATTCAACCGATCCTCGTTACTCACGAAGGTGCCGGCGCATTCATGGCGGATGCAATCAGCCGGTCAACCGACACCATCGGCACCCTGGTTATTGTCCCGGCTGCGGGTATCACGCATGCGATGAGCGGCATTGGCGAGGCATTCCTCGACGGCGTGCCGATGCTCATTATCTCGGGCGGCATTCGCACCGATATGGAACAGTCATTTCAGTTGCACGATGTCGACCAGCAGGCACTCCTGAAGCCGCTCACCAAAGCCCAATACAAGATTGAGCGCTACGAGGATGCGATTCCCGTCGTTTACGAGGCGTACCAGACCGCCGTCACCGGCGAACCTGGCCCTGTCTTTATTGAACTACCGGCAAACCTGCAGTTATTGACGGGTGAAGTCGACAGTATGCCGCCGGCGGACATCACGCTGGACCGGCCGGAGCTGGACCAGCAACAGATCGAAGCGGCTGTCGCGCTGCTTGGCGAAGCAAAGAAACCCGGCCTGTTCGTTGGCTGGGGCGCACGTTACGTCACCGACGACCTGATTCGCATCGCCGAACACCTGGGCGCCCCGGTCGCTACGACTCTCCAGGGTCTCGGTGCGTTCCCGGGCAACCACCCCTTGCACACCGGCATGGGCTTCGGGCCATCCGCAGTACCGGCTTCGTTGAATGCCTTTAAGCACTGCGACGTCATGCTGGCCGTCGGCACACGCTTTGCGGAAATCTGCACCGGCAGTTATGGCGCCGTGCCGCCGGAGAAATTGATCCACATCGATATCAACCGCGACACCATCGGTGCAAATCACGCGACGACAGTCGCCCTGCACGCCGACTCCCGCGACGCCGTTCCGGCACTGGCGGAAGCGGTATTGGAGAGCTTGCCGAAGCGCGACGGCTTTGCCATCGAGCAGGCCATTGCCAGGGACAAAGCGGCGTACAGGGAGTCCTGGCTCAAACATGACTCAAAGGGTCGCGTGAATCCATGCCGCTTCTTCGAGGAATTGCGCGAGCAGCTCGAGGACGATGCCATCGTCGTCACCGACGACGGCAACCATACATTTCTGACAGCCGAGCTGATGCGTATTAACCAGGGCGGCGCTTACCTGTCCCCGACGGATTTCAATTGCATGGGCTACTGCGTGCCGGCGACGATCGCGACAAGAATGGCTCTGCCCGAACGCCAGGTCGTCGGTATCGTGGGCGATGGCGCCTTCCTGATGACCGGCCTGGAGTCGGTGACGGCAACGTCCAACCGCATTGGTGCGGTCTGGTTTGTGTTCAACGACGGCGAACTTGCGCAGATCGCGCAGGCACAGGAAATACCCTACCAGCGGACCGCCTGCACCAATGTCGGCAAGTTGCAATACGAGGCGTTTGCGGCGGCGACCGGCGTGGAATACGTGGAAATCAAGACGGACGACGATCTGCAACGCGGCATCGGGGCCGCGCTTGCAGCTTCAGGTGACGACAAGCCGGTGCTCGTCAACGTGCATATTGATTACAGCAAGAAGACGCAATTTACGGTGGGTACGGTTCAGACCAACCTGAAGCGCTTCGACACGCGGAACAAACTGCGCATCGTAGGAAGGGCGCTCAAGCGCAAGATCCTGGGCAATTGATCGACAGGCCGCTTACGCCGTCGACGAGCGCCGCTCAGACTACTGCTGCCTGTCCTCATCGTACTGGTCGGGTGTTGGCATGATGACCGTGGCACCGGCAGAGATGAACTCGCGCGATAGGGGTCTTGGCGACCGGTTTGGTTGCTCGCGACGCTTGAAGAAAAACAGTAACGGACCGTACAGGCTGCAAAACACGCCGACCAGCATGTAGAAAATCGTAAGGCCATGATCAAAGCCAAGGTACAGGCCACCCGAGATCATCAGCAGGCCTAACAGAAGCCACACCAAAGGCGCGCGCTCGAGAAGTTCGGAATTTAACTGCATGACTCACCGAAATCGTTTATCGCAGATTGCCTCGAACATACTTGCAAGGTCACGCTACGAATGTGGCGTCATTCACAAAAGCGCTGTTTGCGGGGCGGTTCATGGCACTAACTGAGACGCACATCACATAAGAGGCGCCGTCACTTGCGGTGTCACGGCGTCAGCGGAGTTTGCGCAGCAATTTGAACTTCGTCTCGGTGAACGGCGCATAGCGCAGCGCCGGATCAGGCCACCAGCCGCGCTTCATCACGGCCTTCAAGTGGCTGAATGTCCTGAAGCCGTATTCGCCTGAATAACTGCCCATGCCGCTGGGCCCGACACCGCCGAAAGGCAGTTCGTCGACGGTCATGAACATCATGGTGTCATTCACGCAGGCGTTGCCGCAGCTCACCATCTCGAGGAAACGCGCCTCGTTGGCCGAGTCTTTCGTGAAAATATAGGCGGCCAACGGCTTGTCTGCCGCACGAATAAAACGTATTGCCCCTTCCAGGTCGTCGACGCGCAACACCGGCAGAATCGGGCCAAATATTTCCTGCTGCATAACCGGGCTGTCGGGCGATACGCCCGTGAGGACCGTCGGAGCGATGTACCGTGACTCGGCGCTGGTCTGCCCGCCGACAGCCACCTCACCCGACCCGATAAGGCCTGCCAGCCGGTCGAAGTGCCGGTCGTTCACAATGCGCCCGTACGACTCGGATGATTCGGGATTCTCACCGAACATCTCGGTAATCGCCTGCTCGAGCAGCGGCACCAGTCTGCTTTCGGTCTCGGCATCGGTGACAATGTAATCCGGTGCGATACAGGTCTGTCCCGCGTTCGTGAATTTCCCCCAGGCGATGCGGCGTGCCGTGGTTAGCAGGTCAGCGTCCGGCATCACCACGCAGGGACTCTTGCCGCCGAGCTCGAGCGTCACGGGCGTAAGGTGCTTCGCCGCAGCGCTCATTACAATACGGCCAACAGTTCCGCCGCCCGTGTACAGAATGTGGTCCCAGGCAAGCTCAAGCAGCGCGGTTGTCTCGGGTACCGCGCCTTCGACGATCTTGACGCAGTCCGCGTCGAGATACTCGGGAACGCGGCGCGCGATGACACCCGACATCGCGGGTGACAATTCCGATGGTTTGACGACGGCGCAATTGCCGGCCGCGATAGCCGCGGCCAACCCGGCGAGCGTGAGCTGTAGCGGGTAGTTCCACGCGCCTATGATCAGCACGACGCCAAGCGGCTCTGGCTGCAGCCAGCTCTTACCCGGCTGCCCGAGTATCGGCGTTCGCACCTTGCGTGCCCGCGTCCAGCGCTTCAGGTGCTTGCGGCAATAGGCCGCGTCGGCTGCGACAAAGGATATTTCAGTCGCCCAGGCTTCCTGGGGCGCCTTGCCGAGATCGGCCTTGAGCGCGTCCATTAATTCCTGTTCGCATTCGACCATCATGCGCTCCAGCGCTGTCAGCTGTTCGGTGCGCCACGAGAGGCTGCGCGTACGCTCGGTTTCGAACGTCGCTCTCAGGTCCGCGAGCATGGATGAGTAATCGGGCGCTGCGGAAATTGGAGTTGCGGGTTCTGTCATTTTGGGATTCTCAGTTTGAGTTTACGATCCAGCCCACAATGCGACGGACTTCGTTTCTGATTGCCTTGAAATCGATGTTATCCGGTGCCGCCGGCAGCGCCTGGTATTCCAGCCGAGTAATCGTGCCGAACAGCAGGCTGGCATCGGTCTCCGGATCCGCCAGGTTGAAGTACTCGCAAAAACGAACGAGCGGCATCAACAGGCGCTTGCGGTGCAGTTGTGAGAGCGCCTGCAGGCGTTCGTCGTTGAGCGCGTCATAGAAAACATGATGCTCAACCGCAAGAAACTCCGGATATTCGAGTAAACCGCGACGAATATGGTCAACGATGCGTTTCGTGCAGTAGTCCACGATACGTTCGCGGATTCGGGCATCGCCCAGGTCCCGGGCAGAAAACCGGTCGAGGTACCTGAAAGCGCGGCGCCAGCGCCCGGCCATATCGCCATAGTCTGTTGCCATCAGGGACTCGAACGCGAGCGAGATAAGCTCGTTCAGGTCCCGAAAGTAGTAGGTCGTGAGCGAGAGCTGAACACCCGCTTCCCTGGCAATAGCCCGGTGCGTTGCGCCGCGGACGCCTTCACTGGCAACGACGCGCAGCGTGGCATCGAGAATTTTCCTGCGAGTCTGCTCGCCACGCGGCCGCGTGCCGCGTCGCTTGAGCTGAACTACAGTGCTGTCGGCCATAGCCCTCAATTCTCGCAGATTTCCACATGGCTTTCATTGGACGGTTATAATGCCCAGCCCTCCAGCCGGCACCGACCGATGCGCTCATCGACCACCGCACTCTACGATTACAACAACTACTGGGCTGAATGCTTCGGCACGGCCCCGCAGTTGCCGATGTCACGTGAGGAAATGGATGCCCTGGGCTGGGACTCCTGCGACATCATCATCGTCACGGGCGATGCGTACGTCGATCATCCATCGTTCGGCATGGCGGTTATCGGTCGGCTGCTCGAGGCCAATGGCTTCCGTGTGGGCATCATCGCCCAGCCCGACTGGCAGTCGAAGGACGCATTCGAGGCTCTGGGCCGGCCGAACCTGTATTTCGGCGTTGCGGCCGGCAACATGGATTCGATGATCAACCGCTACACGGCGGACCGGAAGGTCAGGAACGACGACGCGTATACGCCTGGCGGTATCGGCGGCAAGCGTCCTGACCGCTGCTCGCTCGCGTATTCCCAACGCTGTAAGGAGGCGTATGGCGACGTACCCGTCATTCTCGGCGGCATCGAAGCCTCGCTGCGACGGATCGCGCACTACGACTACTGGCAGGACAGCGTGCGCCGCTCCATTCTCGTCGACGCCAGTGCCGACATGCTCGTATACGGCAATGCCGAACGCGCCATTCTCGACTTGTCGCATCGCATCGCACGCGGCGAGCGGCTTGCCGACATCCCGGACATCCGCGGTACGGCGTTCATGCGCAATGACAAGCCCGAGGGCTGGTGGGAGATCAACTCGACACGCATCGACCGCCCCGGGCGTATCGACCAGATTGTCAGCCCGTACGTCAATACGCAGGAAAGTGCCCAGTGCGGCACGGCGCAAGAAGAGACGTTCGATACTGACAACGTGTTGCGCTTCGTCCCCGATGCGAAACGCAATCGCGACCGCTCGGTGATTCGCCTGCCTTCGTTCGAGAAAGTCCGTAACGATGCTGTCCTGTACGCACACGCCAATCGCGTCCTGCACCTGGAAACCAATCCCGGAAACGCGCGCGCGCTGGTGCAGGCACACGGGGATCGTGACCTCTGGATCAACCCACCCGCACAGCCGCTGACGACGGACGAAATGGACTACGTGTTCGGCATGCCGTTTACGCGCGTGCCACACACGTCATACGGCGACGAGCGCATTCCTGCCTACGAGATGATCCGCTTTTCGGTGAACATCATGCGCGGCTGTTTCGGTGGCTGTACTTTCTGTTCGATCACCGAACATGAAGGGCGCATCATCCAGAATCGCTCCGAGGAATCCATTCTCGAGGAAATCGAGAAGATCCGGGACTCGGTCCCGGGCTTTACGGGCGTTATTTCCGACCTGGGTGGACCGACTGCCAACATGTACAGGCTGGCCTGCAAGAGCCCGGAAATCGAGGCGGCATGCAGGCGGCCGAGCTGCGTTTTCCCGGGCATCTGCAGCAACCTCAATACCGACCACTCTTCACTGACGGCGCTTTACCGTAAGGCACGTGAAATCCCGGGCGTTAAGAAGGTGCTGATCGCGTCGGGTCTGCGCTACGACCTCGCCGTCGAGGACCCCGAGTACGTGAAGGAACTTGTCACGCATCATGTCGGCGGTTATCTGAAGATTGCACCGGAGCATACCGAGAGCGGTCCGCTCGACAAGATGATGAAACCCGGGATCGGCTCCTACGACCGCTTCAAGGAACTGTTCGAACAGTTCTCGAAGGAAGCCGGCAAGGAGCAGTACCTGATTCCCTACTTCATCGCCGCACACCCGGGCACCACGGACGAGGACATGGTCAACCTCGCGCTGTGGCTGAAGCAGAACGACTTCCGTGCCGACCAGGTCCAGGCGTTCTACCCGTCCCCCATGGCGACCGCGACCGCGATGTACCACTCCCGCAAGAACCCGCTGCGCAAGGTGACTTACAAGAGCGACCCGGTCGAGACGGTCAAGAGCCCGGAGAAACGTCGCTTGCACAAAGCTCTGCTGCGCTATCACGATCCGAAGAACTGGCCGCTGATACGCGAGGCACTCCGGGAAATGGGCCTCGGTCGCCTGATCGGATCGGGCGAGAACCAGCTGGTACCCGTGCAGCAACCGAGCGACCGCGAAGTTCGCGATTCCGCGCGTCGCAAGAACACGCGGGCCGCCCATGAAAAGCGTCTTCGCAAAGGCAAAGCCCTGTCGCAACATACGGGACTGCCACCACGGCAAAACAGCTAAAACCTCACTTGGAGCAGAAATGACGTTTCGCGCAGTAACTCTATGCCTGTTCGCCTTAACTCCCGCCCTCGCCGCGGCACAGAATCTGACGCTCGAGCAGATCATGGCCGACCCGGACTGGCTCGGCAATCCGCCGGAAGACGCATACTGGGGCCCCGATAATCGCACCGTATATTTTCGGCTCAAGCGGCAGGGCTCGGAACTGCGGGACCTGCATGCCGTCGACAGTAGCGACGGCGCTATTGCACAGATCGCCGAACGTGACTGGTCGAAAGTCTCCCGTTCGTCAGTCGTCTACAGCGAGGCTGGCGATGCGCACGCCTGGACCTACTCCGGCGATGTTTTTGTAAGCGATGGCGACGAGGTTCGCCAGGTGACACGCACAGCTGCTGAAGAGTCCGGACCGATGTTCATGAACGACGGTCGCGTGGCGTTCGAGCGCGATGGACAGGTGTTCCTGTTCGACCGGGCCACCGGGTTTATCGAGCAGGTAAGCAACGTTCGTTTCGAGGATGACCCCGGTGAGGACGAAGATTTTGACGTCCTGCGGCAACGCCACGAGCGCCTCTACAGCCAGATACGCAAGGCAGAAAAAGACGAGGAAGAGGCGCGTACTCGTAATGCGTCTCTTTATGAGCTCGATGAGGCACTGAGCGCCGCGCCGATCTATTTTGGCGACAGTATCGAATCGCAGGATCTTGCACTATCTCCGGACGGCCGCCGGTTGATTGTTGTGACGGCAGCCGCCGACGCCAACAACGGCAAGACCGGCAGCATGCCGAACTACGTTACGGCGAGCGGCTATGTCGAAACACGCGACGTTCGCACGCGCGTCGGCCGCAACCCGCCGGCAGCGCATACTGTCTGGCTGGTCGACCTCGATTCGGGCGAGAAACATGAAATCGACCTGGGCGAACTGCCCGGTATCGACACGGACCCGCTCGCCGACTTGCGCGAGGCCGCCATCGAACACTTCGTCGAGCTCGGCGAAGATCGGGAAAAAGCAGAGAAGCGCCTCGAGGCGCCTGAGTCGAGGCCTGTCCAGATCTGGTCGACGCAGTGGTCGCCTGATGGCTCGGAAGTGGTCCTGTGGGTGCATGCCAACGACAACAAGGATCGCTGGATTGCGACGGTCGACTTCGACGGCAGGAAACTCGTCAGTCAGCACCGCGCGACTGATGAGGCCTGGATCAACCCCTATCACCGGGGCCATGGCTGGCTCAAGGACAACAAGAGCCTGTGGTTCCTCAGTGAAGATCACGGCTACCTTGGGATCTACACGAAACACCTGGACCAGCGCCGCAGCAAAGCGGTCGTCGCTGGACAGCACGTGGTATTCGATCCGGCGCTCGGCCCGTCGGGCAAATTCATCTATTACCAGGCCAATGTCGAGCATCCGGGAATCTACGAAATCTGGCGTTTGGATGTCGCGAGTGGCGAGGCACAGCAGCTCACCCGTCTGGGCGGTCTCAACGAGGTGAGCGTGTCGCCCGATGAATCGAAGCTGCTGATCACGCACTCAACGATCAATCGACACCCCGAGCTCTACGTCCAGGACAACAAGCCGGGGGCCGCCGCCCGCCAGATTACCGATACGATGAGCGACGCATACAAGGCCATCGACTGGCAGGAACCGGCAATCATCGAGATTCCGTCATCGCATGCCGATGCGCCAATCTATACGAAGATCTACCTGCCCGACGATCATGACCCCGACCGTGACTATCCAGCGGTCATGTTCGTGCATGGTGCCGGCTATACGCAGAACTCGGACATGGGCTGGCCCTATTACTTCCGTGAGGGCATGTTTCACAACCTGCTGACGCAGCAGGGCTACGTGGTCATCGACATGGACTATCGGGCATCGGAAGGCTACGGCCGCGACTGGCGCACTGCGATCTACCGCCGTATGGGCGTGCCCGAGCTCGAGGACTTCATCGACGGTGTCGACTATATCGTTGAGAGCTACGGCGTCGACCGCGACCGCGTTGGCATCTATGGCGGCTCTTACGGGGGCTTCATGACCTTCGTCGCCATGTTCCAGGCTCCGGGTGTCTTCCAGGCCGGTGCGGCCTTGCGGCCCGTGGCCGACTGGGCACATTACAACCATGGCTACACATCCAACATCCTCAACACCCCCGGCCTCGACCCGGACGCCTATTACATCAGCTCCCCGATCAACTTCGTGGAGGGCCTGCAGGATCCCCTGTTGATCGCGGCCGGCATGCAGGACGACAACGTGTTCTTCCAGGACTCCGTGCTCGTCGTGCAGCGGCTGATCGAACTCAAGAAGGAAAACTTCGAGATTGCGCTGTATCCTCGGGACCCCCATGGCTTCGTCCACCCCGAAAGCTGGCTGGATGAATACCGACGCATCTTCAAACTGTTCGAGGAAAACCTGAAGTGAAGAAACTGGAAGGCAAGGTCGCCTACGTCACAGGCTCGGGTCGCGGCATCGGTCGCGCGGTTGCGCTGAAACTCGCGGATGATGGCGCCAAGATCGTCGTCAATGACCTGGACCAGGAACCGGCCGACGAGGTTGTCGCAGAGATCAAGGCAGGCGGCGGCGATGCCATCGCCGTTGCGGGCAGCGTCACGGACGACGACTTTGCCGAGCGCTTCATCAATACGGGTATCGAAACGTTTGGCGGGGTAGACATCATCGTCAATAACGCGGGCTACACCTGGGACGCGATGATCCACAAGATGGGCGACGAGCAGTTCGACGCCATGATCGATGTTCACCTTAAAGCGCCCTGGAAGATCCTCAAGGCGGCATCGACGTTTATTCGCAACGCTGCGGCAGAGGAAGCGGCCGAGGAGCGCGAAGTTTTTCGCAAAGTCGTGAACATCTCCTCGGTAGCTGGCACGGGCGGCAACGTCGGCCAATCGAATTATTCCTCTGCGAAGTCAGGCGTTCTTGGGCTGACAAAATCGCTGGCGAAAGAATGGGGCCGACTCAAGGTCAACGTCAACTGCGTGGCCTTTGGCTTCATCGATACCCGCCTGACGACAGCCACCGATGAAAAGATGACGACGGTCGTCGACGGTAACGAAGTCGCGCTCGGTATTCCGAAGAAGGTGCACCAGGGATTCAGCGGCATGATTCCGCTGGGCCGGCCCGGCACGGTCGAGGAGGCAGCGGGCGGCGTGTACCTGTTCTGCACGCCGGAGTCGAACTATGTCTCGGGACAAACCCTGATCGTTGGCGGCGGTATCACGCTTTAATCGATCGGCCGCGACGAATTAACCCCACCGGGGCTGCCCCTGCGTTAGAGTCTGTAGCGAGCAAAACACGTCTAACAACCTCGGGGAGTAACCGCCATGAAACGCTTCGTGCAAAGCTGGGTCGTACTGTGTCTATTTACGCTGGCTACAGCAGCGGCCGCAGACGACAAAGTCGAACAACAGGCCTCAGCATACGCTGCAGTCCCCCTGGCCGAAATCCTCGATGCCGTCAGCAAGCAGACCGGACAGGTATTCTTCACCAGCCCTCATGTGCCGGCGAGCGTTGTCGTCGGGCAACTCAGGGCGAAGGACATTTCCTACGCGTCCCTGCTCATTATTTTGTACAACAATGAGCTGGCTGCGGTACGCGTAGGCGAAGTGACGAATATCGTGCATGCCTCCAGGATCCGCCAACATCCGCTTCCGATTCTCACGCAAGATGACGACTCGATCCCTGAGTACGAATGGGTCAGCCGTATTCACGACGTGAAGAACGGTCCGGCAACACGCTACGTGCCCCTGCTGCGCCCCTTACTTCCGCAAATGGCTCACCTCGTTGCCGATCCCGCGTCGAACACGGTTCTGATCGTCGGTCGCTACGGTAATACGAAACGACTCGGCACTCTGCTTGAAGCAATGGACAAACCAGGACCGACTCAAGACCGGAACTAGAACGGCCACGCGGCCCGGATAATATCCAGGAGCCGCTGTGTCGTTCCTGGCGACAGCTCCTCAACCATGACCCAGAGAATTGCCAGCGGCACAACGACCCGGATCATCCAGATCCAGGTGTTGAATACAGCGGCATTACTGAACGTCAGGTCGTCGGACAGCACTTTCGGTTTGATGCGCCAACCCACAAACAGCGCCATGAGGATGCCACCGAGCGGCATCATTACATTCGCCGTAAAGTAGTCGATCAGGTCGAAGGGCGTCTTGCCCGCGAACACCTCGAAGTGGCCGAGGGGCGCAACGTCTGACCAGATGTTGAACGAGAAGACGGTCACCAGGCCGATGGCCCACGCCAGCGTACCGAACACGAGCAAGGCGTTGCGCCGCTTCATTTGCCATTTGCCCTCGGCAAAGCGCGCGATCGGCTCAATGAGCGCGATGATCGACGTTACGGCTGCAAACGCCAGCAGGACGAAGAAGATCACGCCGAATACGACACCGCCCGGCATGCCGGCAAACGCGGCGGGGAGCGTCTGGAAGATCAGGCCAGGACCGGAGCCCGGGTCAAGATTATTGCCGAAAACGAGCGGGAAGATCATCAGGCCGGCCAGTAACGCAACGAGCGTGTCGGCGCCCGCAATAATCAGTGCCGACTTCGTCAGCGACACACTCTTCGGCACATAGGAGCCGTAGGTCATGAGCAGACCCATGGCCACACTGATGGAAAAGAACGCCTGGCCGATGGCAACCAGCACGGTACCCCCATCGATCTTGCTGAAGTCGCTGCTGAACAGGAAGCTGATGGCCGTCGCAAAATCACCTTCCACGGCCGCGTAGCCAATCATTAGCAATAACATCGCAAACAACGCCGGCATAAGTATGGTCACTGCCTTCTCGATACCGCCTTTCAGACCCCGCCCCACGATGAACAGCGCAATCGCCATGAAAATCGTGTGCCACAACGTTAACGCGTAGGGATCAGCCAGCAGGCCGTCAAACTGCGCCGCCACCGCCGCCGGTTCCGCGGCACCGAAACCGCTGCCCGCCTTGAAGATATAGGCGAGCGTCCAGCCCGCGATGACGCTGTAGTAGGTGGCGATAAAGTAGCCGACGATCATCGCCATGTACCCCACCATTGACCAGCGCGTCGGCGAGAGACCGGCCTGCTTCGCGACGTTTGCCATGGCGATAGGGGGGCTGTGACCACCTGCCCTGCCAATCCAGAGCTCGGTAATCAGTATGGGAATGGCAATGAATAGCACGCAGCCCAGGTAGATCAGGACGAAGGCGCCACCGCCGCTGACGCCGACGACATACGGAAACTTCCAGATATTCCCCAGGCCAACTGCCGCGCCGACTGCGGCAAGAATAAACGTAAATCCGGAGGACCAGGTTTTCGCCGAAGCTTGTGCCATTGTTGTTTTTCCCCTTGTTTGGCAGCGCATAGCTTAACGCAAATCAGAAGTCCGGGATTTACCGGTTCGTGAACCGCGTCCCGCCCCGCCGCCTGATTTGTTCGTAGCCTGTGACTATGAATGTGTCCAGCGAAGAATTCGCCGAGACCACCGGCCCCAGCCACCGCATCGGACCTCGCGGCGTCGCGGCCCTGGCGCTGTTCGCGGCTAACGCGGGCATGCTCTTCCTGTTTTTCGCACTCGACCTCACGTTGTTCGAGCTGGTCGTCGTCTACTGGTTCGAGGCCCTGTGGGTCGGGCTTTTCAGCGGACTAAAGCTGATGACGGCCTCGCTGTTCGGCGACCCCTATGAAAATCGCTGGGTTGACGTCTCTCCGGGCAGCAGCTTCCTGATCTCACTCTTCGCCATCGTAAAGTCGGGTGGCGCATTCCTGTTCATACTCATTATCACGGGCACGGCACTGGTGGTTGCCCAGGAGGCGCTCACCGGAGTCGATGGCAATGAGTTCGTGCGCGCGCAGGCACCGCTCCTCCTCAAGTGTTCGCTATTGTTCCTCGTGGGTCATGGACTCTCATTCATCATCAACTTCCTGTTCCTTGGTGAATTCCGCCGCGCCCGCGCCCTGACCTTGCTGTGGTTGCCTTTCAAGCGCAGCCTCGCCCTCTTCGTGACCATCGCTGCCACGCTGACGGCCATCCAGACCTGGCCGGGCGTGCTGACTTACACCACGTTTTCGGCCCTGCTGATTGTCATCAAGCTGGCGTGGGACTATTTCCTGCACACGCGCGAACGTCGCTCATTCTCAACGGCCGGAATTGAACAGCAGTCAGGCCACTTGTAGACAGACGGCGGGCTGGTACAGTACGCGATTCTAGCCCGGGCGCTGGCCCACCTATCTTCCAGGTATAGCAATGCTTCTCCGTGCCCTTTCGCCCGTCGCAGCGCTACTGCTAAGCGCCGCCATCCTGCTTTCGGGGCAGGGATTGCAGTTCACGCTGCTACCGGTACGCGCGTCGCTCGAGGATTTCTCGACCGTGGCCATCGGTACGATGGGCGCGGCCTATTTCCTTGGCTTCACCGTTGGCTGCCTGAAGAGCGGTGAACTCCTGCGGCGCGTTGGGCACATTCGTGTGTTTCTCGCGATGAGTGCCGTCGCGTCCGCAGCGCCCCTCATCCATGGCCTCGTTGTCGAGCCCATCGTCTGGGGTGTGCTTCGATTCCTGACGGGGTTTTGCCTCGCCTCTCTCTATGTTGTGATTGAGTCCTGGCTTAACGAGCGTTCAACGAATGCCAATCGTGGTGTGATCTTCTCAACCTACTCCATGATCACGCTAACCATGATGGCCGCCGGGCAGATGATGAACCTGCTGTACAACCCGACCGGCCTGCAGCTCTTCGTTATCGCGTCGATCCTTTTTTCTATCGGCGCTGTTCCGATTGCGCTTTCTGTGTCGCCATCACCTGCTCAGCCCGCCTCAACGAAGACGGACATCCCGAAGCTGTTCCGCACGTCGCCGTCCGGAACCGTCGGATGTTTTGCCGTCGGCCTGGCCAATGGCGCGTTCTGGGGGCTGGCGCCCGTGTACGCGTCCGCAATCGGCAACGCCGTATCCCTGGCCGCCTGGTTCATGGCCGCCGCCATTATCGGCGGTGCCATTTTGCAGTGGCCGCTCGGGCTTCTGTCCGATGCCCTGGGTCGGCGCAAGGTGCTCGTTGTTGTGTGTATTCTCGGCAGCGTTGCCGGGCTCGCGCTTGCCTTGCTGGCGCCACAAGTTGGCGTCATTTCGGTAATCGTTCTCGGTGGCATATGGGGCGCGTTTGCGTTTCCCATGTATTCGATTACCGTCGCCTACGCGAACGACTACGCCGATCACGGCGACTACGTAAAAGTCTCAGCCGGCTTGCTGCTCGTCTACGGCATGGGCGCAATCGTTGGGCCGTTCGTGGCATCGGCGCTGATTACGATTCGAGGCAGCGATGGACTGTTCCTGTTCACGGCCGTTGTCCACGTTTTGTTAATCGGCTTTATTGCCTATCGCTATATCAAGGAAGGCTCGCAGGCGGAGCAACCGATTGCGTTTGGCGATGCCCTGTCCTCGGCCCAAACGGCTTCGCAGGTCTACGAGGAAGAGTTACAGGAGTAACCGTGGCCTCGCGCATACCATCGATGCATGATTCAAGGAGAGCCGGCATCGGTCTAGAATTTGGCGGCTATCTATAGACTAATCAACACGAGCAGAGGCCCGACGTGACGACCTATACCCCACCACTAGCTGACATCAACTTCTGTATCCGGCACCTGGCGGAAATCGACAAAGTGCTGTCTCTCGATGCGTTCGAGGGAATGGAGGTTGAGGACCTGGAGCAGGTTCTCGAGGAAGCCGGCAAGTTCGCGAGCGACGTCGTGGCGCCGACCAATATCCCGACGGACGAGCAGGGCTGCCGCCTGGACGGGAAGACTGTTCACGTCGCCGATGTGCTGGCCGATGTTCACCGGCAGTTCGTTGAAAATGGCTGGCAATCCGTTGCGGGTGACCCTGAATATGACGGCATGGGCCTGCCATCGACCGTCGCCTTTGCGACAGCCGAAATGCTGCAGAGCGCGAACATGGCCTATTCGCTCATGCCTATGCTGACGCGCGATGCGGTTGCCGCGCTGGAGGTCCATGCGAACGACGAACTCAAGCAGCAATACCTCGCGAAACTGACCACAGGGGAATGGGCCGCAACCATGAACCTGACCGAACCTCAGGCCGGCTCCGACCTCTCTGCCGTTGCTTGCCGCGCAGAACGCGAAGGCGACCAGTTCAGGATTCGGGGTAACAAGATATTTATAACCTGGGGCGACCACGAACTGTCCGGCAACGTCATTCATACGGTGCTCGCGCGTATCGACGGTGCGCCGGAAGGTGTACGCGGCATTTCCATGTTCCTCGTACCGAAATTCCTGCTGGACGAGAACGGCGAGCCCGGCGAAAGAAACGACGTTTACGCCACGGCGCTGGAGCACAAACTGGGCATCCACGGCAGCCCGACTGCAGTCATGAATTTCGGTGACAACGAAGGCGCTGTCGGCTACCTCATTGGCGAGGAGAACAAGGGGCTTTATGCGATGTTCACGATGATGAACCACGCACGTCTTGAAGTCGGTCTGCAGGGTGTTGCGATCAGTGAGCGGGCATACCAGCTGGCGCGATCATATGCGAACGACCGCATTCAGGGACGTGTGCCGGGACGTGAGGACAAAGCACCCATCATTCATCACGCCGACGTCCGGCGGATGCTCATGCTGATGCGCTGCCAGGTGGAAGCCATGCGCGCAATCGCCTACACCGCCGCGTCGCAGGACGACATTGAGCACAAATCGTCCGACGCGGACATTTGTTCCGCGGCCGGCAAGCGGCTTTCGCTCCTTACACCCGTTGTCAAAGGCTGGTGCACGGAAACCAGCGAACAGGTCACGTCACTGGGTATCCAGATACACGGAGGCATGGGTTTCGTCGAGGAAACCGGCGCCGCGCAGTATTACCGTGACGCCCGCATTCTGACCATCTACGAAGGCACGAGTGGCATCCAGGCCGGCGACCTCGCCGGACGCAAGGTTCTCGCTGACGAAGGGCGCGAGCTCAGCGCATTGATCAGCGAACTGCGGGAGCTGTGCGATTCCATGCAAGGTGACGACGCGCTTGCCGGTATCGCCCAGTCCGTACGAGCCGGTCTCGGCCAGCTCGAAGAAGGGATGAACTGGCTGATCGCCAATGCGGCGTCAGGTCCGACTACCACGGGTGCTGCGAGCTTCAACCTCCTGATGCTGGCGGGTACCGTGCTGGGTGGCGCTTATCTTGCCAAGTCTGCGGCCATCGCGACATCGGCATCGAGCAGCGCCAATGAGGCGTTCGGCAAGACCAAGCTGGCAACTGCTGCGTTCTATTGCGCCCATGTCCTGCCACGAGCCCATGGCTACCTGGCGGCGATGATGGCCGACCCCGAGCTGACGATGGCGATAGCGGCAGATTCGTTCTAGCCCCTGGGTCAGGAATCCAGGTCGCCAATGCAGATGTACTTGATCTCGAGGTAGTCGTCGACGCCGTAGCTCGAGCCTTCACGGCCCTGGCCGGATTCCTTGACGCCGCCGAACGGAATGTAGGTTGACGAGATCAGCGTCTCGTTGACGCCGACCATCCCGTACTCGATGCCTTCTGACACGCGCCAGGTACGACCCTGATCCTTGGTAAACAGGTAGGCTGCCAGCCCAAACTCGGTGTCGTTGGCCATGGCGATGGCCTCTTCCTCGGTCTTGAACTTGAAGATTGGTGCAACCGGTCCGAAGATCTCTTCCTTGAAGACCCGCATGTCTTTGGTGACGTTGCAGAGAATCGTTGGCTGGATGAACTGCTCACCACCCTCGCCGAACTGACCACCCGCGGCAATCTCCGCGCCCTGCTCGACAGCGTCGTCAACCATCGACTTGATGTCCTCGAGTGCCTTGCGGGTGATCACGGGACCGTGCGTCGACGTCTCGTCCATGCCGTCGCCGATCTTGAAGCCGCCGACGACTTTCTTCAGCTCGTCGACAAACTCGTCATAAATACCTTCCTGCACGAGAATCCGATTGGCACAAATGCAGGTTTGTCCCGAATTACGATACTTCGATGCGGCGGCTCCGGCGGCTGCCTTGGCGGGGTCGGCATCGTCAAAGACAATAACCGGTGCGTTGCCGCCCAATTCCATCGACACGCGCTTCATTGTCTCCGCGCACTGCGCCGTCAGCATCTTGCCGATACGCGTGGAACCCGTGAACGTGAACTTGCGCACGATGGGGTTGCTGCACATCTCGTCGCCGATGGGTTTGGCGTGTGCGCCCGGAACAACGCTGAGGAGCCCTGCCGGAAGGCCCGCACGATCGGCCAGTTCGGCGAGCGCCAGCATCGACAGCGGCGTTTCATGCGCCGGCTTGGCGACCATGGCGCAACCGACTGCCAGAGCAGGACCGCATTTGCGCGTCAGCATGGCGCTCGGGAAATTCCAGGGCGTGACCGCGGCGACGACGCCGACGGGTTGCTTGATCGCAATGCCGCGGCTGCTGCCCTGCGGCAGCGGGAACACGTCGCCATAGACTCGCTTGCCTTCCTCGGCAAACCACTCGATGAAGGATGCCGCATACACTATCTCGCCGCGCGACTCGGCCAGGACCTTACCCTGTTCCTGGGTCATGATGATCGCAAGGTCCTCGACGTTTTCGAGGATCAGGTCGTTCCATTTTCTCAATACTGCCGAGCGCTCCATCGCAGACAGCGCAGCCCAGGGCTTTTGCGCCACTTCGGCCGCCTCGATGGCGCGGCGCGTTTCGGCGGCGCCGATACTGGCAACCTCCGCAATGACTTCCTGGGTCGCCGGATTGTGCACCGGGAAAGTCTCGCCACTATCGCTGTCCACCCATGCGCCGTTGATGTACGCCTGGGTACGAAGAAGAGTCGGGTCTTTGAGAAGGTCTTTCATACCTTGAGCCTTGTCGTCAGTGGGTTCAGTTCTTTGTCACCGAGCGCGTATGCAACGGTCGCGTCGGCCAGTATGTCCGTTGATGAAATCAATGGCACGTCGAGCATCGACTGCTCGAGCACCAGTGGAATTTCGGTACAGCCGGCTATGACGGCCTCCGCTCCCCTGGCTATCAGCGCATCGGCCAGCCGCAGCATTCCCGCGCCGATTTCGGACCCGCTGTCACCGCCCTTGATGCTTGCCGTCAACTCCATGAATGTCTGCGTTTCGACATCGTCCGGCAAGACGGCGCGCACGCCGGCGACCGACAAAGCGGCATCATAGATGCCGCTCGCAAGACACCCTCGCGTTGCCAGCAATCCCACGGCCTCGAAATCCGAGCAAGCCGCAGCCGTTTCCTCAATGATTGATACGAACGGCACATCGAGTACCGCCTCTATGTCCGACTGAAATGCGTGTGCGGTATTGCAGGGCATGACGATGAAGTCGGCACCCGCATCCTGCAGTTGCTTCGCCATGTTTGCGAGGACCGGCCCGGGGGCTCCGGCCTGGCCGAGAATCGCCTGCGTTCGATCCGGAACGTGCGGATTGTGATCGATGAGCATGTGCACGTGGTCCTGGTCAGAACCCGCCGGTGTAGCGGCAAGTACCTTGGCCATGAAGTCGAGCGTCGCATCCGGGCCCATGCCGCCCAGGACACCAACAGTGAGCGATGAGCTAGGCAGCGAGGCAGGCATCCAGGCAAGTCTCCAGGATATCGAAGCCTTCGTCGATGAGTTCGTCGCTGATCGTCAGCGCCGGCAGGAAACGGATGACGTTGCCGTTCACACCACACGACAACAGCACAAGGCCATTCTCGTAGGCGGCACCCACCAGCGCCTTGGTCAGGTCGGCTGCGGGCCTCGCGACGTCGCCGTCCTCGACAAGCTCCATTGCGATCATGGCGCCGCGATCGCAGCGAACATGGCCGATGGTGCTCGGGTGCTTCGCCTGCAATGCGTTGAGTCGCGTCTTGAACCTTGCACCGATCTCACTGGCGCGCTCCACGAGACCGTCCTCGCGGATGACGTCGATGACAGCCAGCGCCGCAGCACATCCGAGCGGCGAACCGGCATAGGTCCCACCAAGTCCGCCCGGTAGTGGTGCATCCATGATGTCCGCCTTGCCGACCACCGCCGCCAGCGGGAACCCGCCGGCCACACCTTTGGCGACGGTCATGAGGTCCGGCTCGATACCGGCGTACTCGCTGGCGAAAAACTTGCCGGTCCGGCCGAAGCCGGTCTGGATTTCGTCCGCGATCATGACAATCCCATGCTCGTCACAGATGGCGCGCAGCGCCTGCATGAACTCGTTTGGAGCCGGGTAGAAACCGCCCTCGCCCTGCACCGGCTCGACGATAATGGCCGCAACATCCGATGGCGCGATATCCACCTTGAACAGGTTATGCAGCGCCTTGAGGGAATCCCCGACCCCGACTCCGTGATACTCGATCGGGAACGGCGCGTGGTAGACCTCGCCCGGAAACGGTCCGAACAGGTTCTTGTAGGGCGTGATCTTGCCCGTGAGCCCCATCGCCATCATCGTGCGCCCGTGGAAGCCGCCGTTGAACGCTATTACACCGCGGCGACCCGTAAATGCACGTGCGATCTTGACAGTATTTTCGACGGCTTCCGCCCCGGTCGTGACAAACATCGACTTTTTCGCCGTATCGCCGGGCGCAAGCGCATTTAGCGCCTCGGCGAGACGCACGGCCGTGTCGTAGGGTGTCACCATGAGGCAGGTATGGCTGAATTTCTCGAGCTGCTCCTTGACGGCGGCAACAACCCTGGGATTGCTGTGTCCGGTGTTGCAGACGGCAATGCCTGTACCGAAATCGATGTAACGCCGGCCTTCGACGTCCCACATCTCTGCATTCTCGGCATGATCGATATAGACGGGCGCAATGTTGCCCTGGCCACGCGCCACAGCCGCTTCCTTGCGCGTCTGCCAATCCGCGTTGCTCAGTCCCGCCCCCACGTCCTTCTTTTCAACCGCACACATTGGACCACCCCGGAATGCCAGTCAGATATTCATAATGGCCCCATTACCACCGCCCGGCAATATCCTAAATGTCCTATCGGGCGATGTATCGATGTTACTATTTCGGCCACTTTTTGGACGGAAAGCAGGCGACAGGCCCCAGCCGCATGGCACTCTCTCTCGATGAACTCCGATCCTGGTCCGAGGGTCTTGCTCAGGTCGTTGAATCGATCGATGATGCCGAAACGCCGCGACGTCTCTGCGATGCCCTTGGCAGTCTCGTCGAGACTGACCGATCAGGTGTATTCGTGCTGCGTCGTCACTCATCGCCGCTCGCACTCCTCCACGATGTGCCACCGGGTACCGAGGCGAGCTCCTATCTCGAGAGTCTCTACCTGCTGGACCCGGTCTACGATCATTTCCTGCGAGGTACGCTACCTACCTGCGCTTTGCTGCACGATATTTGTCCCGATGATTTCTTTGAGTCCGACTATTTCCTGAAGTACTGGAGCAGCGTGAAGATTGTCTCCGAGTTCAGCATCAACGCTCACTATGACAACGATACGATGCTGCATGTGCCGTTATCACGCACCGAGGGATCGGAGCCATTCTCGCGCGAAGATATGGACGTACTGAACGCCGTTAGCCCGACCGTCGCTGCAACCATGCGGCGATTCTGGGACGCCCGCAAGGCAAGCTTCGAGAGCGGCAATACGGAAGCCGACTCATTCCACACCCACCTGCGCTACGTGATGGACAACTTCGGCTGTTCCTTACTGACGGCTCGCGAGATGGACATCATGCAGCTGACGATGCGCGGCTACTCCGACAAGCTGTCGGCGCGCGCACTGGACATCACGCCCGGCACGGTTCGCAATCACAAGAAAAGCATCTTCAGCAAATTGCACGTCTCGTCTCAGGGCCAGGTTTTCGGGCTGCTGCTCGATGCCCTGCAGTTGCCGGCAGATGCCGCGATTGGTCCTGACCCCCTGGCCACGCTGCTCGACAGACGCCGCGATGCCTGAGACCGGGATTCGACTGCTCGATCGGAACCTGCCCGACGTTGACGTCGAAGAAGCCACTCGGCTCGCGCACACTCACTTTGCGATCAAGGGGGAGCTGCACGCACTCGGTGGCGAACGCGATTTGAACTTTCGGATCGACGGTGACGACGCTTCGTATATTTTCAAAATTTCCAATGGCGAAGACGGTGAAGACATCGTCGGACTACAGGTAGCGGCCCTGCAGCACATCCGTGCTCGCGACCCGTCACTGCCTGTGCCGCACATGCACGCCGATCGGGACGGCCAGTTTATGCGCCGTGTCATTGCGGAAAACGGGGACTCACATATTCTGCGGCTGCTTGGCTGCCTGCCCGGCACGCCAGTAGAGGACACACCGGCCACGCTGCGCACATGGCGGGAGGTCGGCGCGCTGATGGGTCGCCTCAACGTCGCTCTCGGCAGCTTCTTCCACCCGGCGGCGCGCACCAACGATCACCCCTGGAGCATCGCGAATTGCCTGCGCCTCCAGCCGCTCGTCAAACATATCGGCGACAAGTCCACGCGGGCCCTCGTCAACTCGGTATTTGACCGATTCAGGGAACACGCGAAGCCGCGGCTCGATGGAGCCCGGCACCAGGTCATTCACCAGGACGCCCACTGTGGGAACGTACTTGTCGATGCAAATAACCCGGATCGCATCACCGGCCTTATCGATTTCGGGGACATGCTCTACGGCCCGGTCGTCGCCGACCTTGCGATCATCCCGGAAAGTACGGCACACACTGACGACGACCTGCTCGATGTCATCTGCAATGCCGCAGTCGGCTTCGATACCACCTTTCCGCTCGAGGAGAATGAAGTCGACCTGCTATACGACCTCATCTGTGCGCGCTACGCGCTTGGTGCAACGGTCGTCGCAGCACGGCACGCACTGCACCCCGAAACACCCGGCCACATGCCGTCGAATGAGCCGTTCGTCGCGGAACTGGACCAGCTGCTAACGATTGGCGCCGTCGCCTGCACGAGCGCGGTGCGGCGCGCCTGCCGGTTCCCTGCCATGCTCGGGGGAGCCGACGAGGATGCGTTGCTGGACAAGCGCCGGCACCTACTCGGCAGGAATGCGGCGCACTTTTACACGCGGCCCATGCATTTTGAGCGTGCAGATGGGCCGTTCCTTTACTCCACTGACGGCAATCGTTACCTCGACTGTTACAACAACGTCCCGCAAGTCGGGCACTGCAATCCGCACGTGGTGAAGGCGATCTCCAGGCAGGCGGCTGCGCTGAATACCAATACGCGCTATCTGTACAGCAACATTCTCGAGTACGCCGAGCGGCTGACCGACAAGCTGGCACCACACCTCGATGCCTGCGTGTTTGTGAATTCCGGCAGCGAGGCAAACGATATCGCATGGCAAATGGCCAGGGTCATGACGGGCCGCTCGGGCGGCCTGCTCATGGAAGACGCCTACCACGGCATAACCGGGCCGATCCGGGAGTTTTCGCCGGGACACCCGAACACAGAGTTGCCGCGCCACCTGCAGGGTCTGGTCGTGCCGGATCCCTATCGCGGCAAGTTCCGTGAGGGAACGCCTGACATTGCTGCGAGGTACGCCGCCGACGCGGACCGGGCGCTCGCCGACCTTGCGGGCGCCGGGCACGAGCTCGCCGCCTTCATGATTGATTCCGCGCTCTGTTCGAGCGGCGTTCCCCAGGCGCCCGATGGTTATCTGCGCGACATTGAAAAGCGCGTCCGTGCGGCGGGAGGACTGATGATCTGCGACGAGGTGCAATCGGGCTTCGGTCGCATGGGGCAGTGGTGGGGGCACGAGCTGCACGGCATGCGGGCCGACTTCGTCACGATGGGCAAACCGGTCGGAAACGGTCATCCGCTGGGTGTCGTCGTGACCCGGTCCGAGATCCTGGAACGCTTCACCGAGAAGACCGGCCTGTTCAGCACCTTCGGAGGCAACACGGTGGCCTGCGCCGCGGGCAACGCCGTGCTCGACGTTATCGAGCGCGATGAGCTGATAGAGAATGGCCGGATCGTCGGTGACTATTTCCGCAGCCGACTGCGCGAGCTCATGGCGACGCAGCCGCTCATCGGCGATGTGCGCGGCAATGGTATGCTGATCGGGGTCGAATTCGTCACGGACCGTGACACTCGCACGCCGGCTAGCGAGGAGACGGTGCGCTTGCTCGAACTGATGCGGCAGCGCCACGTACTCGTCGGCAACGAAGGGCGCGACGGCAACATCCTCAAGTTGCGCCCGCCGCTGGTGTTCCAGCACGAACACGTCGACCTGTTCGTGGCAGCGCTCGACGACGCGTTGAGCGAGATACACGGGCGGTAATGGGGGTACAGACGACATGACCAGAATGGGCAATCAACACAGGTTGGATCACCTGTTTTTCTCGGGGCTTGCCGTCCTGATCAGTGCGGCCGGTCTCTCTGGCTTCTGGTTTACGTACTTTGCGCCAATCATCGACAAGGCATACCCCCCAGCGGGCTTTCCATTGCACTTACATGGCTGGAGTTTTTTCCTGTGGCTGGTGTTGTTCCCTCTCCAGGCAATTCTCATCGGCCGCCGCCGGCAAGCGCTGCACAGAACGCTCGGCAAAGTGAGCGTTATTCTTGTGCTGATAATGACCCTGACCGGGTTACTCGTTGTGTCCGCACGTGCAGCCGAGGCTGCGCGCAACGGTGAGCCGCTCATCTGGCTCTTGTACGCGCCGATAATCCTTGCCAACCTGGTCTTGTTCGTCGCGTTTTACATTGCCTCAATACGCATGGCACTGACGAATCGATGGCAGGCGCACAAACGACTAATGATCGTAGCAAGCGGCATCGGCGTAGGCGCCGGCGTCAGTAGATGGGTAATGGTCATCAGCGGTTTCCATCCACTGTCCATTCCCGTTGGCATACTGTCGTGCAGCCTCTTCCTGATGATAGGAGTGGCCTACGACGCACTAACCCGGAGGTCGGTGCATCCGGCTTATTGGATCGGCCTCGCGACGTTCATTTTCGTGCTGGTTCCCCTCATTCCGCAGGTCAGCCAGGGGAACGTCGATTGGGTGAATCAATGGTTGGCTCCGCTAGGTGAACAGCTGAGATTTCTCTACGACCCGCAGCCAACTGTCGAGTTTTGATCGACCTGGCGGTGCCTCGAATTCTAGATCGACGCAGCCGCCAGGTTGCGGCCTAACTGCATCATGTGCACCTGGTCCGGCCCATCCGCAAGCCGAATCGTCCGCGCCGCCGCATAAGCATGCGCGAGGAAGAAGTCCTGGCAGACACCCGCTCCGCCATGCACCTGTATGGCTCGATCGAGCACCCTGCAGGCCATCGACGGCGCGACAATCTTGATCATCGCGATCAGGTCCTTGGCGGCCTTGTTACCGCCCTTGTCCATGCGATCCGCCGCCTTCAATGTCAGCAATCGAGCCTGCTCGATCTCGCAGGCCGATTCTGCGATCTGTTCCCGAACGGACTGCTGTTTCGACAACGGGCGACCGAAGGCCACGCGCGTTTCGGCGCGGACGCACATCGCCTCGAGTGCGCGCTGCGCGAGCCCGACCAGGCGCATACAGTGATGAATACGGCCTGGACCGAGTCTCCCCTGCGCGATCTCAAACCCGCGACCTTCACCAAGCAACAGGTTCGATGCCGGCACACGCACGTTGTCGAAAACGACTTCCGCGTGGCCTTCCGGCGCGTCGTCATAGCCGAACACCTTCAGCGGACGCTCTACCGTGACGCCATCTGCGTCAGCGGGAACGAGGATCATGGACTGCTGTCGATAACGGTTCTCGTTATCGGGGTCGGTCTTGCCCATGACGATATGCACTTTGCAACGCTCACCGCAGGCGCCGCTGGACCACCACTTGCGGCCGTTAATCACGTAGTCGTCGCCGTCGCGCATCATTGACGTTTCAATATTGGTGGCGTCCGATGACGCGACATCGGGCTCGGTCATGCAAAAAGCGGAGCGAATTTCACCGCGCAAGAGCGGCGCCAGCCATTCCTTCTGCTGAGCCGGGCTGCCATAGCGCGCCAGCACTTCCATGTTGCCGGTGTCCGGGGCGCTGCAATTGAAAACCTCCGACGCCCAGAGGACGCGGCCCATGATCTCGGCCAGGGGTGCGTACTCGAGGTTGGTCAGGCCCGGGCTGAATTCCCCGTAACTCTGCGGCAGGAACAGGTTCCACAGGCCTTCCGCCTGTGCGCGCTGCTTCAGGTCTGAAAGCAGCTCCGGCGCGGCCCACCGATTGCCCTCCGCGACCTGTTCCTCGAACAGCGCCTCATTCGGGTAGATGTGATCATCCATGAAAGCGAGCAGGCGTTTGCGAAGATCCTGTACCTTGGGTGAGAATTCGAAATCCATCAATTACTCCGGGTGCCGTTCGGATACCGCATGATAGACCTGAATGCCTTCGAAGCCGAGTGCCGGCGCGATATTCCGCTGCTCACGGCGATGCACCTGTCGTTTGTCGACTTCAACGACCTCGCGTTGACGATGGAGGCTCCGCTCGCACCGAACATCAACAACAAGGGCACGGCGTTCGGCGGCAGCATCGCCAGCATCTGCCTGTTTGGTGGCTGGGCCGTGTCAACGCTGGCATTCCTCGACAACGGAATCGAGAACACCGAGATCGTTGTCTACAAGAATGAAATGACCTTCGAGCGACCGGCCCGTGGCCACCTGGTCGTAAAGGCGTACATCGAGCCCGACGATTTCGAGTCCTGCCTCGCCAGGCTCAAGGCCAACGACCCCGAGCGCATCCGGCTCGACATCCATGTCGACCTGTTTCACGAGGACAAGCGCTGCGCGACGATGCAGGGCCTGTACGTCGTCTGGCTCAAATGATCGACCTGGGTCGCAACCAAAACCGCCTGGCAGGTATCTAAGCTGTAGAACCGGGTTTTTGGGGGCAGCCGCCCCGGAGGAAGAACAGTGAATCTGAAGTCGAACGGATCGTGGATCGTATTGGGTGTCGCGCTCGTAGCCAGCCTGTGGGCTTCCGAAGCTCGCGCGGCAAAAGGGTCCTTTGAACAGACACTTAGCGTCGACGAGCCGATCTTGCTGGACGTCTCGACGGGCAGCGGCAGCATCATCATCGAGGCCGGCGCCGTCGACCGCGTTGAGATCGTCGGCCACGTCAAGGTCGGGAAGTCCTGGTTTCGGCGCAGCGAAGACAATGCGCAGGAGCTGTTGGACCGGGTTCTGGCCGAGCCTCCGATTGAGCTGGATGGCGACAGCCTGCGCGTTGGCTACCTCAAGGGCCGCGGCCTGAAAGGGAACATCTCGATCAGCTACGAAATTACGGTACCCGCGACAACCCGCGTGAAATCCGATACCGGTTCAGGGTCCATGACCATCGAGGGAGTGGCCGAGGTCGTTGAAGCCGATTCCGGGTCGGGCAGCGTCACGCTCAACAACATCAGTGGCAGCGCCGTCGCCGATACGGGCAGTGGCTCGATACGCGCCAATGGTATTGCCGGCGCTTTTGAGGGCGATACCGGCAGTGGCAGCATTACCCTCACACAGTCCGGGCCCGGCGATGTGAGAGTCTCGACCGGCTCGGGGAGCATTGAGCTGCACAATATCGACGGCGCGCTGCACGCACGCGCCGGTAGCGGTCGCATCAGGGTCGACGGCAGGCAGCGCGGAACCTGGGACCTCGACACGGGTTCCGGCTCTGTCCAGATCGACCTGCCCGACGACGCCGCGTTCCAGCTGGATGCCGAGTCGAGTTCCGGAAGTATCGTCATCGATCACCCCGTCATGGTGCAGGGCAAGATCTCGAAGCGTCACATCCGTGGCGACGTTCGTGGAGGCGGTGACCTGCTCAGGATCGACACGTCGTCAGGCGGCATCCGCGTCAACTAAGCAGCTCGCTCGCCGACAGCCAGATCGCGTAGCACGCACAAACCAGCGTCAGGAGTGCCGTACCGCCGGCACCGATAAGGCGACCTATATGGGCCATGTTGTCGTGATGCAGTCCGAACGCATGGAAGATCCGCGCAACGATCATCAGGTCACCGACGATATACAGGAACAGTGGCGCAACGCCGTTTGCCTCGAGCGCGCCAAACACGATCAGGAACAGCGGTACGTACTCGAGGAAGTTCTGGTGGCGGCGGACTTTTTCGCCGAGCTTCATGTCAACGGGGTCGCCGTACAGTATCGAAATGCCGGTTTTTGCGCGGTCGCTACCCGCCATGAAGCTGAGCAACAGCGCGAAGATCGCGAAGATGCCGGCGTACATCAATGTTATAGGTAGCTGCATGCTGTTCTCCTTCTCATTGCGAGCGCGTGAGGCAGCTTACCAGAACGCATCCGTTGGCAGTTCCCTCACCGAGGGGCCTTTCCTGTTGACTTGCACTTCGCATTTGTCTCAACTGGGCGTTTCCACAAGATCGGGATCTTCATGTCGAACAGGGGACAATCGAAACTGTTGCTGGGCGCATTCCTCGTTCTCATCCTGTCGTGCTGGGCAGCCTCGCGAATACAGAACAGCGGCGGGCAGGTACACGTCGACTCGATCAGGATTCCAACGCACAATGGCCAGTGGGTCGTAGCTGATCTCTTTAAACCTCGCTCGGTCACGGCCGACTTGCCTGCACCGTTTATCGTGGTTATTCCGGGTTTCCAGCGCTCGAAAGAGGCGTTGTCGAATGTCGCGATCGAGCTCTCACGTCGCGGCTTTGTGGCGGCCTCTATTGACCCCTATGCGCAGGGCTCCTCGAGTGCCTCGCTTAGTCGCATCGCCGCAACCACGGAAGGCTATGGCATGTTTGCGCTCGTCGACTACGTCGCGAGCAGCAGCAATCTCAACTACGTCGACCGGTCGAGGATCGCAGCCACCGGCCATTCGGCCGGCGGCAACGCGGCTATTCGCGGCGCGAACTACTTCGGCCGTGAAGCGGCGAGAACCGGCAATCTCAGCAAGCTGCATTCGGTATACGTCTCGGGCTATGTCCTCACGTTGACCGACGAGGTCCTGCAGGACGTGCGGTCAAACGTCGGTGTGGCGTACGCACTCTACGACGAGGGCGCGTACCGCAATACATACGGTGACGGCGATATGCGCGTTGCCCCCGAGGCGCTGCGCACTGTGAATTCCGGGTTGCCGGAAAGTGCGGCTATCTCCGAAGTCGAACTCGGACGTTACTACGGCGACCTGCAGCAGCGAACCCTCCGCGTCATTCATAACGAGCGCAACCTGCACCCGTTCCAGCCCTACATGGCCGAGGCCATTGCCAACCAGATGAAGTACTTCGAGAAGGTGTTCGACGTGCAGAGCGGTCTCGATCCTTACGACCAAATCTGGCAGTGGCGGGAAATTCTCGGGGTTATTGCACTGATCGCGGCGCTGGTCGCCATTATCCCGATGGGCCACTTCCTGTTGCAGACCGCCCCGTTCAGACAACTGATCAACACGGTTCCACCGCCGCTCCCGCGGCCCGCCGGGCGGGGACGGATTATCTTCTGGACGGCGTTCACTATTGGCGCGGTCGTTGCCTGCGTGACCTATATACCAATGGCAGAGCTGTCCCAGAAACTGTTCGTTGCCGCATCGACGCGCCAGCTCACCTGGTTCTTCCCGCAGCGCATGAACAATGCCGTCATGTTATGGGCGATTCTCAACGGGACGGTGGGTTTCCTGATGTTCTGGCTAACGTATCGCTACTTCGGTCGCCGCCACGGCATCACACCAGCATACTGGGGGGCAGCGACAACGGCCAGTGACCTCGGCAGGACGCTGGTACTCGCATTACTCTTGTTCGCGGCGTTCTTCCTGGTACTGTTTGCCGTCTACTATTTCCTGCACGTCGACTACCGATTTCTGTTTATGGGCGTGCGCCCGTTCCAGCCGGAGCTGCTGCTGCTCCTGGCCATGTACGTGCCGCTGTTCCTCGTCTTCTTCCTCTCCAACTCGCTCCGGGTCAATGCGGCGATGCGGTTCGAGGACCAGCCCGAATGGCGCAGCATGCTGCTCGGAGGCGTAGCGAACTCGTTGGGCCTGTTGCTGATTGTTGTTGTGCAGTACGTGACGTTCGCCGCGACGGGCACCGTCTATTGGACCGACGGCTGGCTCTACGTAAACCTGCTGTTTGGCGTCGTCCCGATGATGTTCTTCCTGCCCTATTTCAATCGCTATTTCTTCCGCATGACCGGCAGGATCTACCTGGGCCCGATGGTGACGGCGCTGATATTCGTAATGATCCTGATCTCAAACACGGTCATTTACCTGCCGCTGTAAAAGTATCGGGATGACGCTTCAGACCAGGGCTTCCAGTTTGAAACGTCCCGTTATCGTGCGGTCGTCGGCTGGCTGGAATTCCAGGTAGTCGGCCAGGTCCGATGCGCTAAGCTCCGGCCCGAGGTATTGCCCCTGCAAGTACCGGCAACCGTGTTCTCGCAGCCACTTGGCTGCGGCCTCGCTGGAAACCCCCACTGCACACACATCCAGGTTCACCATTCTCGCGAAAGACAGGATTCCCTCGACGAACTGCCGTGCCCGCGGATCAACCGTGATGTCCGAAATGAATGCCGGACTGAGCTTGACGCCGTGTGGCCGTACGCGCAGCAAATTGAGCAGCGAAGCGGGCCCCGAGCCGAACTGGTCGACCCAGACCTCGAAACCGGCCGCTGTCCACGCACTCAGAAGATCGACCTCATCGTCGGCTTCTGCGAAAAACCGGTCTTCCCCGGCTTCGAGCCGAATATCAGATGTACTCAAGCCGCGCCGCTCGAGCGAAGCAGTAACGTATTCCGGCAGGTCGTCGTGCAGCATCTGTTGCGACGAGAAGTTTACGGAAACAAAAAACTCATCGATGCCTTGCTTTCTCCAGGCTGCCAGATCGTGGCAAGCACGATCCAGAACCCAACGGCCCAGGCGGCCTATTTCTCCCGATTTTTCGGCCAGGTCTATAAACTCGCCGGCTCGCATTAGTCCGCGGTCCGGGTGGCGCCAGCGCACCAGCGCTTCGGCGCCGACCGTTCTGCCACTCTCGCTGACGGCAATCGGCTGGTACCGAAGCTGCAGCTCGTTATTGTCGAGTGCGCTACGCAGGTCCCTGATTAGATGAACCCGGTCGCGAGTGCTCTCGTACATAAATTCTTCATAGAAACGATACGACTGTTTGCCGTCGCGTTTGACGCTGTACATTGCCATGTCCGCAAACCCGAGCAGACTGTCAGCTTCGCGCCCGTGGTCGGGACAAATAGCGATGCCTATGCTGGCGCCGATGGTCACGTCTTCACCCGCTATCCGAAACCGCGTCGACAGCTCGGCGAGCACCCTCTTCGCCACCAGGGCAGCATCCTCCGGATCGTCAAGACCCTTAAGGGCAATCGCAAACTCATCGCCACCAAGGCGAGCCACGGACTGTGCTTCGCCACCCTCGAGACACCATTTTTGGCAGGGTTCTGCTCGCAGGCATTGTTGCAGCCGATCGGCCACTTCGCACAACAATGCATCGCCCGCGTAATGTCCCAGCGTGTCATTGATGGGCTTGAATCCGTCCAGATCGACGAACAAGACGGCACCCGGATATCCATACTCTTTACAGCTGTCGCATAGCTCGTCCAGTTTCTCTCTGAAGCGCGCCCTGTTGGGGAGACCGGTCAGTACGTCGTGGTACGCCAGGAAGTTGATCTCCCTGTTACTTGCCTGCAAGTCGTTGCTCATCGTTCGAAACGAGTTCGCGAGATCTCCAACTTCATCGTTCCGTTGAATGTCGATCTCATCCTCGAAAACGCCCTGGCCGACACGTTGTGCCTGGCGGGCAAGGACGCGCATCGGTTTGGCCAGCCGATAGCCGGCGAACAGGGCGAACAATGAACCCAGCACCAACGACAAGACAGTGAAGACTCCAGCGACCCGTAGTTCATCGCGCCTGTTTTTTGAATGCAGGACCTCTATGTCTTCTTCCAGTTCAGAAATCTTGGCGTTCGCGCTATCGAGCGAAACGCCGATCGCCACAGCGCCCATGGTCTTGTCACCAAGTAGCACGGGTGAGACAACGTGCAATACGCCGCCTACCACACGCTGGTGCGCTCGCAATAACTTGCTGGCCGGCCAGCCCAGGCTTTCATCGATGTTCTGACCGTACAGGGAGACTTCGTCGCTTCCATCATGAACGATCTTCCCATTCACATCGTAAACATAGGCGAACATCACATCTTGCTGAGCAATCGTCGCCTGCAGCTGTTCACGCATCGCCCGCATGTCCAGATGCAGCAACGGGATCGCGAGATTCGGCGCCAGGTTACGATCCAGAATCCAGCCGCGTTCACGTACTTCGTCGTGCAAATGCATTGCGAATGAATCGCTCGTCACGCCACTGATCTCGCTCGCCATGGACCTGAAGTGCATTGCGGAAAGCAAGGTCAGACTCACGGCGATTACGGCGATAATAATTGCTATCTGTACCGTGTAGCGCGCCTGCAGATTTAGACGAACACCCTGTTTCACGGCGCGCTCACCGGTTCTGAGGTCTCTGCCACGATGGCAGCGTCAATCAGCTGCAGCGCCGCGACCGCGTCTCCGTCCAGCGCGTCGAACTTGCTGGTGCCCTGATACGCGGCCAGCGCCGTGCTCGCCTCAGGATCGAGATGGGCCGTCAGCAATGCCTGCTTCATCGCCGCCTTCACGACGGGATTGAGGTCGCCACGAACCAGCTCCAGCGCCCTTGGAATGGGCGGGCTCGTGTAGATGATGCGCATGTCTTCCCGTATTTTCTCGGGCAGGATGCTCTCCTGCTGCCAGTCAATAGTGCTTACGACGCCGGCATCCACGATGCCCTTGTGAACCCAGATTGCGGAGTTGTATTCGGCCCCCGAGAACACGTAACCCAATTCACCGGCAGCCGGTTGGTCATACACGGATCCCAGTTGCTGCAGTCGATAGCCGGCGGACTTCAATGCTGACGCGACGACGAAATAGCCGGTCGTGGAGCCGCGGTGCTGAAACGCGATTCTGCGGTTCACCAGGTCATCGAGGCTCTGAATGTCGCGACTCTTGCGCGTAAATACCACGCTTCGGTAGTCGGGAACGCCCTGCTTCCACCTTCGCACAAGGGTTTCGGCTCCGCCCCTACTCTGAAGTAGTGCGGCGGAATAGGCCGTTTCGGTAATCCAGTCCACCTTTTTTTCGTGCAGTAGAAGCACCATCTGCTCATGGTTGTCCACCACAATGATTTTGACGCTTTCGATGCCAATCGGGGCAAGCTTGCGGCCCATGTAGTCGGCCATCGGTTGCATCACCTCGTGGATACCCATCGGATTGTCGCTGATCGCGGCCATGACGAGCAGGCGCGGCATTGCGTCGTGGTCGTGGTTGTCGTCGGCAACACCGTTCGCGGCGCTGATGAGCAACACGACCAGCAGCAGGCGCGCGACGGTGTTTTTCGTTAAATGGCGCATCGTGAATTTCGTTCTATGCCGACAACGTTTCTGGTCGGACGCTCGTCTCCGCGCTTCGCGACCAGGTAAATGATAAGTACTTGAAATTATGCCAAATTGTAGGCGGGGCCTGATGAGACGCAAATCACGCATTTGCCGCTTGCTCCAGCGCGAGAACGTCGAGATTCCGCCGGGTGGCGGTCCGGGTTGATGCGGCCGGACATGCGGGTATCGGCATTCATCATGGCCTGTCCAGGCCATTTTCCCCCGCTTTTGAGGGGGTTTTGTCAAAAACGAGACCTGCGTCGTTCGTTTTCAGCGGCCGATAATCGAAGATTTGGCAGTGTATGGACGCGCTATCGCGCCAGGGAGACAAAATGAAAAATTGGGCTGTTTATCTTGCGGCGATTGCGGGCTTCGCCATCTACGGTGCATCAACGACTGCCGACCGGGACGAAAGCGGCGCAATCGTGGGCGAAGGTAGCGTTGATGCGTTCAGCCTCCGCGTCGGCGACTGCTTCAATAGCGCCAGCTCTGACACTGAAGTCAGTTCAGTGCCCGGCGTACCCTGCTCGGATCTTCACGACTATGAGACGTATGCCGTGTTCGACGTCAACATTGACGAATACCCCGGCGACGACGCGATGCTCGATCTCGCATTTGAATCCTGCATGGAGCGTTTCACGGCCTATGTTGGCGCGGACTACCAGTCTTCGACGCTCGAAGTGACGTCGATGTACCCGTCGCCGGAAAGCTGGCGCCAGGATGACCGCGAAGTACTCTGCGCAGTCTACGACATGAACGGCGAGCAGCTGGTGGGCAGCACCAAGGGAAGCGGTATCTAGCGTAGACCGCCCTTATGTTGCTTCGAACAGGGCCGAGGCGCCCTGTCCGCCGCCAATACACATGGTGACCACGCCGTATTTCTTGCCGCGGCGCTTGAGCTCGCGCAGCAGGCTGCCTGTCATGCGCGAGCCGGTCATGCCGAACGGGTGTCCGATCGCGATGCTGCCACCATTGACGTTGTAGATCTCGTTGTCGATCTCGAGCGCATCGCGGCAGTAAACGCACTGCGAGGCAAACGCCTCGTTCAATTCCCACAAATCGATATCGTTCAGCGACATGCCGGCGTTTGTCAGCAGACGCGGTACCGAAAAGACCGGACCGATGCCCATCTCATCCGGTTCGCAGCCTGCGACCGCCAGGCCGCGGAAAAAGCCCAGGGGCTCGAGTCCGAGTTGCTCGGCACGCTCGGCACTCATCAGCAGTGTCATCGATGCACCGTCGCTGAGCTGCGAGGCATTGCCGGCAGTAACCGTGCCGTCGTCTTCGAACGCCGGCTTCAGTCCCGCAAGTCCTTCCATCGTCGTGCCGGGACGATTACATTCATCGCGGTCGACAACAACGTCTACCTTGCTCTGCTCGCCGGTCTCCTTATTGATCTGCAGCATCGTCGCATTCATCGGCACGATTTCATCGGCGACGCGACCCTCGTCCACGGCTTGCGCGTAGCGCGCCTGGCTTTGCACTGCATACTCGTCCTGCACCTCGCGCGTGACGTTGTAGCGGCGCGCGACAACCTCGGCCGTGTTCCCCATCGCCATGAAGACTTCAGGCTTCTCCTCGAGCAGGCGCGGGCTTTGCTGATATTCGGCGGCTTTTTGTCGCTGGTTCATCGAGATCGATTCGACGCCACCCGCCATTGCAACCTGGGTCTGACCGGACGCAATCTGGTTGGCCGCGTAGGCAATCGACTGGACGCCCGAGGAGCAGAATCGATTGATCGTGGCTGCTGCCGTGGTCACCGGCAATGTCGAAAGCACCGTCGACAGGCGTGCCATATTGCCGCTCTGCTCACCCTCGTGCATCGCCATGCCGACGATTACGTCTTCGACTTCCTCGGGCGATACCTTCGGATTGCGCTCCAGCAGCGAGTCAATCACATGGGCGACCATGTCATCGGAGCGCGTGAGGTTGAAACTACCGCGAAACGACTTCGCGAGTCCGGTGCGCACGTTGTCTACGATTACGACGTCTTTCATGGTTTATCTGCCTTTGAAACGCTCGTTGTTGGCTGCTGGTACGCATGGTATCGAGGCATCGTCGGGATTACACGCCTGAACCCGCTTTCTGCCACGTACATGGTAGTTGCGATAGCCGGGCAGATACCGATAATCTGGGCGCACGTGAGTGCGCTAACTGAAAAGACTGAGTCGGTTGCTTCTCGACACCGCCTATAACATCGGAACGCCGGAGGGCGTCGAGCTGCGCCTGCCGGTCGCGGGCCTCGCACCCCGTTCTCTCGCCTGGCTAATCGATGCCCTGATCAAGTCAGCAACGCTGACCGTCCTGTCTATTTTTCTGCAGGTTTTCGGCGACCTCGGCGGCGGCATTTACCTGCTCATCGTTTTCGTCCTGCTCTGGTTTTACAACGTCCTGTTCGAGATTCTGAATCACGGTGCAACACCCGGGAAACGCGCCCTGGGGCTCCGGGTAATGAACGCCAATGGCACGCCGGTGGGGTGGTCCGGGTCATTGCTTCGCAACCTCGTCCGGTTTGTCGACGTCTTGCCCGGCTGCTACGCGTTTGGCTGCGTATCGGTGCTCCTCAGCAAGCAGTTCCAGCGGCTTGGCGACCTCGCCGCGGGCACGATTGTCGTATATGCCCCGAAGACCCAGGCGAGCGGCAAGTCCGACAGCACGCCCCCGGTGCCGCTGAAGGCCCGCATGACGCTGGACGAGCAGCAAGCGATCGTCAGCTTCGGTGAGCGTGCCAACCTCCTGAATGAAGAACGTGCGGAAGAACTCGCCGCTATTCTTACGCCGGTTCTCGAAGATGCTGACCGGGCCCGGCTGTTGGGCCATGCGAACTGGTTGATCGGCGAGCGGTCCGCATCATGAGACAGGAGGCCTTCGAATCCCGCCATGCCGAGTCCTGGGCTACCTTTGAACGATGGATCGCTGTGTTATCCGCGCCCCGCGGTCGCCGCGGTCCCGACGACGACCCGGTCGCAACGATCAGCAAGAATTTTCCGGCCATGTATCGCAAGATCTGCCACCACCTCGCGCTTGCGCGCACTCGCCGCTACAGCATCGGTCTCCAGCAGCGCCTGAACCAGCTGGCCCTCGATGGCCATCAGCATCTGTATCGAACACGCACGCCATTCTTTACGGCGATCGGCAATTTTCTCGTCAGGGAGTTTCCCGGCGCATTTCGCAAGCAGTGGCGATTCATGCTCGCCTCGACCTTGATGTTCTATCTGCCGGCCGTCGGCATGGCGCTGGCCGTGGTCGCGCAGCCCGAGATCATCTATTCGCTGCTCGACCCTGTCGACGTGTCGCAAATGGAAGAGATGTACGACCCGGCCAACGACGTCCTGGGCCGGGAGCGCGACTCGGGCTCGGACATCCAGATGTTCGGCTTTTACATCTACAACAACATCAGCATCGGCTTTCGCACCTTTGCAGGCGGCCTGCTGTTTGGTCTGGGCAGCCTGTTCTTCCTCATCTTCAACGGCCTGTTCTTCGGCGCTATCACGGCGCACCTCACGGTGGCGGGTTTCACCGAGACGTTTTCATCGTTCGTCATCGGGCACAGCTCCTTCGAGCTGACCGCTATTACGATATTTGGCGGCGTAGGACTGATGCTCGGCTACGGCGCACTCGCGCCCGGCCGGAAGTCGCGCTGGCAGGCGATCCGCAGCCGGGCTCGCGACGGCTTGCCTTTAATCTATGGCGGCACCCTGATGCTGGTGGCGGCCGCGTTCGTGGAGGCGTTCTGGTCGTCGACAGCCTGGCCGCCGCTCAGCTTCAAGTACGCCGTCGGGTCGTTTTTCTGGGTGCTGCATATCTTCTACTTCTGGCTGATGGGTCGCAATGAACCTTGAGAACGTGACCGTCGAGATGCGGCCCCGCAGCGAGTGGGAGGCGACCGACTTCGGCGCGCGCATGATTCGTCGCGATGCGGCCGCCATCTACACGGTGTGGTTCGCAGTCACGCTGCCCCTTTTAGGCGTTGCGATGGCGGTGGTCTTCTTCACGCCTTACGCGGCCTACGCTCTTCTGCTGTACTGGTGGTTCGAGCCCGTGGCGGATGGCGCCATCCTGCGCATTATTTCGCGACGGCTGTTTGGCGAGGACGCAAACGTGCGCGCAACGTTGCGAGCCGTCCCGGTGCTGGCCTGGAAGAACCGCCTGTTCCTGTTCACGCCGTATCGCCTGCATTTTGCCCGCTCGGTCGCCATGCCGGTGACGCAGCTGGAGGGGCTCAGCGGCGCGGCGCGACGCGCCCGCAGCAAGGTTCTGAACCTGAAGATCTTCAACTACGGCGTCGGCATCACGGCCGCCTACGAGCACCTGGTGCTCGCGCTGTATTTCGGCATCATCCTGATCGGGTACGCGCTGATCCCGGACGCGTACGTCGACACGCTCGGCAATACCTGGATGGACCTTTTCTGGCTCGATTCGAGCCGCGTCGCCACTGCCGCCGGGCTGCTGGTTTTCTATGCCGCACAGACGGCGCTGCAACCCTGGTTTGTCGGCGCGGGCTTCGGCCTGTACATCAACTGCCGGACGCAGCTCGAGGCCTGGGATATCGAGGTCGCGTTCCGTCGCATGGTGCAGCGTCGCGCCGGCACGGTCGCGGCCGCCGTCGTGATGGCGATGTTTGTCGCCCCGGCTGTCGTGCTGCCCGGAACCGCGCATGCACAGGAGACCGACGCGGTGGAAGCGGAGCAGCCGGCTGAGGACGATCCCGGCTTCGCGGGCTTCTGGTCGGACGAGGACGTTCGGCCCGCGATCGAGTCCGTCATGGCCAGTGACGCGCTCGACACGATGGAAACGGTCGAGGAATGGCAGCGCATCAGGAAGGACGAGCCCGAGAAGGAAACCCCTGATAGAGATACGTCCGTGCTGGAAGCCGCGCTGGAGAGCCTGTTCGACCTGGTCTCATTGATGGTCGAATTCGGTCTCTGGATTATGGTCGGCGTTCTGCTGTTGATCGTCTTCCTGACACGCAATCGCTGGCTTCCCTACGTGGGCTTTGAAACGTCGACCCGGCCAGCGGCGCGCAGGATTTACCTCGCGGGCGGGGAACTCACCGCCGACCAGTTGCCCGACGACATCATCGCCGAGGTTCTCAACGCCTGGCGCGCAGGAAGCAAGCGCGAGGCGCTTAGCCTGCTCTATCGGGGCAGCGTGTTTGCGGCTGTTACGGAACACGGCGTACGACTGCCGCGGAGCGCCACAGAGGGCGCCTGCATTCGAGCCGTTGCAGCGCAGACCGACACGGCGCGGTCCGGGTTCTTCCGGCGGATTGTTCATGTCTGGGTACGCTGCGCCTACGGCGACCAGGAACCTTCCGACGACGCGGTCCTGCCGCTCTGCTCGGAATGGCCGCAACACTTCGGACAGGTGCGATGAGACAGTCGACCATCGTCCTCCTGTTGATCCTGGCCAGCGTGCTGTTTTCGGCATGGTTTTTCAGCAGTCATGACAAAGTGACCCGCGACCAGTATGTGGGTTACTCGGGCGAAGCGCGCTTCAACGAATTCTTTGCCGCAGAAAAACTGCTCGTCGAACTGGGGCTCGAGGCGGACTCCCGTTCCGACCTCACGCCGAACGAGTGGCTGCCTCCCTACGAGGACACGCTCGTCGTGCATGTTGCCGAACCCCTTGCGGTCGGTGAGAACCTCAGCTTGGTCCTGTCGTGGGTGTCGAGCGGCGGTCATCTGGTGCTGTTACCTCCACGGCGTGAATCGGAGTTCGCCGACAGCTTGCTGGCGTACTTCGGTTTTTCTCTCAAGGAAGTCAGCATCGACGTGGAGGATGCAGCGGACACCGAGGGCGAAGACGACGAGATTGAGGACGACGATTACGACTACTTCCTCGCCCTGAGCTCGACGTATTTCCGAATCGATGCCAGTGACGAGGACGCGCTGTCCGCAACGCTGTCCGACGAGAAAGGCAACGTTCTGGCGCGTCGCAGCTGGGAAGACGGCTTCGTCACCGTGGTCGCGAGTCCCTGGTATTTTTCGAATGGCGAAATCGACGACTCGGACCACGCACGCCTGCTACTTGACGTCGTCGCGGGCTACGTCGCACCAGGCAAGACCTGGTTTATATACAACTCGGCGTTCCCGTCTCTTTGGGAGGTCATCTGGACCACCGCACCCTTGGTCGTTATCGGACTTATGGCGTGCCTGATGCTCTGGCTCTGGTCCAGGGCACCGACGTTCGGACCCGCGGAAGGACCCGAATCGATGGCGCGGCGATCGATACTCGAGCACGTCAGGGCTGCCGGGCATTTCGCCTGGCGCCATCACAACGCGGCGGAGCTGGTCGCGAGCTCGACGGCCGCCATCATGCACGAGGCGGAGTTTCGGCATCCCGGCATCAGCCGCCTGGCCACGGACGCGCAGGCCCGCCAGATCGCCAAGATGACGGGGCTTGATGTTGAAGGCGTGTTTGACGCACTGCACAACCAGGATCACACCAGCCACCGAGAATTCACCCGCCTGATGAAGACATTGCAACGAATAAGGAAAAACCTATGACGGACCAGCAGACTGACAGCGGAAAACTCCACCACCAGGTCCAGGCACTGCGCTCGGAAATCGAGCGGGCATTTATCGGGCAGACCAGCGTCGTCGACGATATTGTCGTTGCCCTGCTGACAGCCGGCCACGTCCTGCTCGAAGGCGTGCCTGGGCTGGGCAAGACGCTCCTGGTCAAGTCGATGTCGAAGGCGATCGGCGGCGAGTTTTCGCGTATCCAGTTCACGCCTGACCTGATGCCCAGCGACGTCAGCGGGCACGCCGTCTACGACCCGAAAACAGAGACCTTCCGCATTCGCCGCGGGCCGGTATTCACCAACCTGCTGCTGGCCGACGAGATCAATCGCGCCCCCGCCAAAACCCAGGCGGCGCTGCTCGAGGTCATGCAGGAAAACCAGGTCACGATCGAAGGCAAGTCGTCGCAGCTTGCGCCGCCGTTCATGGCCGTCGCGACGCAGAACCCGGTCGAACACGAGGGTACGTATCCGCTTCCGGAAGCGCAGCTCGACCGCTTCCTGTTCAAGGTGCTGATCGACTACCCGGACCACGATGCGGAAAAGAAGATCGTAACGACCGTAACGTCGGAACGCGTCGGCGATGCGCTGTACGTGGAGGACATCAAAACGGTCATGTCCTGCGCCGATGTCATTGCCGCGCAGAAACTCGTGGCCGGCACCCGTCTTGACGAAGTCGTCCTCGATTACGCGGTTCGTATCGTGCGGCAGACGCGGCAGGCATCCGGTATCCGCATGGGCGCAGGACCACGCGGGTCCATTTCGATTGTGCGGGCGGCGCGCGCCAGTGCGGTGCTGGAAGGACGTGATTTCGTGACGCCCGACGACATTCGCAAGGTCGCCGTACCTGCATTGCGACACCGCATCGCCCTGGCCCCGGAACTCGAAATCGAGGCCTATCGCCCGGACGACATTCTCAAGGACATCCTGGAAAGCGTGGACGCACCGAGGACGTGATACCAAGACGGCCAATCATCGTCATCGCCGGCCTGCTGGCGGCAGCGGGCGTAGTTGTTGCGTTCTTCCCGGCTGGCGCCACCGCCTGGCTGTATGCCGGCGTCATCGTCCTGCTCGTAGCGGCGACGGACGCCGTTCTCTGCTGGCTGATAAAGGCGCCGGCCGTCGAGCGCAGGGCGCCCGGGTCCATGTCGCTGATGACCCGGACCGACATCGAGCTGACGATCCGCAACGCGCGGCGCAGTGGCTCGATGCTCCTCGAGGTCTTCGATCATCATCCCCAGACTTTCGAGACGCGCGGGCTGCCGCAAACGATCCGGGTTCCTGCGGGTCGCTTTGTCGATATGCGCTATGACGTGCAACCGTTGGAACGCGGTTCCGTCAATTTTGCGGGATGCGACCTGCGCATCGCTTCGCCACTGCGACTCTGGTGGCGCCGGCGGTTTGTCGACATCGTTTCCCAAACGCGCGTGTACCCCAACTATTCGGCAATTTCCAAGCTGCTCGCCTACGAAGTCGACAACCGCCTGCAGCTCAGCGGCGTGCGACTTAGCCGGCGGCGCGGTGAAGGTATCGAGTTTCACCAGCTTCGCGACTATCGCGAAGGCGACAGCATGCGGGCCATCGACTGGAAGGCGACCGCGCGCATGAGTCGCCTGATCTCGCGCGAATACCAGGACGAACGCGACCAGCAGGTCATTTTCGTGCTCGACACGGGCAGACGCATGCTGGCAAAGGACGGCGCGCTCAGTCACTTCGATCACACGCTCAACGCGATGCTGCTGCTCAGTTTCGTTGCCTTGCGGCAGGGAGACGCTGCAGGTCTCATGACGACGGGTGCCGAGCGCACCTGGTTCGCGCCGCGGAAAGGCGCCGACACCATCAACGGACTCCTGAATCACGTTTACGACGTGCAGCCAGAGCCCGTGGAAATCGACTACATCGCCGCGGCAACCGATCTTGCGGTCAGGCAACGCAGACGCTCGCTGGTGGTCATCCTGACCAACGTTCGCGAAGAGGATTCCGAGGATCTGCGCATTGCCACCGACCTGCTGCAGCGCCGCCACCTGGTCATCCTCGCCAGTCTGCGCGAGCGCGCACTTGACGATTCCATCGACCATGACATTCATGGCTTTGACGACGCCTTGTTATTTGCGTCGACCAACCGCTACCTTGATTCCCGCCAGGAGTCGCACAAGCTGCTCCGGGCAAAGGGCGTGTATGTCGAGGATTGCCTGAGCGATGAACTCCCGGCCGCGATTACCAATCGCTATCTCGCAATCAAGCGCGCCGGCATTCTGTAACGTCGCCTAGACGGCTTTGATAACCACCGTTCCCGCTATGTGGTCGTGGCCACAGCGACGGTCGTTACGGAAGATAATCAGGATATTGATCAGGTTGAGAATCGGTCCGATGATCGGGATGTACGCGACCGCTGAGACCGGCAAGTACCGCAGCAGGAGAAGCTTCCAGAGCGGCAGGATCTTCTTGTCCTCAACCGCTACGATCCGGGTCTTCACGAGCATCTTGCCGACGGTCTGTCCGCGATTCGCGAGCAGGTAGCCGTTGATCAGCAGGAACAGGGCGAAACCCAATACCGCACCACCCACGATATCCTCGATGGACTGCTGTCCTTCCATGGCGCGGTCGAACAGGCCGAGCAAATACATTGCAGGCCAGATGGTCGCGATGGCGATCAGTCCATCGATCATGGCGCCACCGAATCTCGCACCGAGCGATGCCAGCTCTTCGCTGCCGTCGTCGGGCGCCGTAATTTCCGCTTCGGGGGTCGCATAGGGATTCTCGTTGGTCATATTTGCTACCATTCCGCCAATTGTCAGCAGGAGTATGCCATGAGTGAGCAACCAGGCTCGGATTCAATTTATCGTGCACCGAGCAGCGACACGACCTTCAATCCGCAGGGCGATCTGCTGGCATCGTATGTCGGACCCAAGAATGCTGACTACTACGCGAACAAGTTCGAGCAGATCAAGAGCGGCGGAGGCTCGATTTCATGGCACTGGCCTGCGTTCTTTGTCGCATCGTTCTGGCTGTTGTACCGAAAGATGTGGCTCAACGCGTTTCTTTACTGGATAGTCCTGCCGGTGGCGCTAAGTGTGCTGAGCGTCGTCGCCACGATGAGCATCAGTCCGGAGGCCGGTGCCATCGTTTACTATGGCCCGTACCTCCTGATTGCCTTTATTCTCCTGCCGATGTTTGCTAATCGGCTCTATTACCGGCATGCGCAGGCAAAAGCGGACAAGGTCGCATCCATCACATCGTCGGCAGAGCAGCAGGCCGCCGAGCTATCAAGAATAGGCGGCACCAGCAATGTCGTGCTCATTGTCATTCCGTTTGTGCTGGTTTTCGTACTCGGGATTCTTGCCGCGATCGCAATACCGGCCTACCAGGACTACACCATTCGTGCACAGGTTTACGAAGGCGTCAACCTGTCAGGCGGGGCGAAAGCCGCGGTGTCCGAATTCTATCTGGATCGCGGCGAATTGCCGGCCGACAACACGATGGCCGGCCTCAGTCCTGCCGACCAGATCAGCGGAGCGTATACGAATAGCGTGGCCGTGCAGCACGGCGTGATCGTCGTGACCTACGGGAACGAAGCCCACGCAATCTTGCAGGACCAAGACCTGGTAATGGAACCGGACACTACCGAATCCGATCGCCTGCAATGGTCGTGCTACAGCTCGACGATCGCCCGGAAACACCTGCCGGCCGCCTGCCGCTAGGCAGGCAGCCGTGTTTCCATCCGGGTCAGCCTACTGGCTGACCTGTTCGACCCAGGTGTCCATTACGCCAATGCTGCAGCCGAAGCGGATGTGGCCGTTGCCGAGACCAGCTTCCTCGACGATCTGCTCGCAGGAACAGCCTGCCGTGTCGAAGATGTCGTAAGAGCGCTTCGGACCCTTGCCTTTCGGCGGCTTCGTCTCGAAGATGCCGTCGCCGTCGATGTCGGCAAAGCGGTTGACGCCGAGACCGTGTGATCCGCCTCGCTCAGGCAACACCGTCGCCGGGCATACATCCACATCGTCGCCAACGCCATCGCCGTCTTCATCGCGGAAGAAGTACAGCACGAGACCATCGTGATCCGAAGATCGCACCGCCAGGTCGGCGTCGGTGCCGTCGTCTTCGACGAGGATCCGGGCTGCATCCGCGTTGCCACGGCCAAACTCGAGCCCGGTGACCAGCGGCGCAAGCGCCTGGCTCGTCATCGCATGATCGAGCACCTGGGCATTGCCGCGGAAGATGAACGAGTACCGCTCAGCCGGATGAATGTTCAGGATCTCGTCGGTCAGGTTCGGTGATACGAGGTCCTCACAGACAACCGTCGAACAAACAACGCTCTGGGCAGGGTCGAAGTCACCTTTCAGGATGCCGGCCAGGTCAACGTAACCATCCGTAAACTCGAACGCATTGAAATCGCCAATCACGACGAGGTTAACGTCCGGATCAGCCGTTTGGATGTCCTGTACCTTCTGTGCAACGGAGATTGCCTGCTCGTAACGCTTCTGCTGGGTCCTCTCTCCCTCGATACCGCCGAGCGAACGCATGTGCAACACCATCACCGAAACCGGGAACAGGTCGTTTATCGTCGCTTCAAGCAGAAGAGGCGGTCGATCGTTCAGGAGCGACCCGTCGAACGTCAGCAATTCATCCTTGCCGAGTTGCGTCACCGCGTTCACCTGCACGTAGTCACGTACCAGGAAACCGACATCGATCGTACCGATGTCGTTGCCCTCGACGAGATGCGCCGAGTAGCTCACTCCGGTATCCAGGGTGCCGACCGTCGCGGCGAGATCCTCCATCACCTTGAGGCTTTCAACTTCCTGGATGGCCAGGATGTCGGGCGATCCCATCACGTCGACGATGTAGGCGCCGATCTTGGCAAGCCGCAACGAGTACTCTTCGGCGGATACAACCGTGTCGTCGCGGTCCCCATCGGGCGCATCATCGATGTCGTCAAACAACCTGAACAGGTTGAGCGATCCGATCGTGCCCTCGTCGGCAGCCCTGGCGCGTGTCGCAACCGGTAATGGCGCCTCGTTGACGGTGAGTTCGGTCGGCCAGAATTCGTAGCCGCCAAACTCGAAACCGATGACACCCGTTGCCGAGAACGTCGAGCCGGCCGGAATGTAGAGATTCGGCAATCCCAGCTTGTCCGGGTCGAGCTCGAACACCTCAGGGTTACCGTCCCAGACAGGAATATCGGGGAAGGCCGTAAGCCCTGGCGTTTCGATGCCCGGCTCACGGAACGGCCGGTTCGGGCCAGCCGTAATGTAGACCTCGGCCAGCGGATCGGTACCGAACGACTGGTTCGATCCCCCGACGATACCGGCCGGAATTTCGACCAGCATGCCTTCGTAGCACTCGAACTCGATGTCGCAGCTCGGCGCGTCCGGATCGGGGGATGGTACGTTGCCGTCGAAGATGATCGGCGCGGGTACCGTACCCGTTCCGGTTACGTTCACTATTGGTGAGCCCGTAATCTCGGTGAAGCCGAAGAATTCGGCAACTTCACCGGTTACTTCAACTGCGTCACCGACAGCAACGTCTGGTGCGCCACCGGTAAAGACGAAGATACCATTCGACGTGTTCGGATCACCGTCGTCGGGCACCTGGATAAAGAAGCCGTCGGTGGACACAGCCGTCACGACACCGCTAACGATGACGCGCTCGCCTTCGAGCGGACTGAATTCACCCGCGCCCTGGATGTCGGTGACCGTGGCCGATACCGGGCATCCGTCGAACTGCGTGCCGTCGACCTTGGTGCCCGGCGAGAACAGTGCACCACCGGAACCTGTCGCAACGCTGTGCTGCACGAATGGCAGCGACCCGCTGACATCCGGGTCGAGCGTAATCGACTGGTTGGCGCCGCCCTCGCTGCCGTAGTCGACCGAGACAATATCGCTCACACCATCGTTCAGCGTGACGGTGTCACCGCCGTTGTTCATGCCGATACTGCCGGTGCTGGCTGTTTGTACGAGACTGTTGCCAAACGCGCCGGTCGGCACGCCGCCGCCAAAGACGACTGCGGAGCAACCGTCATAGATCACCGACCCGGTCGGGAAGATGTGACGTACGGTGAAGCCGTCCGCCAGTGTCCAGCCGGAGACGTCGATGTCGTTACCGCTGCGATTCACAATCTCCACAAATTCGTCCTGCGACGAGTTGCGGGTGCCGTCGCCGTTGGCATCTCCATCGATCGAGCCGTCCGGATCGGCGTGGACCTCGTTGATGACCCAGCCTGCAGGACAGCCTTCGAACTGGCTGCCGTCCGCCTTGGTGCCTGGCGAGTACAGGCTGCCATCCGACGTCGTTGCCAGCGTGTGTTTAACCAGCGCAGACGTGCCATCGCCATCGGGGTCGCGCGTCAGCGACTGGTTGTCGCCGCCGTCGCTACCGTAACCCGCGGACGTAACGTCAGCCGTGCCGTTGTTGAGCGTCACGGTGTCGCCACCGTTGTTCAGGCCGAGCGCGCCGCTGCTGGCGGTCTGTACGGCGCTCAGGCCGAACCCACCCGTCGGCGACCCGCCACCGAAAATAACGATGGAGCAGCCGTCGTCCACGACGCTGCCGGCGGGGAAGGTATGACGCACGGTGAAGCCGTCGGACAAGGTCCAGCCCGAGATATCCGCGGACGAACCTGAGTTGTTGACGATTTCGACAAACTCGTCTTCGGTGCTGTTGCGCGTGCCGTCACCGTTCGCGTCGCCGTCGATCGTGCCATCCGGATCGGCATGAATTTCGTTGATCACCCAGTCTGTCGCGGGCGGTGCCGCTGGTCCGGCACCCGGCGTCGTGTCTGCCTGTTCCCAGGTGACCGACAGGTCTTCCGAGGTTTCGTCGTCACCGGTCACGCCATTGCCGCCGGTCTGTGTCTCGTTGCCTTCGGCGAAGTCCGTTCGCTGGAACGACTGGCCCGACGCATGCGCGCCATCGGCAATAACGTCCTGCGAGGCGATCAGCGTGTCACTGACATAGAACGAAAGGTCGGCATCCGCGTCCGGTCCATCGATGCCCACACCGCTCTTGTCGACCGCCTCTTCCTGGTCACCCCAGACGGCATAGTCGATGTCCTGCACGAGGTCCGACTCGCCATCCCAGGCGTACATGACGACGATTTCGCCGCCGTTGGTCAGGCCGCCCTGGTTGTTGATCGAGCCCGTAAGCGCCTCGCGCATGTCGTCGATCGCGTCGGCTGCCGCACCATCTTCATAGAGCTCGTACGTCGGGTCGATACCGTACTCGGCGACGAAGTCGTCGGAGCCGGCAATGGCAATTGTCTGGAATTCACCGGCGGCGATCGATGCACCATCCGGGAAGCGCGCGTGGAAGTCAGAGAAGGCACCGCCACCGGCGTTGGTGCCGGTCACGATGTTGTAGTAGTAGGTGCCGCCGCCTGCAAACGTTGCGTCGGTCAGGTAGACATCGGACAGATCGATAGCCGCTGTCGTCGGATTGTAGATTTCGATGAACTCGCCACCGGTAGGGGTTACCACGATTTCCGAAAGCAGGATGTCCGCTGCCGGCTCGGGTGGTTCGGTGGCCGTGCAGGATGCGTATGAGCCGATCGGAAACGGCGTCGCGGCTGTGTCATTGGTCGCTTCGCCGTCCAGCGCGTTGGTGCCGCTGAAGCTCCAGTTGGCGATGACAAACGTACTGCCATCCGGCCCCGTACCGTCGTTGCGGTAAGCCCAGCCGTCGAGGTGATCCCAGGCTTCGCCGGTGCCGTCGACATTGATGTCGCCGAACACATCGACGACTGCACCCGACATGAATAACTCGATGGCATCGTCGCCGTTAATCGATGCTGCGCCGCTCGTGTAGTTCGGCACAAACCCGAAGAACGTCTCGAACCCATCGGACTCGGACGCTACATAAAGATAGCTGCCGGCTGTTGCTGACGCCGCGGGAAACGTAAACTCCTCACCGTCGGTGCCACCGCCATTGTTTGCCGAACCGAGACCGTAAACACTGAGGTCGGAAATATCGTTCAGCACGCAGACTTCTATAGCCTTGGGCACACCACCCGTGAGCGGTCCATCGACCACCCCGGTGATAACAAGGTCCTGCGCGAAACTGGCCGGTGCAACGGCAAACAGGATGGAAAGAAGGAAGGATTTCTTGACGCACGACAAAAAACGCTGGACACGCATGATGCACCCCTGGAGATCTTGTTTGTTGTTGGTCTTACAGAGAGAGTATAGACAAAGTGCGTGACCGTTTTTTGACTGTCGGTTTTACATAAGCGGGTTGCCCTGGCGATCCAGTTCGACCGGCTCGCCGTAACCGAAATCTTTAATCCGTTCACGCTGTGTTGCACCGTCGCCAACGATCACCCAGATCATCTCCGCTTCATCCATGTGTTTGCTAATCACTTCCCTGAAGTCATCGGTGCTCATGGACTGCAACACGGCCGTTTCCTTCTCGACGATGTCGTACGGAAGACCCTGCAGCGCAATTCGGTCGAGCAGGCGAATCTTTGATGCCGGAGTTTCGTAGGCACGCGCATTGCGCTTGATGACCTGGTTTTTTGTAACGCTGGTGTCGTCATCGACGAACGTCGATGCGTAGTCGCTGATCTGCTCACGCACCAACTCCATGGACTCCAGCGTTACGTTTGCGCGAACGCTCGTGTAGGCCAGCCACGGGGATGCGTCCATCGTGTTGTCACCGACATAACTTCCCGCACCGTAGGTGTAGCCTTTTTCGATACGCAGTAACTGAAAGAGCCGCGCGCTCGAGCCACCGCCCAGTCGCTGGTTTGCATAGTTCAGGCGCACCCAGTCCGGGTCCGTTGCCGGAATCACCCGCTTACCCACATCGATGACGGATTGCTTGGCGCCCGGCATATCGACGAAAAACACCGTCTGCCCTTCCGGCGGTGGCGCCAGCTCATACTCAGGCATTGCGACTGGATCACCGGTCCACCTTTTCGACAGCCCGGCCAGCGCCTTCGCGATGCGTTCGCCATCCACGTCACCCACGACCTGCAAACGCGCCCCTGCGGGCGTCATGTTCGACCCGTACCAGCCTTTCAGGTCGTCAAGCGTCATAGCGGCGATAGACTCGCGCGTACCAGCAGACGGCCTGCCAAACGGGTGCTCCGAACCGTAGACCACGCGACGCCAGGCGTTGCTCGCAACCGTGCCCGCATCGCCCTCTGCAGCGATGATCGATGCTTCAGTCGCGCTTCTCAGGCGCTCGAACTCCACGCTGTCCCAGCGGGGTTCCAGCAACATCTCTTCCACGAGGTCGACGGTGGCCTCGAGATTTCGCGCGAGCGTGTCGACGGAGATCGTGAACGTCTCTGCGCTCGCGGACACGGACACATTGGCCCCCAGCAAACCGATCGCCGCTTCCAGCTCGGCGGGCGTTCGGTTTGCCGTGCCTTGCGTGAACAGCCCGGCCAGCAATGCCGCGGTGCCCGGGCGCTTGTCCAGCCACCCGCCACCGGGGAGCACGAGATTGAACGTCACCAGCGGCAACTCGCTGTCCTCGATGCCAAGCACCTCGATTCCGTTGGGCAGCGAGTGAGACCATATCTTAGGCGAACGGAACACCGGCAGCTCACCCAGGGGCGGCTCGGAACGATCGTGCTTGGACGGCGTCTTTTCGTACTCGGCGAGCGCGCCCTGGCTGACCTCCGCCTCGGCGTCCTGGACGATCTGTTCTTCAGTGACCTTCGCCCGCTCCGCACCGCTCACGGCGAGTTCCGGCGTAGCTTTTGGCACAAAGCTGGTCTGCACGAAATGCCGGCCCTGCACATACTGCTCGAAGACGCGCATGACGTCGTCGCGCGTCACTGCCTGCAGGCGCCGCAGATTCTCAGTCGCGAAGCCCGGGTCGCCGGCGAATTCGTTGTAGGTCGCAAGGCTCCGTGCTTTGTTCAGGACGCCCGACAGACCCTGGTAGAAATCCGTCTCCAGTTCCGCCTTGATGCGCATGAGTTCGTTGTCCGAAACGCCTTCCTCAGCGAAGCGTGCCATGCCTTCATCGAGGCCTGCGACAACATCGTCAAGGGCCACACCCTGCAATGCCCTGACACTCATGAACAGCAATCCGGCAACCTCGAAAGGGTTGTCGCTTACCGATACGGCCGGCGCCAACTCACGCTCCTCGACGATCACCTCGTGCAGCGGCGCCGACTTGCTGCCGGCCAGGACCTGACCCAGCACCTGCAGCGCATAGCTATCGGGATGGTAGAGCTCGACAGTTGGATACACCCGGGTCAACTGCGGCAATTGTGCGAAGCTGTCCGGATGCCAGAGGTTGCGACTCTCCTCGAGAACCACGGGCATCGCCTGCATCGCCTCGGTTTCGGGACCTCGCCGAATCTCGCCAAACCACTGCTCGATCATAGGTTTGACCTCGTCCGGATCGAAGTCGCCGGCCACGGCCAGCGTCGCATTATTCATGCCGTACCAGCGCTCATAGAACGCAGTGACGTCGTCGAGCGTCGCATTTTGCAGGTCTTCCAGCGACCCGATGACCGGCCAGGAGTAAGGATGACCCTCGGGAAACAGGTTCTCGAGAATGACCGAAATATTGTGGCCGTAGGGCCTGTTGTCGTAGTTCTGGCGCTTCTCGTTCTTGACGACCTGCTTCTCACGCTCGAGCGCTTCTTCGGTGACCGTATTGATCATGTAGCCCATGCGATCGGAGTCGATCCAGAAGATCTTCTCCAGGGCATCCCTCGGCACAATCTCGTAGTACTGCGTGAAGTCGAACGATGTTCCGCCGTTACGACTGCCACCCAGTTCGCCAATGTACTTGCGGTTCGCACCGCGCGGTACGTTTTCAGAGTCATTGAACGACATGTGTTCGAAGAAATGTGCAAAACCCGTGCGGCCTGCTGTTTCCCGGTTAGAGCCGACGTGAAAAATCGACGCAACAGCGACCACCGGATCGGAACGATCGACGTGCAGAATGACGTCCAGGCCATTATCGAGCGTGTATTTTTCGTACTCGATACTGAAATCGGAACCGGATGGATTAGCCGTTGGCGGGGCATCGTTGGTGCACCCTGCGGCCGTGAGTGCAACCGCTAGCAGGGTCGTAAGAGTCTTATTAGTCATAGTGTTGTCGCGTCGAATAATGTTTAGAGAATGCTGCGGCCCAGCGCACTTTGAATCAGCGTCACGGCCCGTTTCGCTGAAATGTTGGCCAGATCGAGGAACGGGTTCAGCTCGACGACCTCGAGCGAGAGGATGCGGCCGTCCGCCGCGCACTCTTCCAGTAACAGGTGCGCCTCGCGAAAACTGACGCCACCGGGCACGGTTGTTCCCGTCCCCGGGATGACCTCCGGGTCGCAGCCATCGAGGTCGAAGCTCACATGGAAACCCGCCGTACCGTCATTGACGATTTCCAGCGCCTCTCGAGCGACCTGCGCCATCCCGAGCTGGTCGATGTCGCGCATCGTGTAGGCCCTGACGCCCGACGCATTGATAAAATCGCGCTCTTTCTGATCGATATCACGAATACCGATAAGGACGACGTTCTCCGGTTCAACCGCGGGATGAACGCCGTGAATGCTGGACAAGTCGGGATCGCCGTAACCGAGGAGATGCGCTAGCGGCATGCCATGGATGTTGCCGCTCGGCGTCGAGTCCGGAAGGTTCATGTCGCCGTGCGCATCGAACCAGATCAGGCCGAGTTTCTGCTCTGATTTCCTGAGATGCGATGCAAGACCGGAAACCGTGCCCATCGCAATCGAGTGGTCACCGCCGATAACCAGCGGCCACTCACCGGCCTCCAGTGCCCCGACCGTGTGGTTGGCGAGTTCCTCGCAAACCGCGAGGATTTCTTCCTTGAAGCGCGTCTTCGTATTGCTCGTCTTGCGCGTCTCCATGGCCGGCACGGGTACGTCCGTCTCGTTGGAGATCGTGTAGCCCATTTCCCGAATCTGCCTGCCGAGCCCCGCGACCCGAAATGCTGACGGACCAGCATCGGTTCCACGGCGCGAGGCGCCGAGATCCAATGGCACGTTAATGATGTGAATCGGTTTCGGTATCTGGTTCATGAATTCCTCAGGGGATAGAGCGCACCGCGGCTATCTTACCGCGGCGACCGGTTTTCGCACTATTTACCGTCTTACCGGGAAAGATAGCGGCAATACCTCGCAAACAGGGCCAGCATGAGAATCAAGGTTATCAGTCTTGAGTCAGCGACCGATCGGCGCAGCAGTATCGAGCGGCAGTTCCGGCGATTGGATACGAAATTCGACTTTTTCGATGCGGTAACGCCCGAGACTTCCGCGATTCACATACACGGCTATGACGAGCAGGAGTTCATTACGAACTGCGGGCGCGTTGCGACTGATGCGGAAATCGCGTGCTATGCCAGCCACCTCGCGCTTTGGCGTCGATGCGTTGAGGAAAACGAATCGTTTTTAATTCTCGAGGACGACGCGCATCTCGATGAGTCGTTCGCGACCGGCGCACTCATTACCGCTTTCAAGGTTCGGGAACTCGGATTAGTCCGTGTATCGCTACCCGGCCTCAAGACGTCAACTGTCATAGAACGGCTCGGGCCCTTCGAAATACACTACTGCCGGCGCTCGCCGCTATTGGCCCTGGGCTACGCGATATCCCCGGCTGTCGCACAGCAGTTCGTCGCCCGAGGCAGAAATGTGGAAGAGCCGGTGGACAAGTTCATGCAGCGGTTCTGGCGTCACGGACAGCCCGTTTACGCTGTAACTCCACCGTTTGTGCGACTGTCGGGCCACGCCAAGGAGTCCGACATCGGCGAGCGGCACCGGCCGGCGCCAGGCATCAGGCTATGGTTTCGCCGCGCCGCCCGGAAGACGCAGAATTCGATACTGCGCACACGGTACAACGCCAGCTACCTGGGCAAACTCAGAACCGCCAGACGACCCCAAGAGACGGTACCAGCGACAGCCAGGTGAACAGCAGTTCCAGCGGGGTTACACTGCTTCGTATGCTTCGCAAGCTCCGCAATATCGGCCCGGGCGCGTTCGTGGTCGCTGCATTCATCGGCCCGGGTACCGTAACGACGTGCACGCTGGCCGGCGCGAACTTCGGTTTCGGATTGCTCTGGGCCATCGTGTTCGCGACATTCGCGACAATTGTTCTCCAGGAGATGGCCGCGAGGCTCGGCGTCGTTACCCAAACGGGACTTGGGGAGTCCCTGCGGAACATCTATTCGGAGTCGCCCGCAAAGTGGCCGTTGTTCCTGTTAATCACGCTCGCGCTGTACATGGGCAATGCGGCGTACGAGGCGGGCAACGTAAGCGGTGCCGCCCTTGGTCTGCAGGCCGTCGTTCAGTCCGGCCCAACCGTCTTCAAATGGTTTGTGCTTGGCATCTCGGTCGCGGCCGCCACTCTGCTCTGGCAAGGCACGTACAAGTACATCGAACGCATCTTGCTTGCGCTGGTAGCCCTGATGGCATTGTCGTTTGTCAGCACCTTCGCGATTGTCCGGCCCGATATCGTCGCCCTGTTTCGAGGCCTCGTCATACCAGATATCCCGGGTGGAGCATTAACAACGGTCATCGCATTGATCGGCACAACCGTCGTACCCTACAACCTGTTCCTCCATGCGGCAGCCGCAAAAGAGAAATGGCAGGGCGAAGCCGACCTTGCCGATGCAAGGACGGACACGGCGATCTCTATCGGCCTCGGCGGCATCATCGCCATTCTCATTGTCTCAACGGCAGCCGCCAGCTTCTTCGGCTCCGGTCTGCAGATCACGAGCGCCGGCGACATGGCGATGCAGTTCGAGCCTCTGTTCGGCAGTTTCTCACGGTACCTGCTTGGCCTGGGCTTCCTCGCGGCCGGGCTCTCGAGTGCGATCACCGCCCCGCTGGCTACCGCTCATGTCATGACGGAATTGCTCGGGAACGGCGCCGGGCCGTCGTCAAAACTGTTCAAAATTATCGGTCTCAGTGTTATCGCAGTCGGTGCCGTGCTTTCGCTCACGGGCATCAGGCCACTGACAATTATTGTCTCGGCGCAATTCGCCAACGGCTTGCTGCTACCTATCGTCGCTGTTTTCCTGCTGTATGCGATGAACCAGAAACAAATACTCGGTGAACACACCAACGGAGCGAAAGCGAACGTGCTGGGTATTGCCGTGGTCCTGGTCACAGCTGGCCTCGGTACGTGGTCGATATTGCGGGCGGCCGGGGTAGTTTAAGATCTGCCCATGCATCGGATTCTGATTCTAAGCGCCCTGTTCTGTGTTTCAACGGATGCCGCCTCGCAGGACTGGACAGCGTACATCAACCTGACCACGGACTACGTCAAGCGTGGCGTATCTCAGAGTGATAGTCATGGAGCCGCTCAGCTGGGCGGTGAGGTGGCTTTCGATACCGGGATCTATGCCGGTGTCTGGGGCTCGACCGCTGATATCGACAACGGACCGAACCGGCACCGTGATAAGGAGGTGAATGTCTATGCCGGCTATGGCAGGGATATATCGCCCAAGCTTCGCCTCTCAGCCTATGTTGTTTCTTATAACTACCCAGGGCAAACCGGCGCCATCGACTACAACTACGTCGAGTACACGTTGTCCTCCAACTATGACGACCGCTTCTGGCTTGAGTATTCATACTCGCCAGATCTCTATAACTCGGGTTTCTCAACAAACAACATCGAAGCTATTGCCGAACTGCCGCTTAACGATGAGCTTCGCATGAGCGCTGGCATCGGCCACTACGACACCGCGCGACTGACCGGCGCAACATACACTTACTGGCAGCTCGGAATAACGCGAGCGCTGCGGTGGGCCGACATCGATCTGAGGTATCACGACACCGACCGGGACGTATTTATCATCAGCACGCCGGACAGGGCCGAAGCACGGCTCGTGTTGTCCATGATGATAGCGTTCTAAGGCCTGCTATTAGGCCTTACCGCGACGCGGCCCGGCTGGAGGCCGAGTGGGCTAGCTGGATCGCGGCATGTGCGTTCACCGAAAGCGCTGTTCCGCTGTCGACCTGGGACTGTCGCAAGATGTCCTTTAGCGTCTGCGTCGATTCATCTGGCGAAACTGACAGGATCAGAGCGATAACCCCACTCACGTGTGCAGCCGCCAGCGAGCTGCCCGAACGGAAGTCATACTGATTGTCGGGAACCGCGACCATAATCTGGTCCCCCGGCGCGAACAGCCGGGCACCACGTTCGAGGATTGCGGTAGTGCTTCCGTCGACACTGGTGGCGACGCCGATTACGCCATCCATACTCGCCGGGAAAGATCTGACCGGACTGTGCCCGGACGGCTGCGACGCCACAACAACGACGCCCGCAGCGATAGCTTTACGCAGCAATCGGCCCACCAGCCCGTCTTCCGGGCCCGTCAGACTCAGGTTCAGGACTTCCGGCGGGTCATCGAGCATCCTGTCGAGCGCCTTCGCTAGCGAGAAACTGTCACAGATGACGCCGTCGTCTTCGTGCCAACAAGACACGAGTACATCCAGGGTCGCCTGTGGTGCGACGCCAACAATGCCGAGGGCGTTATTCGACCTGGCCCCGATGACACTGGCCACCGCCGTGCCGTGCTGCGCGTCGGCCGGCACGCCTTTGCCGGAAAAAACTTCGATTCGGCGAATGCGTCCTTTCAGATCTTCGTGCTCTGTGTCGGCGTGTGAGTCAATAATCGCGATACGCACACCCAAGCCGGTGGAGTGCCGGTGCGCAGCCTTCAGGGCCAGCAGCTGCAGACCGTGCTGCATTCTCGCGTACGGGTCGTTGTATCCCGAAACGGCATTTGTATGCGTCTCAAACTCCTGCAATAGCTGCACAGATTCAACACGGGGGTCATCACTCAGTTGCGCGATGACCAGTTCGCGATCTATCCCGTCCGGTACGCGGTAGACGAAACAATAAACCGACAAAGAACGGATCGGCCAATGATCGACGGCGACGAGCTTGTGCTCCTTCGCGACCGCAGCTGAAACCCGGCGGACCGCCGATGTTACCTCGTATCGTTTGCGGAAGCGGTAGGGCGCGGCCCCAGCCGTTGGCGAGGCGCGTGCGCCGCTATTGTCAAAGGTGATCAGGATGTCGCGCTCAGTGTCGGTACTACTGGCAGCCATGAGCATCGCAGGTGCGACGAGCAAGGCCCAGGCAATCAGGCTGTATGCCACTACGCGTTTCACCGCACCGGCACCTGGAGCGCGACGAACTGTGCGGTTTCAATTTCGTCGCGGGCCGCAAAATCTCGAGCCAGCTGATCGAGGTCGCTCAGTGATTGGGGTGGCAGGTTCATCAACACAGCATACACATCGTCGGCCTCGCCCACTGGCTGCGCTGTTCCCCCTAACTCCTGCAATATCTTGGATCGTGCCGCCTGCGATACGCCGCTACTGAACCGAAGCTCCAGTACGTAGTCCATAGAATCCGATGCACCAGCGCTCGTCGTAGCGGTGAAACGCTGATTGGGTAGTTCGGTCGGAGACAGTTGCATCATCCCGAGAACGAATAACAGGCCTACTGCAGCCAGCACCGCCGCAATACGCTGGGTGCGGCGATCTCCCAGGAATCCGAAGCGGGATCGCCAGTCCCGGCGCCCGATAATGGCGGAAGCGCTGGCCGCCGGTGGAATCGGAATAGCGCCGTCAGCCAGCGTTGCATTCTGCATTTCATAGCACAGCGACAATTCGTCACTGCATTGCCCGCACGTAGCGAGGTGCTGATCAACTCGCTGGCGATCCGCCTCGTTGAGCGTGCCGTTCGCATACCATGGCAGCAACATCGTGATGTCGTCATGTTCTGCGTGGTCCACTAGCCTGTTCATGACTGGTCTCCGAGATAGCCACGCAGCTTGCGCCGCGCGTGGAACATTCGTGTCTTTACGGTATTGATCGGTACGTCGGACGCTTTGGCCGCCTCATCGCAAGTCAGTCCGAGATAATAAACGAGCATGATCGTCAGGCGCTGTTTCGGCGGCAACAGCGCGATGGCCTGCCGTACCCAGTCTTCACGCTCCATTCGTGACGCCGATTGCTCGTCGACAGCCGCGGAATCGAACAGCGGCACGGTTTTCAAACGGCGCTTACCGAGTCGCCGCAGGCTTTGGCGATAGGCAATGCCGAATATCCACGTAGACACCTTCGAGTCACCGCGGAACTTCGACGCGGTCTGCCAGACGATCAGGAGGATGTCGTTCGCCACTTCGTCCGCCAACCGGTACGAAGCCGTCATTTTGAAGACGAAACGAAACAGCAGCGGGTGATACGCGCGGAATACCTCATCAAATGCATCGTGCTCACCGCGCGCCACTCGCGCCAGAAGTTGGCGCTCGCGATCGTCGTCCACCGGTACCTGTCGACTTGTTCTCGCCTGCATATACATAAGTGCAGTCTGCCCGGCAAAAGGTTCACCCATTTTGAACCATTTACGGACCTCAGGTGCACCTACCTGCACTATTCACACGATCGGCAGCGAAATTATGAGAACGAAGAGACGGCTCCCATCAGGAAAACGCGCCCTTATTCTGACAATAACCACTGCCCTCGCGGCGTGTAGCGGCGGCGGCAGCGGCGGAACGACTCCGCCGCCCCCAGCTCCGCCGCCGCCAACGTTCAACCCTGTGTTCTCCGAGATACAGAGCAATGTCTTTACGATGAGCTGTGCCGTGTCCGGTTGTCACCAGGGCGCGGGCGCTCCGCAAGGCTTGCGACTCGATGCGACCAACAGTTACGCCATGCTGGTCGGCATGGCTGCATCCCAGGTGTCCTCGCTGAATCGTGTCGAGCCCGGCGATCCCGACAACAGTTACCTGATACAGAAGCTCGAAGGAACCGCAGCTGTTGGGCAACGTATGCCCCTGAACCAGTCCCCATTATCGGCGGCGACAATCAACACGGTTCGGCAGTGGATCACCGACGGCGCGCTTGATGATCGCACACCTTCGCCGGACCCGATTCGAGTCACCGCCTTGTCCCCCGACCCGGACAGCAATCTCAGCGCCGCACCAACCGAAATACTCGCTTCGTTCGATCGCGAATTGAATACGACGAGTGTGGACGCCAACACTTTCCTACTTGAGCGCAGCGGCGGTGACGGCACGTTCAACGACGGCAACGAAGTACAGATAACCGCAGCCTCAATTACCACGTCCGGGTCGCCACCGATGGCGGCCATGTTCGATCTTACGGGCGTCACGATGGACGATGATACTTACCGGGTACGGCTGCTCGGCTCCGGCGGCACCGTAGTCCAGGACATTGACGGCAACGCGCTGGACGGCGAATACAGCGGCGCATTCCCATCGGGCGACGGCACGGCCGGTGGTGACTTCGAAGTGACCTTTACGCTAATGACGGCCACTTCCGGGCCGACGCTCGACGATATTCAGGCTTCTGTATTCACACCGACCTGTGCCGGCTGCCATTCCGGACCTACCGGCAACAACTTACCCGCGGGCATGGACCTGTCGTCGGCTAACGCGAGTTTCGACGCACTTGTCGGAGTCTCGAGCATTCAGGAGCCAGCGATCCTGCGCGTTGCCGCCGGCGACCCTGACAACAGTTACCTGATCCAGAAGCTGGAGGGAACAGCGACGACCGGGCAACGCATGCCGGTCGGCGGGCCTTTCCTCGACCAGGCGGTCGTTGACGATATTCGCCAATGGATTAGCGACGGCGCGAACCGCTAGGGAAAGGACGGTGACATGTACAAATTGATTCTGCGAACGGCTGCTGCGCTCGCGTGGGCTGTTCTGCTGGTGCCGGGTACGGCACCAGCAGAACCCTACCTGGCGGTGGCCAAGGGCATGCAGTGCTCAGCTTGTCACAGTCATCCTGGTGGTGGCGGCAAGCGTTCAACCTACGGCAATCTCTACAGTCAGTCGGAACTTCCGGCGGCACGGCTTGGCAGTGCCGACGCCGAATTCTGGACGGGCGAGCTCCACAAACGGTTTGCGGTCGGTGGCAACCTGCGCGGCGGATTCAACTATGCCGACACGCCTGGCATCGACGAGGTGTCGGAATTCTCCGTGAACCGCGCAACCATATACCTGGAAGCAAACCTGATTCCGAATCGACTGACTGTTTACGTCGACCAGCAAGTGGCACCGAGCGCCAGCATCAATCGCGAAGCGTACGTTCGCGCAAGTTCGGCAAGTGGCAAATGGTATCTGACCGCCGGGCAGTTCTTCCTCCCCTACGGGCTGCGGCTGCAAGACGACAGTGCATTCGTACGCCTCGCGACGGGTGTCAATTTTGACAACCCGGATCGCGGCGTGCAGCTTGGATACGAGGCCGGGCCATGGTCGATTATCGGCTCCATAACCAACGGCAGCGGTGGCGGAAGGGAAACTGATTCCGGTAAGCAGTTTAGCTTTGTCGGCAGCTACGCCCAGTCTCGTTGGCGATTCGGCGTAAGCGCCAGCGCGAATGATGCCGATGGTGGCGATCGTGAAATGGCGGGCGTGTTCGCTGGACTGCGCACGGGACCTATCGCGTGGCTGGCAGAGATCGATCAGGTAAGAGACGACATTTCACCCGGTGTGACGAGGGACGCGCTGGTGGGCCTGGTCGAGGGAAACTGGATGTTTCGCCAGGGCCACAACCTCAAGATCAGCTACGATGCGCTGGACCCGGACGATGACGTGGCAGCCGATCGAGAGATTCGCTACAGCATTGTGTGGGAGTACACGCCGATGCAATTCCTCCAGGGCCGCATCGGCTTCCGCACCTACGACGGACCGGACGGAAATGGCTTCCTGAATCGCGACACGGCCTTTGCCGAATTGCACGGCTTTTTCTAATAACTACCAGAGTGATCTCGTCCGGCTGGCTTTGCGCACCAGCGCGATCCCCTCAAACGTCAGGACATATTCGTCGATCGAAACACCGTTTGTGCGAATCAGGCCGCTGTCGACGAGTGCACTGAGATTTGCTGAAACAGTCTTTGGGCTCAAACCGACAGCCCGCTGAATCTGTGTTTTCTTCGCTCGTCGAAAGTCATTGACGCACGCGAGGATTACGAACTCGCGAATATCGACATCGTACTGGCCACGAAGATCCGGACAGGAGGCCCCCATCTCAAAGTATGCTTCTATCATCGCTCTGCCTTTGTTGTTATTTGTCTAGAAGTGGAACCCGAAACCGAAGAACACAGGCTGCACACCGAACAGGCTCATGCCGCCCAGCGCGATGCCCGTTGAAATGAACGAGAACGGTACCCAGGTCATGGTCTGCAAACCGGGCCGTCCCCAGTCGGCGTTGTGCATGATGGCCAGGAGTCCGTAACCGACAGCAAGCCCTAGTAGCGCTATCTGGAAGCTGACAAGCGCTCCGCCAAGAAATATCCAGGCGGCAATCCATTCGAGCCGTTGCGTTGCGACCGAGTCCGGGTGGGTTTCGGCCCAGAAGCTGCTTTTTGCGTTCTGGCCTGCGGAATCACCCGTGACAAGAAAACGTGCAGCGCGTGTTTTCAGGTAACCAATCACGCAGATCGTCGACAGCGGCGCCAACGCGGCGTACAGCGATGTCGAATGCACAAGGAACCGGATCAACTTCAGGGGCGTTCGACGCATCGCGAGGATAAAGCACACGAGCGGTGACACGAGCGCCAGCAACGTCATGACGTAGAAATCCCATGTGTACAGCACATTCATCGCGGCGGGCATGCGTACAACGGGCATTCGCAATTCGTTAGCGCCAATCTCGAAAGTAACCAGGGCCCGCTCCCCTATCGTGACCGGCAATACAATTGAAGTCATGATCATGAACAAGAAAAAGAACATAGTGAGCGGCAGGTTCGCGGTCGGGAACAGGATGTCGAGCTTCTCCGTCAACGAAATATTGCGTGACTTCAGCAGGCGCGGCGCAAACCGGTGCAGGAACTCGCAGGTGCCCCGCGTCCATTTGACGTGCCGAATCCGAAACGCCCGCACAGAGGACGGAAATTCCTCCATGCATACGACGTCCGATGCAAACGTGCCGTAGTAGCCGTTTTCCCGAATCGAGATGGCATAGGCGAGGTCCTCACTGACGAGTTCCGGAAAGCCGCCCGTTTCGTCCCAGCATTTCTTCCGCAGGATCGCCCCGTGCCCCAGGAACATCACGAAACCGAAGCGATTCCGTAGGGGCTGATACCACTCCCAGTGGATATCGATACCGCGGCACATGTCGCGCTGTAACTTGGTGCCGTGCTTGATGCACTGGTGGTTGGCCTGGATGAACCCGCAACTCGGATCCGCGGCAATACGCGGTACGAGCTTGGAAAGAAAATCTCGCGGCAGGATCTCATCCGAGTCGGCGATAACGAAATAGGGTTCCGTGACAACGTTCGCCAATGCGTGATTCAGGTTACCGGCCTTGAATCCCTTGCGATCAGCACGACGCACGACGACCACGTTGTCGTAGGACTTTGCAAATCGATCGACGCGCCGTTTGTAAATCGGGTCGCTGCTATCGTCGAGTATGTAGACCTTGAAGCTCTGGTACTCGAGTCGCGCGCAGGACGCGGCACCGGCGTCGACAAAGTCATTACAGGTCGTGTACAGGACCGCTACCGGCGCTGTGCTGTCGCGGTCAAGCGCGACATCGGCCGAGGCACGCCTGCGAGTGAGGGCCTTGTCGACCAACGCGAAGAATACGACCGAAAGATTATAGAGCCCGTACAGCCACGCGATGCAGACAAACACAATGAAGTACGCCTGGGCGAAGGTCGATACGGGACCCGACGCGGCAGCCATCGACTGCAGGAGCCGGGGCCCGAACCAGGCAAGGGCCGCAAACCAGGCGGTAAACAAGAACAAGAACATGGCCGGTGAGCGCCCGGCGACAGTGCGGTGATTGCCCTGAACAGCAAGTTTATTCTCAATTGTCAGGCTGTTGAGGTCGTTCATTGGATTTCCCTAGTTGCCCGGCAGACGGTAGGTGAAGCCGACTTCGGCTACCGTAAACGCGCTTGATGGCGCGTCCTCTCGTCGCACCAGGAAATGCAGCGTGTGCCGGTCGGCGACGGCGAAGTTCGCCCAGGCGCCAGCGACAAACGTCGAACCATTAGATGCGGGGTCGGTAGCGTCTATCGTTCCTCCGCCGGCGAATACACCGGTCGTCCAGTTTGGGTTGCCGCGGTATTCGACATTGACGACGCCACGCCACTCGCTGTCCTCGTCGACTCCCGTCTGCGACAGGTACAGGGTGGGGTCGATGCTAAAACTTTCTCCGAGCGGCACGTTGATGCCCGCGTACACGAGCCTGTCGCTATGGCCTTCATCGTGGCGTCCCAGCTCGCCGCCAACGCGGAGCACCTTGTCGCCCATGCGGTAATGCGCCTGCAAACCCAGGACGTCCTGGTCACCAGCCGGCAAATCGCGACGCCCGAGTTCGGCAATCAGTTGCCAACGAGAACCAATGGACTGGCGTACGGAGGCAAAATACCCGGGCACGTCCTCGTCACGATCAGTCACCGAAGGATTATCGAGTCCCAACGTGTTGTCGTAGCGGACGGCTATCCGGGTGCTTTTCGACAGCCAGTGCGCGAGCTCGGCATAGCGAAATCCGGCACCGGCATCGGTGGTGCTGCCCAGGCGAACGGTGCTCTCGAGGGAGGGCGCCGATCGATACGCATTGCGTCGCGCGTTACGAGCGCTGCTGCGATCGGGTTGCAGCCGCAACGCTTCGTCGAAGAAGTCGACCGCATCGCGAGTCCGTCCAAGGGACAAGGCGGCGATGCCCGATGACTCCGCGATTTCGGCATCGTTCGCAGCGAGCGTCCGGGCACGCTGGAACGCGGTCAACGCCTTATCTTGCTCACCCGACCACATATACGAATAAGCGATTCCTTTGTGTGCCGCCAGGTTGTTGGGTTTCAGGCGCAGCGCTTCACGAAACGCCGCGTGGGCATCGGGATAATCACCGTGCCAGGCGTAGGCGTATCCCAGGCCCACATGGTTGTCCGCATTACCAGGCGCGATCGCTATGGCACGCTGATAGGTTGCTTGTGCTTCTCTATAGCGTTGTGTCCAGGCCAGTGCGGCCGCTTTGCCCGATAGCGCGCGTACGTTTGTCGGATCGGTGGCCAGGATGTCGTCGTAAGCCCGCTCCATGTCGCCAAGGCGCCGTTCTTTTGCGGCCAGGTCCGCCGCGTCAAACAAGGCAGCGTTGTCGGCATGGGCAGTTTCGGCAGCTAACATGGCCGCTACCGAAACTGCCAGCACGCAGCAGGTCGTTATCGCTCTTGAGATCAGCACGGCCTTCTCCTAGATCTCGAACTCGAACTCGACTTCCGTCGCGGTGATCACCGTATCGGAGGCCTCCGATCCCGTGGCCTTGACCAATGAGTTGGTCGTGACCTGGTTGAAGAAGTCCGCAGACGATATGACGTTGTCGTTGATGTCGCGGAAGACGGTGCTGCCGTTCGTGTCGATCGTGACGCCCAGAATCGTGATGCTGGGGTCGCTGATGGTGTCGACGAAACCCTGCAGCTCCACCCTGGAATCCGCATCTTCACGCTCCAGGATCGTCGCCAGGATCGTGCCGCTGCCTGCGGGGAACTCACTACCCCTGACCTCCAGGTAGTCGCCAACGTTCAGGTCATTGAGCGTCAGCGGGTCGACATCGGCGTTGCTCTTGTCTTCGAGTCGCGTCAGGACATCGACGGTTACCGGTATACCGAGCACTACCAGCGAATTGTTGGTCGCATCAATGCTGTCGGCATCGGCGACGACGCGTACCGCCTTACTACGGCGTATGTCGACCTTGGTGGCCACGATGACGCCGCTGGCATTGAGGTCGCCCTCGACTTCGACCTTGATGTTCAGGCCGAGGTCTGCCGCCACGCCGCCTTCATAGGTCGTCGATCCGGTTGTCGTGACGGGAATGCCACCGACATCGAAGTCCTGGGCCGATACAAAGCGCGTAATGAAGCCTTCCACCTCGATCCGGTCGCCATCGACAGCGCCCGGCAGCAGGCCTTCCAGCTCGACCTTCGTCGCCAGCAGTTCCCCGCTTGCGCCGAGCGACATGCCCTTGGCCTCGACGAAATCGCCTTCGGCAATCTGGCCGCCCACGAAGTTGTCCAGGGTTGCGCTGCTGTAATCGACGACCAGCGCATTCAGGCTGAAGGTCTGCGCTGTTGTGTTCAGCCCCGTGACGGTTCCGTGCACTTCGAACTCGGTGCCGGCGGGCTTGGGCTCGATGCGCGTGGCGACGATGTTGCCGTTCGCATCAAACTGACCGCTGACTTCCACGATCTGACCAACCGAAACACCGTCCAGCGAGGCCGGCGAGAAGCTGTCGTCAAAGGACGTATCCAGGCTAACCAGCACGGTCTGGCCAAGGACAACAAGCTGTTTCAGCGCCAGGTCGATGCTTTCGACGGGACCTTTAACGCTGTCGTCAAAGTTCACCTCGTCCGCGGTGCCGGTCGTGCCGTCATCATTGATGGTGCCCTTGACCGACACGATCTGACCGACCTTGAGGTCGTCCTCCGTGCCCGCGACACCATCGAGCAGGAAGGTCGCCGAATTGGTTTCATAACGTACGCCGTTAACAACGATGCTGCCAAAGGTCGTAATCGGGCCAACAGCAACGCCATTGCGTCCGATGCCGCCGGTGGGCGGCGGTGCCGGGGGTGGTGGCGCGACGCTGTCACCCGATCCGCCGCCACCGCAGCCCGCGAAGAGCGCAAGTAGAGAGGCCACGGCTGCTCCGAGTAGTAGTTTCTTCAAGTTCATCGTTCTTCTCCTGCAATCCTATCGTTTGGTGGCGAACAGGCTGATGCCGATATGCGCCGTTGGTTCGTCGGATGACTGATCGCCCGCATTGGCGGTGAGCCAGTCGTCGATTTCTTCGAGAAACGCCTGCCCGCGCTTGTCGAGATATTTATTGAATGCCGGTATTGCGGACACGGGAAACGCATCGTTGTCGGCGAAGCCACCGAATCGCAGCGCACCGCCCTCGTCGAGGAACACGTTGTTGTTCATGGTGGCGATGACGTCGCGAATTCGATCCACCGCGAACATCAGGTTTTCATCGTCGTGGGCCGCCGGCTGGTAGTAGCGAGACAGTACTTCCAGTTCCCCACCATTCGTGTGGCGTACAGCGCCCGTCTTGATGAGTTCCTTGAGCATCGTGGAGGGCGCGATATCGCCACCGTAGCGGTGGCATAGTGCTTCGAAACTGCGGCCGGTACCGTTCTCGGAAAGCAATTGGGGCTTGCCATCCTGATTCAGGAAGTCATCGTCCTGGTACCACGCGGCCAGGACCTTCGTTGCATCGTTGGTCTTGCGCGTGACGGGCATCGCCTCGACGTTCAGCAGGTCTCTCTGCCGCTTCACTTCTTTGCGGCTGATGCCCGTGAGGATCGAGACACGCGAGACGTTCGTCGGACGGCCGTTGATTCCGAATTCCTCGGTTGCCGCCTCGACAAAGACGGACTTCGAGATATCGGAAAACTCCTTCCAGGTCATGCCGCATTTGAGCAACATGGACGCCAGCGGCCTGAGAATCTGGCGGCAAACGCCCTGCAGCAGGTTTTTCGTGTCATTACTCATGATTGGGGCAGTTTACCCCAAATATATGAATATGCAAGGCTAAATTTCCCGTGACGTAAGGAACCTGTGTCCGTCAGGGCTGCCTGATACCATTAACTTTCCTGATTTCATGGACTTAAGCCTTGCGACTCACTCCCCTCCTGCTGACATTTGTACTGCTCGGTTTGCTGGTTGCCTGCGGCGACGGCCCGCCCGAAAACACGGATCACCGGGTCCTCGTAAGGGGCAACGGGGGCGATCCCGGCACGCTGGATCCGGTGCTCGCCGAGGATATTCATGCATTCAATGTTTTGCTGGACATGTACGAGGGCCTGTTTATCGAGGACGCTGGCGGGCAACTGATTCCGGGCGTTGCCGAGACCTGGCGGGTCTCGCCTGATGGCCTGACATACACGTTCGATTTTCGGGAAACGGCGCGCTGGTCAAATGGCGAAAACGTTACGGCGGGTGATTTCGTGCGTGCCGTTCGGCGAGCCGCAGACCCGGCTACCGGCGCGAGCTACGCTTTTTTGCTCGAACCCCTATTCAACTTTGCCGAGGTCAGTGCCGGTCGGCTTCCTGTCAGCGAACTCGGCATTCGTGCGGTAGCCGATGACGTCCTGGAGATTCGGCTGGGCTCACCCGTCGGGCATCTCCAGGCTATTCTGGCCTTGCCAGTGTTCTACCCGATGCACGAGAGCGGCGACCCGGCGATCAGCAATGGCCCCTACGTGCTCGGCGCGCGTGAGCCGGGGAGTGCCATTCGCCTGCTTAGAAACGACCGCTACCGGCGTAATGACTCAACCTATTTCGATGCGGTTCATTACCTGCCGATTGCCGACCCGCAGACGGAATTCAACCTGTTTCGTACCGGCAAAATCGATGTGACTCACAACGTCGCGGACGACATGGTGCAAATCGCAAAGGAATCCCATCCGTCACAGCTGCGAATCGCCCCGTCGCTGGCGCTCTACTACATTGCGCTCGATCTCACCGAACCGCCCCTGGATAGTCCGAAACTGCGACAGGCCCTGAGCATGGTCGTAGACCGCGACGTTATTACCGGGCTGCTCGGCCGCGGTGAACGTCCGGCATTCGGCATCGTGCCGCCGGGTGTCGCAGGTTACCAACCGGCGCAATACGCGTGGGCGAGCGAGGACAAGGCGTCGCGGACCGCTACCGCAAGGCAGCTCTACCGGGAAGCCGGCTACTCAGTGGAAGAACCGTTGAGCCTCACCCTGATGTACGACACCGAAGGCGTGCATGAGAAGATCGCGCTCGCGATCAGCGCAATGTGGCACGACGCCCTCGGCATCGACGTCAAGCTCGACAAGCGTGAATGGAATTACTTCCTCGACTCTCGCGATCGCCGCGAAGACTGGGACGCCATGCGTTTTGCCTGGTTCGGCGACTACAACTCGGCGAAGACTTTCCTCGACATTTTCAGGTCGGACAGCGACCAGAACCTGGCACGTTATTCCAGCGAACGGTTCGACACGCTATTGCACGCAGCCGACCAGGAAGGCGATCTCGAGTCGGCGGCGGCTGTCATGCAAAAAGCAGAGAGCACCGTGCTTTCCGATTACGCAGTCATACCGATCTATTTTTTCGTCAGCAAACACATGGTGGCCGACTCGATCGGCGGCTTCGAACAGAACGTCGTCGATCGCCACGCCAGCCGGTGGCTTTATCGGCAATAAGCAATGAACACCCAAACACCTGCCGAGCGCCTGCGGCTATTCACCGATGAGAGCATTGCGGTTCACGAACAGTACCTGACCG
>SHLT01000134.1 GCA_004282875.1 Chromatiales bacterium | reverse complement strand
AGGACAGCAATTCGAGCTGCCTGATTCGGCAGCCGGGCAACGATGACTGCACGTTCGTCGTGATGCCGATGCGGCTGTAGGTTTCAGGACTCGATGATCCGACGCTTCAGGGTTTCGAATTTCCGCTGTCTCGAAAACGTAGAGCTGGAATTTAGCCGGGATTTCAACCTGATCTTCGGTGCTAACGCCTCCGGGAAGACGAGTCTTCTGGAGGCGTTGGCGTATCTGGGGCGCGGAAAATCCTTTCGCGGCGCTTCGACAGCGAACCTGGTTCGTCACGGCCAGGCAGAGTTTGTGCTGTTTGGTGAGACCGAGCGGGGCATGCGGTCGCAAAAGCTGGGCTTGCGAAACAGCAGGGACGGCCTGGAAGTGCGCGTTGACGGCAGCGGGGATGGTGGGGTAGCCGCCCTGGCCGATGCGCTGCCGTTACAGGTCATCGATCCAGAGGTGCACAACCTTGTCGCCGGTGGCCCTGAGCTCCGGCGGCGTTTTCTGGACTGGGTGGCGTTCCACGTGGAACATGACCACCTGGAGGCCTGGCGCCGCTTCCGCCGGGCGCTGAAACAGCGAAATGCAGCGCTCAAAGCACGCGCCGCGTCGGCCGCTATTCGCAGCTGGAACGCAGAATTTGTGGAGCTCGGTGAGGCGCTGGACCAGTCTCGGCGTCGTGCGCTGGACGTTGCCATCGAGAGTCTCAGCGAATACGGGCAGGGGCTGCTGGGCACAGAACTCGGTTTTGAGTACCAGGCGGGGTGGGGCAAAGACAAAAGCCTCGAGCAATCGCTTGAGGAGGGGCTGGAGCGTGACCTGCAGCAGGGCGCGTCCCAACAAGGGCCACACCGGGCCGACCTTAAGATTCGCTACGATGAACGGCAGGCCCGCAAACTGGTGTCCCGCGGGCAGCAGAAGCTGTTGGCCAGCGCTATGATTCTGGCGGCGACCGAAACGGCGCAGACGGCGCTCGAGCGTCCGCTCCTGTTGTTGCTGGACGATCCGGCGGCCGAGCTGGATGCGGATTCGCTGGCGAGGCTGCTGGAGGCCGTGGCGGGACTGGGCTGCCAGGTGATCGCGACGAGCCTGGATAAAGATGTCCTGAGCGTGCCGCCGGACAGCACGATGTTCCACGTGGAACACGGCGTGCTCAGCCCGGCCTGAAGCCCCGGAAATACCTTAAAAAATAAAGCTTTGAGGGTTCTTATGATCCTCGATTTTGATACAATGCGTCGGTTGTATTCAAAGGACCTCGAATGACCGACGAAACAGAATATACTTCCAGTAATATCAAGGTGTTAAAGGGCCTCGAGGCCGTTCGCAAACGGCCGGGCATGTACATCGGCGACACGGACGACGGTACAGGCCTGCACCACATGGTTTTCGAGGTCGTCGATAACTCGATCGACGAAGCGCTGGCCGGCCATTGCGACACGATTACGGTCACCATCCACGCGGATGAGTCCGTGACGGTCAGCGACGACGGACGCGGCATACCCGTCGACCTGCACCCGGAAGAAGGGCGCTCGGCCGCCGAAGTCATCATGACGGTCCTGCATGCCGGCGGTAAATTCGACGACAATTCCTACAAGGTGTCCGGCGGCCTGCACGGTGTCGGCGTCTCTGTCGTCAACGCGCTATCCGAACAGCTCGTCCTGACCATTCATCGCGATGGCAAAACCTACCAGCAGGAGTATGTGCACGGCGAGCCGCAGGAGCCGCTCGCTGTCGTCGGCGATACGGACCGAACCGGCACGACGCTGCGGTTCAAGCCGAGCAGTGGCACGTTTACCAACATCCAGTTTCATTACGACATCCTGGCGCGTCGTCTGCGCGAGCTGTCATTCCTGAATTCGGGCGTTCGCATTCGTCTCGTCGATGAGCGCGAAGTCGATAAGGAAGACCTCTTCGAGTACGAGGGCGGCATCAAGGCCTTCGTCGAACACCTCAATCGCAATAAGACCCCGATTCACACTACCGTCTTTCATTTCACGGCGATGAAAGATGATGTCGGTGTCGAGGCGTCATTGCAGTGGAACGACGGCTACCAGGAAAACATGTTCTGCTACACGAACAACATTCCCCAGCGGGACGGCGGCACCCATCTCGCCGGCTTCCGCACGGCGCTGACGCGGACGCTCAATGGCTACATCGAAAAAGAGCTTTCCAGTCGCAAGGACAAGTTCACGCCCAGCGGTGATGATGCCCGCGAGGGCCTGACTGCCGTGCTTTCGGTCAAGGTGCCCGACCCCAAGTTTTCATCCCAGACAAAAGACAAATTAGTTTCATCTGAAATTAAAGGCATCGTCGAGCAGGCGATGGCCGGCCGGCTCGAAGAGTTCCTGTTGGAAAACCCGCAGGAGGCGAAGGCCATCGTCTCGAAGATTGTCGACGCCGCCCGCGCCCGGGAGGCCGCCCGCAAGGCGCGCGAGATGACGCGCCGCAAAGGGGCGCTCGATGTGGCGGGCCTGCCCGGCAAGCTGGCCGATTGCCAGGAAAAAGACCCGGCTTTGTCCGAACTGTTCCTCGTCGAGGGCGACTCTGCCGGCGGCTCCGCCAAGCAGGGCCGCGACCGTCGCACGCAGGCGATACTGCCCCTGAAAGGCAAGATCCTCAATGTCGAAAAAGCGCGCTTCGACAAGATGCTGCAGTCGGCCGAAGTCGGCACCCTGATCACCGCGCTCGGCTGCGGCATCGGCCGCGACGATTTCGACCCCGACAAGTTGCGCTACCACCGCATCATCATCATGACCGACGCCGATGTCGATGGCTCGCACATCCGAACCCTGTTGCTGACGTTCTTTTATCGGCAAATGCCGGAGCTGATCGAGCGCGGCCACCTGTATATTGCCCAGCCGCCGCTGTACAAGATCAAGCGCGGCAAGCAGGAGGTCTACGTCAAGGACGACGCCGAGCTCGACGGATATCTACTCAATGCCGCGATGGATAACGCGTCGCTGTACGTGAATGCCGGCGCACCCGCGTTGTCGGGTGTTGGCCTCGAAACCCTGGCGAAGGAATACCTCACGGTCGAAAACATCATCGAGCGCCTGTCGAGCCGCTACGAAGAGGCCGTGCTGCGCAGCATCAGCACGCTGCCCGAAGTAACGGCAGAGGCTGCCGAGGATCTCGATGCGCTGGAGGCCTGGGCCGAGAAGCTCAGCGCTGCGCTGCCGAAGCATACGGGTGACCGTGCCGAGCAGGGCAACGGCGGAAGTTATACCGCGGCACTCGAGCGCGGCGATGAAGACGGTGAAGGCGTGCGTATTGCCATCACCAAGATGCAGCATGGCCTCGGCACCACGCGCTACCTGCCGCGCGAGTTCTTCAGCACGAACGAATACCGGCACATCACGGGCCTGGCGGCCAAGCTCAACGACCTGTTATCCGAGGGTGCATTCGTCAAGCGCGGTGAGCGAGAGTCGTCAGTCGACACGTTTGCCGACGCGGTCGAATGGCTCATGAGCGAGGCGCGCCGCGGGCAGTCGATCAGCCGCTACAAGGGCCTTGGCGAAATGAACCCGGAACAGCTTTGGGACACCACCGTCAATCCGGAAACGCGCAGGCTGATGCAGGTGAAAATCGAGGACGCCGTCAAGGCAGACGAGATCTTTACGACCCTGATGGGCGACCAGGTGGAGCCGCGACGCGAATTCATAGAAAAGAACGCGCTGACTGTCGAAAACCTCGACGTCTGATCCGCTTCATGAAGAGTGAATTATTTCACTTGTAACGAGTCACAAATAACGAACCCGGCGACGACCGGTGCAGGCCGGTTGCGCACTACATTTCATAGGGGAAAAACAGTGAACAAACTCATCATCGGCGCGGCAGCGCTGTTGCTTGTTGCCGCTTGCGGCCAGGAAGCGGCACAGCCCGCGGCTGAAGAACCCGCAAGCTTGATATCAGGCATCGACCTGGACGGCATGGACACGAGCGCCAAGCCGGGCGACGACTTCTTCGCCTACGTGAACGGCACCTGGGTGCAAGAAACGGAAATGCCGGCCGACAAAGCGCGTTACGGACTGTTCAACATCCTCCGCGACGAATCACAAGAAGCGGTGAAGGCAATCATCGAACGGTCGGCGACCGGTGACTTTGCCCAGGGCACCGACGAGCAGAAAGTCGGTGACCTGTACAGCTCGTTCCTCGACTGGGACATGCGTGACGCACGGGGCCTCGAGCCGCTGCAACCAGAGCTCGATCGCATCAATGCGATCTCGAGCCGGGACGACCTCGCAGTCTATTTCGCCGGGGCGTTGCAGCGCGGCCTTGATGCACCCTTTGGCGCGCAGCAACTCACGGACTTTCTCGACCCGACACAATACGCAGTGCTGATTTCGCAGAGCGGCCTCGGCCTGCCGGATCGTGAGTATTACTTCAAGGACGACGAGAACTCAGAAGAGATTCGTACCAAGTACGTCGCGCACATCGAAAAAATGTTCGATGTTGCCGGCCTGGACGGTGGCGCCGCCGCGGCGCAGACGATCATGGCGCTCGAGACGCGCCTCGCCGCCGAGAACATGACCAAGGAAAAGGCGCGCGACTACGCAGGCAACTACAAGAAGTTCGCGCTCACTGAGCTCCCGGAGATCATGCCCAACTTCAACTGGGACGGATACCTGGCTCAACTTCGGATCCAGGACCTCCCTGAAATCGTCGTCTACACGCTCGACTATCTGAAGGCGCTCGACGGCATCATCGTCGATACTGATCTCGACGCGTGGAAGACCTACCTGACCTGGAGCGCGCTGAACAATACGGCCGGGCGGCTTACGCGCGCCATTGACGAGCAGAACTTCGAATTCTACGGCAAGGTTCTATCCGGCACGGAAGAACAGCGGCCCGACTGGCGTCGCGCCGTATCCACGGTTGACGGCATCCTCGGCGAGGTCGTCGGCAAAGTGTATGTGAAGGAGCATTTCCCACCTGAGGCGAAAGAGGAAATGCTCGAGCTGGTTGGCAATCTCGTCAAGGCCTACGAAAAGAGCATCAAGGAGCTTGACTGGATGGGCGAAGAGACCAAGCTGCAGGCGCTCGACAAGCTCTCGAAGTTCACGCCGATGATCGGTTATCCGGACAAGTGGCGCGACTACTCGGCGCTCGAGATACAGGCCGACGACTACTACGGCAATGTGGAGCGTGCGGCGTACGCCGAATACGAGCGCCAGCTTGAACGGCAGGGCGGACCCGTGGATCGCCAGGAATGGTTCATGAACCCGCAGACCGTCAATGCTTACTACAACCCGCCGATGAACCAGATCGTGTTCCCGGCCGCAATCCTGCAGCCGCCGTTCTTCAACCTCGAGGCTGACGACGCCGTGAACTACGGCGCTATCGGCGCGGTTATTGGCCACGAGATCGGCCATGGGTTCGACGACAAGGGCAGCACGTTTGATGGCGACGGTGTGCTGCGGAACTGGTGGACCGACGAGGACAGGGCGGAGTTTGAAGAACGCACGAGCGCCTTGATCGCGCAATACAATGCCTTCATGCCGTTCGAGGATCTCGCCGTTAACGGTGAGTTCACGCAGGGCGAAAACATCGGCGACCTCGGCGGCATAACGATCGGGCTGCTGGCTTACAAGATGTCGCTGGGCGGTGAAGAGCCACCCGTGATTGACGGCTTTACCGGCCTGCAGCGCGTCTTCCTCGGGTTTGGCCAGGTTTGGCGCGGCATCACTCGCGACGAAGCGCTGCGCCAGCAGATTGCAACCGACCCGCACTCGCCGGCGATCTACAGGACCAACGGTCCCGTGCGCAACGTGCCGGAATGGTATGAAGCCTTTAACGTGACCGAGGGTGACGCGCTGTGGCTGCCGCCCGAAGATCGCGTCAAGATCTGGTAGCAGCATGACCGACAATCGCAACCTTGTCTTCGCGGTCCTCGTCTTTGTCGCACCGATCCTGGTTGCGTGGTACGGACTTTCGGTCGCAGCAGCAGTGGGAATCGTTGTCCTGCTGCTGCTGTGCCGCTGGATGATCACGCTCAGCGGTTTTCTCGCGCCGGAAAACAAGCCGGACCTCGAGCTTGCGACCATCTCCGCAAGCCACTTTGTCGAGAAGGTGCGCTGGAGTTTCGATCGGCTTGGCATCGAGTACACGGAGAAGCCGGCGGGCGGGACCCTCGGCGCATTTTTTCGCGGTCGGACAGTCCCGCAGCTGAAGGCTAAAACGGGAAGCGTACGTTCGGTGATCGGAAACTCGTCCGACATACTGCGCTATGTTTACGGCCGCTATCTTCCCGAAGATCCGGAAAAAGCCGCATTCCTGGAGCCGACGGCGGAACGCGTCGAGCTTGAGCGCCGCCTCGATCTTTACGGCGTGAGTCTGCAGGTCTGGGTGTACTACCACATCCTCCATGACCGCGATCTTGCGCTGCATGCCTGGGGCGTCAACAACCCGGCAACCCCGGCATGGCAGCGCCTGTTGTTGCGCATTCTCTTCCCGCTCCAGGCGGCGCTGATTCGCCTGTCCTTCAAAATCAACGACACGCACTTTGCGAAGTCGGTGGCGCGCATCGAGGACGTGCTGGCCGACGCGGAGGCCAGGCTGGAAGACGGCCGCGCCTCCCTGCTGGGCGGCACCGAGGTCAACTACACGGACCTTGCTTTCGCGGCCTTCACGGGCCTGTGGTTGATGCCTGAGGCCTATGGAGGCGGCAAGGCCGACCACGTTCGCGTCGAGCGCGACCGGGCGCCGGCCGAAATGCGTGCGGAAATCGAGCGCTGGATAGAGGCCTATCCGCGAGCTGTTTCCTGGGTGGAGTCCCTGTATGCGAATCGCTAGGCGAATAACAAGCACGGCCGTCGCGTCTCTCGCCCTGCTGATCACGGCTTGCGCTGCGCCCGGCGACCCCGAAGAGCCGCGGGAAGAGTCGGCGATCGTCGACTTTATTGAAGTGAACGAGCTTCCAGCGGTGGACAAAATTCGCACGATGGAGCAGCTGACGGCGCGAGACGTCAACGACAGCTACGTTATCGTCAGCACGCGTCGCCAGGACTACCTGCTCGAATATCATTCACGCTGTTACCGGCGCGACGATGGCCGCGTGGAACCGGATGTTCGCCGTGATTCACGAGCGCTGTATTCCGGCCTGGATACCTTCCGGGGGTGTCGTATCAAGGCCATTTACAAGCTCGAGCCGGGCCAGGCCGATGAGCTTCGCCAAATCGGCCGCGCCACGCGCCGCTAGGGCGTCGCGAAACGCACGCCGAAAACATTACCCTCCAGCCACGTCGGCCTGTTGGTCTCGCTGGCAACCGTGTAGCCAATGCGCGTATGCGCTCGCGCAAAGCGCAGCGCCGACTTCCAGTCTATAGGCCGACTCAGGTCATCGCTCGCCTTGTGATAATGCTCTTTGAGGTGTTCACGAAAAAGCGCCTCACCGTCGACATCGCCATCGAGGGATGTGAACCCCGGCACCAGGAATATCGACGGTATGCCCTTGCGTACAAACGAGTACTGATCGCTGCGCACGAACAGGTTCTCTTCGGGCATGGGGTCCGGCGTGAAGTGGAAGCCTTCCGCCTGCGCCGATGCTTCGGCAACGAACTGCAGCGTTGAATTCTCCGCGCCAAACGCGACGAGGTCCGCGACCGGGTACAGGAATAGCGGCATATCGAGATTGATGTTGGCAACAATGGATCCCGGCGGCACGACCGGGTTGTTGACGAAGAAATCCGAGCCCAAAAGGCCGCGCTCTTCCGCCGTTACCGCGACAAACAGGATCGAGCGACGCGGCGGCAG
>SHLT01000041.1 GCA_004282875.1 Chromatiales bacterium | reverse complement strand
GGGTGAGGCGCGACCAGAAGTCGCACTCGCGGATGAGTTCACCACAGGAACACCGGTAGGCATCGATATCACCCATGCGGGTCGCCTTGAGTTCGCCAATCGTCGCGATGTCAGCATGCTGCGCGAGCAGGTAAGTCAGCAACGTAGACCCCGAGTAACTCGGCGCCAGGATATAGAGAAGCTGTGGACGCCGACTCATCAGGGCTTCCTGCGAAACAGGCCGCTGAACCAGGCTGTCATGACAATGCGCATGAAGGCGAGATTGGTCACGAGGTAGCGTTTCCAGAGCCGCCCTGGTTCCTGCTTGACTCGATAAAGCCATTCGAGGCCCATGCGCTGCCACTTCTCGGGCGCACGCTCGACAAATCCGGCGACCACATCAAACGATCCGCCAACGCCATGTACGACGGTCGTATTGAGCTTGTCAGCCCAGCGTGCCATGAAGCGCTCCTTCTTGGGCGAAGTGATTGCAACGAACAACACGTCGACGTCCAGGCTGCCGATTTCCGTGGCGATATCCTCTTCCTCTTCATCAGTAAAATAGCCGTTACGCCGGCCAACTATGTTCGCACCCGGATATTTGTCGTTGAAGCGCTCTACGACGGTCTCCGAGATCTCCTCTTTGGCACCCAGGCAATAGACCCTGTAGCCTTCCGTGTTGCCCCGTTCGAGAATCCCTTCCATCAGGTCGATACCTGTGACGCGTTCCGGCAAGCGTGCCCCCAGGACCTTCGACGCATGTACTACCGACATGCCGTCCGCGAGGACGAGATCCGACGACGTTACATCCTCCCAGAGGTCCGGGTTCTTGCGCATATTGACCATCTTCGCCGCATTGACGACGCCGATCATGAGCCGACGTTTTTGCTTGATTGCCGTGTCGATCGCATCGAGCGCCTGCTCCATGGTCGCGGCGTGTACGCCGACACCGAGAATCTCCTTTTCCTCGAATTCAAATCTGTTGGACATTAGCTGCCACCGTTGTTGTTGTTCAGTACGTCGTAGAAACAGTTCTCGAAGGCCTCCATGGCCGGGTCGAGCCTGTGGTTGTGGTCAAAATACCTTCGCGACGCAGTACACATCCGCGCATGCTGATCCGGATCCTTGTGAAGCCGACCAATTGCTTCGGCGAGACCCGCCAGGTCGTCGGCCGCGTAGCCCAGGCCTTCGCTCTGCACGAGGCCGTCGGGATCACAGGTCGTGATCACGGGTGTGCCGGTACTCCAGGCCTCGAGAAACACATTGGGAAACCCTTCGTAAACCGACGTGCAGATGAGCGCATTCGCGCGTGCGTAGTACGGCCCCATATCTTCGTGAGCGATGCGGCCGACGAACGCTACGTTGGGCAGTGCTTCTTCGTCCGAGAGGACTCGCCTTGAGTAGTCGGAATCGCGGTTCGGCCCGCCGATGATCGTGAAATCGATATCGGGCAACTGCCGGGCGAGCTCCTGGACCCAGTCCGGGCGTTTCTCGGCACTGATCCGCCCTACCCAGAGCACATTGAAGCGCTCGCCATCCTGCTGCTCGCCCGACACGGCGTCACTAAAACCAACACAGGGCATGCGAAGCGGTACCGATTGCCGGGCAAAGCCCGACCTGAGCATTGCGCGCTGTTTTTCTGACTGAACAATGATGTGATCGCAACGCTTCACGCCATAGCGATACAGCATCTTCTCGCGAAGACTGCCAAGGGCCGGCAGTTCCGGATCGCAATCGGGGTCGCTTGGCACCGAAAAGACGACCGGCTTGTTACGCCCGCGTGCCCAGGCAACGATCTGGCCAAGGCCGAGGTCGCCACAATTGTAGTAGTAGATATCTGCGTCAGCTTCCGCCAGCGCCGCGTTCAGACTTGTCCATCGCGGGTGAAAGAAGCGCAAGACCGGCAATCCATCGTCGAGCGAACACAGTCGGACAATCCTCACGCCCTGCGCTGCGGTCGCCGTATCTTCCGGATCATCCCAGACGATCATTGAGACGTCCCAGCCCCGGGACGCGAGCCAGGTTGCCATGGTCGTTTGTTGGCGCTCGATGCCGCCGGCGTGCTGGCGATTCCTGCCGGTCAATGCAGCCAGCGCATTGTGCGCAACGAAACAAATGCTTCGGCCGCTGCGCGCAGCGCCTTTTTTTTCCTCGGTCCCGTCCATCACAGGCGACCCAGAATGCTGCGAACAACGGGAAGCTCGGCAAAGCCGCTGACGGCGAGAAGATTCGAGAACGCATCGGAATTGGACGGCATCGGGTAACGCCGCAAGGTCATCAGATCATCACCCACACTGTTCAGCCCGTTGTCAGTGGTCACGGCCGAGGAATAGCCGGCTTCATCGACAAGCGTAGCCACAGACTCATCGTGATCACCGTTCGGGTAACAGAAATGCCGGCATGGACCATCGATTCTCTGCTCGATCTGTGATTTTGATTCAGCGAGTTGCCTGGCAACCTCGTCATGCCGGATTCCGGTGAGGCGGCAGTGATTCACCGTATGGCTGCCGATCTCTACGCCACTGGCCGCACAACCGGACAGCTGCTCCCAGGTCGCGACCGCGACATAGGGATCGACGTCAATGACGTCCTTGATCGACGTGCCGGCGGCCCGTTCGAGAGCGGTGCTGATTCGATCGAATTCGGCGAGCATCTGCTCGTCATCAGGAACCGAGTTCTTGACCCCTAGACGCATGCGCTTGTAGCCCCCGGCAAGGGCACTGCGATCCAGATTGCGCAAGTCGTAGGTCTTGCCAAGTGCCTCGATCAGGCGGGCTTCCTCTGGCGCCTGCTGCAATGCGAAGTCGAGCCGGTCGATCCAGTAGGACTCCCCGGTTTCGACAAAGCCGGTCGCAATATAGAACGCTGCAGGAACACCGTGTTTTTCGAGTACCGGCAAGGCCTCGGTAACATTGTTTCTGTAGCCATCGTCAAACGTCAGGACAAGTCCGTTTCTTGGCGGCGGCTTACGGCCTGAAATAACGTCCACGGCCGCATCGATCGATATGAACTCGTAGTGCTCTGCCAACTGGCCCAGCACCGTATCAAGCCGCTGCGGCGTCAGCCGCGGCCATAGCGGATGCCAGTCGGCATCTGCATGCTCTGCAGCCACGCCGTGCAGCATCAGGATCGTGATTTTGCGGCGATTCAGGAACCGCAAGATATGCGTCACGAAAGTGATACGAAGCAGAATTCCGAGCAGGCGTCTCATAGCTATTGCCTGGTGCCTCAGACGGCGCCGCGACTCATCAGTACGACGGGAATAGTCCGCATCAGGATGCGCAGGTCCAGACCGAATGACCACTGGTCTATGTACTCCAGGTCGAGCTCGATCCACTGGTCGAAAGTCAGGTTGCTGCGACCCGACACCTGCCACAGCCCGGTGATTCCGGGACGTACGCTGAAACGCTTGCGCTGAATACCCTTGTCGAAATGCGAAACATCGCGGGTCGACATCGGCCGCGGGCCGACGAGGCTCATATCACCACGCAATACGTTTATCAGCTGCGGCAATTCGTCGATACTCATCTTGCGTATAACTCGACCAACGCGCGTTATGCGTGGGTCGTCCTCGATCTTGAAATTGGCCCCTTCGGCTTCATTCAGATGCTCGATGTCCTTCATGCGTTCTTCGGCGTCAATGACCATGCTGCGGAACTTGTACATTGGGAACAGCTTCTTGTGCAGCCCCACGCGATTCTGCACGAACAGCACCGGTCCCTTGGAGTCCAGGCGAATTGCCAGGGCCGTGATGAGCAAAATCGGAAGTATCAGCGGCATCGACACCAGTGTGACGACAATGTCGAAGATGCGTTTCGCAATCAGCGCGTTTTGATTTCGTGAAACAAACTCGAAGCCGAGCAGAGGAATATCGCCGACCATGGCCAGGTGGACGCGCTGTGCCTGCACCTCGTACAGGTCCGCCATGAAGAGCAATCGGACGCCCTCCTCCTGGCAGGATTCAACGATCGCCCCGACGTCGCCAAGCATCGATCGCGGCACCGCGATGACGACCTCTTCGATGACGTTTTCTCGGAGCACCTCGGCAATTTGATCGACATGGCCCAGAATCCGATCTCCGGCGCGACGGCCCATCGATTTCCCCTCGGGATCCAGATAGCCGACCACGTTAACGTTCCATTCGAAGGACTCCTGCAATCGCCTTGCCAGAACGTGTGCGCGGCGGCCCGAGCCGATAATGAGCACGTTGAGCGCTTCTTCGACGGCATTGCGCCTGTGCACGAAATACCACCAGTAAATCAGCAGGCGCGAGCCGACTAACAGCACGACGGACGTTACGGCAAACCAGCCTACGACCAGCCGGCTGACAAACGTCATCTTGAGCAGGAATACCAGGATGAGCAACACGCCGACAGTTATCGCGACCTCCCGGACGAGGCTGAAAAGCTGCGAGGACATAGACGCCGGCCCCAGCTTGAGCCTGCGAGCCATCAATTGTCGACACACGACGAATGTGACGATGATGATCGGCAACAGGCCGTAGTGATCGCCCGGGTCGATGCCGTTTTCCGGCCACATCGCCGGGACACGCCATATCGTCAACAGGAACGCGAAGGTTACCGTCGCGATATCCAGTATCAGCAGCAAGCGCCGCAGCAACCCCGACTTCGCGTGAAATGGGGGATTTTTAGTGCCGTCCTGGGCAGTATTCCGCTTCTCTTCGTGAGTTGCGGCCTCTGCATTCAGGTCGGAACTACGGGGTTTCTCGAGTCCATTTTGGTACATAGGCAAACTGTAGGAAGATCCTGTCTTCGTCAAACTCCGTGAGGCCCTGATTGGTTGAACGCTCAAAATGCTGGTAGCTCAACATCGTTGAGAAGGCTGAGTTGAACCGGTAACCCAGCGAGAATGTGTACTGCACGTCGCGATCGTCGCGATTAACGCTGATGAACTCACGCTCGGACGCATCGATACCAAGCTCGCCGAATAGTCGGTTCGTGAAATCGCGCGTAAGCGCGAAATTAAGCTGCTTCACTTCGCGGTCGAAAGTCGAGTCGAATTCGTAGTCCTCATCGCTGTACAGGACGACCAGATCGATACTCGTGCGCGGCTTTTCGAGGGCGAAGATCACGCTGCCGTAATTGTTGCGAAATGGCGAGCCTATGCCAGAAACGTTTTCAGTATCGACAAGGTCAAAGGCCGCATTCTGGAAGAAGCGGAAGATATCACCCTGGTCCGAATATCGAGTGCCGGCACCCAGAGTCAATTCGACGCCGGGAGACAGCACACGCAACCAGTCAATACGGAACAGCGTGCCGTCGCCCGTTTCGGCAGCGCCGTCCAGCTCGAGTTCATTGACGCCGAGATCAACCGTGACTGTGCCGCGAGCATTTGCAGACTCGAAGCGCAGGAACAATCCGCGACGTTCAAAATCCGGCGTCGGGGCTCCGTCGTCGTACTTGACGTCCTCCTGCGTAGCGACGACAGACAAAGTCCGGCCCGCCCCCATCAGGCGACCAATGCTGGCGCGGCCACCCACGCGAGTCTGATCGTTTGGGTTGATCTCGTAAGACGTGTCCGATACTTCTGCCGAAGCCTTAAACTCGAAGCGGCTGCCCAGCGGAAACTCGAGCTGTGGGCCGGTTGTCAGGTAACTGACATTCTCACGGTTATCAGGACGAATCGGCGCGAGCGGGTCAAATATCTGCTGCCCGAAGTTGTACTGCAGGTTCCAGCCAAACCGATCGAGGAGGAACCAATAGTCGGCAACTGCCGTGGCCCCACCTTCAAGATCGCTGTCGAACGAATCGTCGACATAATCGATATAGTCGGCATTGACGTAAACATCCACACTGAGTCTTGGACCTTCGTGCAGCAAGTCCATCTCGACACCGACGGTCGCAATCGTTTCCTCGATCTGGTTGTCTTCATTACGCAACACATTGTCACTGCGTCCGATCGAGGCACTGAATTCGGAATTGAGATCAGCGCCGAATGAACTGCCAGCCGTCAGCACAATCGCGCACGCAAGCAACAGCTTGCTACTGCTACTGAACAGGGTCGGTTTCTTATTCATAGACTTGTTCCCATCTAGTTTTCCGCGGCAGCGGGCTTATCCGCCCCCTCCGCCAGTCTTGCAGTGTCCTTGAGCTTGTCCGTCGCACCATAGCCATAACCATATCCATAGTTATAGTCACCGCTCTGCTCGGTCGCCACGTTCAGCACGAGGTTTACCGCGCCATCGTCGCCGAGCATCGAAAGCGCATTCATGACAGCCTGCTGCGAGGTCTGACCCGCACGAACCACAACCAGAACCTGGCCAGCCAGTGTCGCGACCACGCTGGCTTCACTGGTTTGCAGCAGAGGCGGAGAATCGAAGATAACAATCGGCTGCTCGCCAATGTTGGCGAGTGAGCGCGCAACACTCTCCATGCGATCACTTGCCAGCAACTCGGTCGCGTTCACGCGTGGTGCGCCCGCTGGCAAAACGTAGAGACGATCTACGTCGGTCGCCATGACCAGCGATTGTGGCGAGAGCGACGAATCTTCAAGCAGATCGAGAAGCCCGGCCTCATCGCCGACGCCGAAAATACTGCTGACGTGCGGCTTCGCGACATCGGCATCAACCAGCACGACCGAGTGGTCGCGCTCCTGCGCCATGCTGAGCGCGAGGTTCATGCTCGTAAACGTCTTGCCCTCACCGGCCAGCGCACTGGTCACCATGATCAGGTTGCCATCTTCAACCTTGGTGGCGCGCTTGCCGAACGCATGCCGTATTAGCGGACGCTTGATAGCCTGGTATTGCTTCGCCAGCAACACTGAATCCTGCTCGGGCGCGAGCAGCCCCTCATTTCTGAGCGCTTCGCGATCCACGATCAGCGTGTGAGGATTGGTTGTGACACTCGACATCAACACATCGTCGGAATCACGACGCACAGGCTTGGCGATTCTCGACATCGTCGTCGCCATCGGGTCATCGCCCTCGACCTGCGCCGGCTGACCGCTGTCACCTGTTTGCTGGAGCCGCCGGAGCGCTTCCTGAATCTTACTCACGTTTCAAACTCTCCCTAGCTCGATAGCTGCCAGCGAATCTGTTGCACCAGATCCACGGCGTAATCCTGAAATAGAATCGTACACACAAAGACGACCATGAGGCCGACACCCGCTAATGTAAATGACGACATGTCGACACGACGTACAACCTTACCCTTCTCCAGCCAGGTCTTGCTGACCGCGCCCAGAACGGGACGCATCGTTACGCGCCGCAGGGTATCGGAGTCGAGGAAGACCGGGTTGAACAGATGGAACAGGTAGGCCGCGCCTGCACCGGCTCCCAGGCCTACGACCAGGCCAATCAGAATCATAATGCCCCGCACCGGCGCAACAGGTTCCAGCGGACTCGTCGCCGGCTCGACGATATTGAAACTCACAACGTCCCGATCGTCGCCGACCGCGCTCATTCGCTCGCGCTCCTTTTGCTCGAGCAGTTCGTCATACAGCGACCGGTATTGCGTGTAATCGCGAGTCAGCTTTGAGTATTCCGCCTCGATCTCGGGAATCGTCTCGATCTGGCCGTTGAGTCGACGCACCGCCGCCTCGAGCTGGACGACCTGGCTCCGCAGTCCGGCGATGGCGACGTTTGCCTCGTTCAATGCAATCTGCGCGTTCTGGTATACGGGATTCGTCGCATTGGCTGCGCCCTCCATACCGCCGCCCGAATTGCGCAGAGCTTCGTTTTCGGCACGCCGCTTCTTGTACAGTTGCTCGAGCTGCTCATCGATGGCCACGACATCGGGATGGCGCTCGGTATATGAGAGCAACAAGCTGGACCGGCGAGTTTCGAGTTCGGCGATAGCGGTTTCAGTTGGCGTGCTTGGCACCAGCACACCACCAGCACCCTCGCTGCCGGGCGGCAGCATCGGATTTTCGCTCGTCAGCTGACGCCGAAGTTCGTCACGTCGATCCTGCTCGATTTGCAGATCGAGGCGCATCTGTTTGAGCGTATCCATCTGTGCCTGCAGGCGTTCAAAAATTCCGCCGCTCTCGCCAGGGAGCAGACCGACGTTACGTTTCTTGAATTCAGCGAGTTCGGCCTCGGACTGCGACAACAGGCCAGAGTAATAGGCCAACTGCTCCTCAAGGTAACCCTCGACATCCTCAACGCCCTGCTCTTTCAACTCGAGGACATCCTCGACAAACGTGTCCAGCAAAGTCTGGACTACAGCCAGCGCCATTGACCGGTCGCGATCTTCAAAGGTTATCGAGAAGAGATTGCGAGATTCGGCTGTACGGCCTGTCGTAATGCCAATGCGATCCCTGAGCGAATTCAACATCGCCTCACGCTCTTCTTCGGTGCGGGCCCGCAGGTCCAGATCCGACTCGCGCGCAACCCGTTCGAGCTGCGGGCGACCAAGCATCGCCTGGCGTACAACGAAAACGCGTGATCGAACGCCAGTCGTCGCACCAACCTGGCCAACCACGCTGGCAAGCCGCGAGTCGGCGTCAACATAGACTTTCGCCCTCGCCTCATAGATATCCGGCATCGAGATAACGAACATCCAGCCGAGCACGCAGACAATCCACGCAACAATCATCGCAGCCCAGCGATAACGCCAGGCACCGACGATTTCGGACCGAATTATTTGAAACAGTTCTTGCATTAGAGTCGGGTCTCCGGAATGACAAGTACGTCACCAGGGAATACGAGAATATTTTGTGACATATCGCCGTCGAGCAGGGCCTTCAATTTCACTGAACATTCGACTTGCCCGGTATCTGTCTGGCGTATGACACGCGAACGGTTGCCCGCAGCAAATTCATTCAGGCCACCTACTGCAACGACCACATCCAGAACGCGCAGGTTCTCACGATACGAGAGCGCCTGCGGCGTGTTGACTTCGCCCACGACCTGGATCTGGTTGGTCGCCCCCTGTTGCGTGACGATCACACTGACCTCGGGAGTGCGCAGGAACTCGCCCAGCACCTCTTCCAAGTCCGCTCCCAGCTGTGACGGCGTCTTGCCTGAGGCTCCCATATCGTCGACCAGCGGCGTCGAAATCCGGCCATCCGGTCGCACCGGAATTTCGGTCGACAGCTCTTCATTGCGCCATACGACAATTTGCAGAATGTCACCCGGACCAATGACGTACCCGTCATTTCCGGTCGATGCCACGGGACAGCTTTCAGGGCGCAAGGTGCCGCCTGTGCCACATGCGGCAGTCAAGACCAAGACAGCAGCCAGCGTTGCAGCGCGCAGCGCGCTAACAGATTTCACAGGTATGTCCATTCCCAATGTTCTTCCCCAATTTTCTAAAGACGTGCCAAAAGTTGTTCCGCATCACCACGCGACGGAAACGCAATATTGCTCTGCAGAAGCCTGGCGAGAATTTCTCTCGCTTCATCCGTCGCGCCGGCATCCGCAAGCGTTGCAGCCAAGTGGTACTCGATGGTCTTGTTGTCGGGCGACATACGGCGCGCTTCACGCAAGTGTTTGACGCCATTCGCATAGTCGCCCAGGTCACGGTAAATCCACCCGAGTGTGTCGGCAATCGAGCCCGACTGCGGCTGCCGTTCACGCGCATCTGTCGCGTACTTCAACGCCTGATCAAGATCGCCAATCAGCTGATACTCGATAGCGAGATTGTTGAGAATCACCGGATCGTCCGGGTAATCGGTCGCTAATGCGACGTAAGTGTCTCGCGCTGCATCGCGATTGCCCTGGAACTGATATAGCCCCGCGAGCGCCTTGCGCGCCTCGGCGTCACCGCCATTCTCGGCAATCCAGTTGACGAGACTCTCTTCGGGTTCCGGATCGTTCCCGTCCGCCATGCGCATTTGCGTCTCGCGCACAATCGCATTCAATCCCGCGCCTTTTTCCGCCGCCGCTCGAAACGCCGCGGCAGCGCGCCTGGGGTCACCCATAGCGGCAAGCGCTTCGGCACGGGCAAGTGCAACCGATGCATCACTCGGGTGCGACTCGGCAAGCGCGAGGGCGCGCTGCTCTGCGTCCCCTGCCTGACCGAGCTGGATCATCGTCAGAATCTGCAGCACGCGCGCCGGGACTGACGACGGATCGGTCGCGATCGCGCGCTCCGTAACGAGCATGGCATCGGCATACTTGCGCTGGCTCATCAGCGCACGCGTCAGGTCAAGCATCAGGGCCACCGACTGCGGTGACCGCTCAACGGCGATTTCAAATTGTTCCTGGGCGCGTCGCATGTCGCCCGCCGTAAAGAAAATGCGGCCCACTGACCGGACAACGCTCAGTTCCCTGACATCACCGTCCGCAATCGTCGCCGCAACTTCCATCGCGTCGATGTTGCGCCCATCTTCCAGATACATGTTTGCCAGTACGAGTGCGGGCAGCGATTCACCCGGATTCTCCACGTACGCCTTTTCCAGCAAATCCAGCGCCCGATTCCTGTCCCCGCTTTCAAGGGCCACCTGGATCAGGCCGAGCGACGCGGTCAGGTTCTTCGTGTCGGCATCGAAAACCGCCTGGAAGTTCTCGCTGGCCGCGTCCAGTCGTGACTGGTTCAGGTCGAGCTTCGCCAGCATGAGGCGTGCCTGAATACCGCGCGGAGCCAAGGCCAGAGAGCGTTCGAGCAATGACCTTGCATCACCGAACATCTCCTGCGACAGGTAAAATCGCGCCGCAAGCTCGAGGGCCAGGATATTGTCCGCGTTGGCGGCAACCAGGGCTTCTGCCTCGGCCACAGCGTCCTGCACCCGGCCTGCGTCACGGTAGGCGGCCAGCAGCACCTGCTCGCGCTTGAAGGGCGCCTGAGTGGACAACGGATAGCTGGCCAGGAGCTTGACCGCCTCCTGCGGCTGTCCCGTGCGGACGTAACCTTCGGCCAGCTGAATTGCAGCCTGCGGGCTTCCCGAGCTCAACTCGGCGGCAATACGCAAACGGTTGATTGCGACATCGGAATCGCCGCGCTGCATGTCCGCGATCGCAAGTAGCCCCAGCAGTTCCGTATCGTCGCTGTTTTCCGCCAGTAACGGCTCGAGAATGTCGACTGCGAGCGACGTATTTCTCTGCTGCAATTCAATCTGGGCGAGCATCTTGCGGGCGCGAATGTTGCCGGGCGCCAGGGCAACGATACGCGACAGGTATTCCTGAGCCTGGTAGATATTGCCGGCGCGCCACTGATTGGTCGCCAGCAGCATCATGATGCGAATGTCGTTCGGATCGATATTCAGCAGATCAATCAATTCGCGAGCCGCCGCCGCATGGTCGCCTTCCAGCTGGAAAACACGGGCACGCTGCAGCGCGCTCTCCGGCATGCCGGGGGCGTAGCGCGACAGGGCCGCAACCACATCCCTCGCAGCGGCGACGTTGCCGAGGAGAATTTCGCAATCGGAGAGTCCCAGCAGCGCAAAGATGTGGCGAATGAGGTGCGTCTCCGGCTGTCCCGATTCGATCGACCTGCGAAAGCCCACGGCCGCGCTCTCGTAGTCGCGCAGCCCGTAGTGGATGTTGCCGAGTGCGAGCCAGCCCGCGGCATGATCGGCATGCTTCGCGAGCAGAGTTTCCAGCATCTCGATCGCCGCCACGGCATCGCCCTGCAATGCTCGCGCTTTGGCGAGGCCGACAATAGCGTCAGGCGCGCCGGCCTCCAATTGCAGCCATTCGTTGAAATTTTCTTCCGCGACCGGCCCATTGCGCAAGCCGAGCAACGCCTCGCCGCGCAGATCGAGTATCTCGGCCGGCGGCAGGCTCGGCTCGGTGCGGCTGAGCGCATCGAGCAACTCGGTAAATTCACCTTTCGCCGCGAGAATATTGAGGTGCAGGCGTTCGATATCGGCCGTGGCGCCACCGAGGTCTATGGCGCGGTCCAGTTCCTTCTGTGCGGTCGGTATATCGTTGAGACCCAGCAAGACCGTGGCCAGCGCCAGTCGCGCCTCGAGGTGGTCGGGGTCCTCAACCAGTACATTACGCAGCTGAATAATGGCCGCGCGGTACTCACCCTCAGCCATGCTTGTGCGTGCCGCAACCATCCGCTCTTCATTGGATGTCGCCAGCCCACAGGCCACCAGCGACAACGATATCGCCACTACCACAATTTGTCGCACCATCGACATCATCGAATTCTTTCACCTTTTACCGTGTAGTCGAGGCGATAATCATCGCCGAGCCTCGCCACAAATCGGGCGATCCTTTCGTCCGCCCCGGAACATTCGAAATCGCACACCGCTGCAACCGCCACGACGCCAGCCTCCGGCCGTCCCGTCAGCACCGCTTTCGCCTGCTCCAGTTTCGCACGCAAGTCAGTTGCCACGCGACGACCGTCAATCTCATACCAGTAGACAATTCTACGCGACCTCAGGCCATCGTCCACGTCCATCACGCGCGCCGTAAACGCCTCGCCCGATGGCCCTGTGAGCCGGGTCGTTGCCGCATTCAATTCATTGGATTCGCCGCCGATGCGGTTGTGAATATAAATCAGTTCACGACCCTGGTCCTGCGACAGGTACACATTTACGTACATCCAGACGTCGCCATCCGCGGACCCGTACCTGCCCATCGCCTCGCCTGACACGCCCTCGAAATGCGGCTGCCACGACGAGCCTGTGCGCACGGGACCATTCCAGCCGTCGACGGCCAGCGGCAGATTGACTCGCGCCTCGGCGTCCTCCGGGTAGCCACTCATCGTCAGCTTCGCCCATACAGGCCCAACGGCCAGCGCGGCGATGACCGCAAGCGCAGCGATGAGATTGCGGCGCTGCAGACGAGGACCGGTCCAGCTGCGTGCCATGAGACTCTCGCCGTGCGGTTCTTTGCGGCCAAGCCACATCGCGATGCCGAAGAACGGCAGCAGAGCGACGACAAAGACTGACCAGCCGAATGTCTGGTGGTCATCGACCAGCGCGCTTTGCATATCACTGGCATTGCCGATGGCGATGACCGACGCAACCCGAATCCAGTTAGCCAGCATAGCGATGGCCATGCCGATGCCCAGCAGCAGGACGCGCTTCACGTTGGACGTATAAAACACGTAGCCGTAGAGCGCCGCCAGCGCGAGCCCGACGACGAAAAAATTCAGTCCGCTGCAACCGCTGGCGATCCGAAACGTGCCGGCCGGGATATGCACGAGCGCCCCTTCGATCACTGTCGGCACGCCGCCCAGCTTCAGGAACGCCTCGACAACAACAATAGTCAGGTCCCGGAGCGGCTCCTTGAGGACCTCCCACACCGGCAAGGCAAATGCAAAGTAGGCGACGGCCGGCACGAATACGCGACCCGCCGCCAGGCCAAAGATCGCCAGCAGTGCGCCGAGCAGCAGCGCGGGCAGCGCGAGCGTCTGCACCAGCGCTACGCTTGCGACGCGCGCCAGCAGCCACCCCAGTGAGAGCGCGACGACAGCGGCAAGCGCCAGCCAGCTGGGCTGCAGGGGTTCCGTCGCGATGCGGCCTGCGGCACTGAGCAGCAGGACGGTCGATATCAACAGGACCAGGTAGCCGTGCTCGAACAGGGCATTGGATGAGGACCACTCACCGGCCAGCCACACACTGGTCGACCAGTAGAAAACCACGACCGCAATGGACACCAGCAGAACCAGCGGCAGCGCTCGCTGGCTGTCCCGCAACGAGAGCGCATCTCGCGCTTGCGTGGTGTGGTGCCCCATATTCCGAATCCTGCGCCGGCCCAGGCGGCGCCAATTGGAAGAAAACTTACCGAATCCAGCATGTTACACGACACTTGGGGAGAATACCGGCATCAAAAACCTGACTACCCAAAGCGTGACGCACGTCACAATTCGGGCCGAGCACCCTGCCTCATTCGCCAGCGGCTAAGTGCCCTGGCAGTGGCTGGCGAAGGCGCCAACCGTCACGCCGTCGGCCACGTCAGCCGCGGTGGCAAAATCCTCGAGACGCTGCAGTGAACGTTCGGACAGGAGTTTTGGGTGTCCCATGACGTGCCAGGCACGTCTGGCCGGCGCTGCCGCCAGCGCGTGCGGCAGCAATTGTGACTTCGCGTCGTCCATCGACAGCTCCGAAACGCGGCTTTGACCAAGCAGGCGGCGAACGACTTCCGTGCGGCCGATCGCCTTGGAAACGCCGTCGCCAAAATGTTCCCCACCCCTGGATCCGGTCAGTCGATTCAGGAGCCGCCCCCAGAAATAGAAGCGACCTACGGTCAGTGGCGTAATGGCCACTTCGCAAAACGCCCCGTCCGGGGCTGGGTGGCGGGGTGAGTCATCGAAGCGCCAGCAGGGCTCGTCGGGAGCCGCAGAGGCATCGAACCCCTTCTGCGGATCATTGAGCCGCGTTCCCGGCACAACGCTGCTATCGACGGTAATCCCGAGGCGGGCCAGCGTCGGACCGATACGCTCGAAGGGCTCGATACAAAAGCCGCCGGCACGGTAGGAAACCACCGGATCGTCCGATAATGCCTGTAATAGCGCGAAGTTCGTTTCGAGCAGGTTGACGACTTCTTCCTCACTGAACATATCGAGGCGATAGCGCGTTGCGCTGAAATCCCATTCGCCGCTGGAGAGGCGCGTGTCCTCCCAGTGCGGGTGGATGTGCAGACCGAGTTCGTGGCCGGCCGCCGAAATCCTGCGCAGCTGTGTACGAATCGCCTCCGCCTCGCGCGCGAGCTCGCGGTGCTCCGCGGCATGCCGATCAAGAGACCTGAGCATTCCGGTGTCGACAAAGAACGTCATCTTCATGCCCTGCCGGGCCGTGAAATCGAGCAGCCGCTCGGCGGGTTCCAGCAGGCATCGCTGCACGGTGCCGCTGCGATGGAAGAACAGCTCGTAATCCGTACTCAGTATGAGCGTGCCTTTCGGGTTTTCCGTCACTTAAGAGTCCTGGTCCACGTTGGTGTCGTTTTCCATGCCATTGTCCGCCAGCGGAATACGCAGCTCGAGCGTCGTTCCTTTGCCGGGCCTGCTGTCTACCGACACGCTACCACCCATCTCGCGAATGGTCTCACGAATCTGGTGCGCCCCGATGCCCATGCCCTGCGCACCCTTGGTGCTATCGAATGGCCGGAACAGGCGGTCCCGCACGAACTCAGCGTCCATTCCTGCACCGGTATCGGCAATGGCTATGATGCAATTGTCATCAGCAATGCTCATGGTCACTTCAACCTGCCCGTCGCCCGGCGTCGCATCCTGGGCATTCGAGATCGCGTGCGTGACGGCCATACGCAGCCGCTCCTCATCGCCGATGACCGTGGCACGCGCATCGCACAGGCTGGCGCTCGGCGCCGGCGACCGGTCGGCACATCGGGAGGTCGCGATCAGCACGACCCGCCCGACATCGATCCTGTTGTGCTGGCCAGCCTTGGTTCCTTGCTGGAGCTGGTTGATTACGTTGCGAATGCGCTCGGCGCTGCCGCGGACCGTGTCGATGACGTCATCCACAAATTCCGGATTGCGCTTGTGCTTTTCCGCATTGTCGACAATGAGCATTTGCTGCGCCATCGTGTTCTTGAGATCGTGCATGAGGTAAGCCGTGAGACGGCTGAACGCCTCGAACTGCATTGTCTCGGCAAGACGTGTCGTCGCGCGCTCCTGTTCGAGAAAACTGGCCACCTGGCGCCCGGCCATTTTCAGCAGGTCATGATCTTCGAAGTTCAGGCGCTCCACGGTTTCCGATGGCGACATGCCGACGATTCCACAGACCCGTTCATTGTGGATCAACGGCACCAGCGCCCAGAGGCCGTCGAAGCAGTCTGGAATATCGCCGGCATCGAGCCCTTCGTATTCGCCGCGCCCATTCCTCAGGTCGTCGAGGTCGATGACCCAGAGCTTCCGCTGCATGAACGCGAGCAGCGCGCTGTCCGTCGCAAGGTACGAATCGGGTGCGGGCCGGTTCCAGCTCGAGACGGCCTGGTATGCGGCGCGTTCATCATTCGTCACCCACAGCACGCCCGAATGCGAGTCGACAATATTAAGCATCGCGCGAATCGCGCGCTTGGCCAGGGGCAGCTCGAGATCGGTGGATGTCAGCGTATTGATGAGCTGCCGCCATTCCGTTCGATAGTCGTACTTGGCTTCGAAAAAGTGCTTGGCGACGAGCACCCGCAGCTTCGCTCGATAGCGGTCCGACAGGATAAACAGGACAAAGAGGATGGCCGCGCCCGCAAAGAGAACAAGCTGCGCCGCCTCTCCCAGCTGCTGGTCGAAATAGCGCACCAGCTGCGCGGCCAGCGCCACGACCGCCAGGAATATACCCGCAAACACGAAGGTCGCCGTGTGAAACACGACGCGGCGCGAAACGAACACGCCGGGCGCCGTCCGGTCGCGCAATGCCAGCGCACGACCCACCAGCACGGCGCTCATCGTCACGATAAAACCCCGGATATCCCAGAACAGCGCATTGATGTGACCGCCCAGGACCGCGTCGCTGTACAACAGGAGATCCACCAGGAAGAGGCTCGCCAACCCGAGCACCAGGTGACGCAGGTCACGTCGCTGGGAAACTCGTCCGTTGCGCAGCACCTGCTCGAGCAACGCAAGGCCGCTGATCGCCGTCAGGATCGAGCCGGCCACCATGACGCTGGACAGGTTGAGCGACACCGTGCCGGGGCCGAGGTAGGCGAAAAGACCGGTAACCAGCACGCCAAGTGCGATGGCCACCCCGCCATAACGAAAGAGCAGGAAACTGCGGCCGGCAAGTGCGCCACGAAACAGCGAGCCCACGAAATTGAGCCACGCAATATCGACAACGAGTTCGGCCACAAACGTCGGCAGTGGCGAAACCAGGCCCATCGCGGACGCGTGGGCGAGCAAGCCGCACCAGACCGATGTCGACACGGTCGCAAACAGCAAGGCCGGGCCGTCATACCGGGCACGCCAAATGGTCGCGGCCAATATCGTAAGCAACGCGAAAGCGAGCGCGGCGGCCGCATAACCGATTTGTGGGAGGAAGCTCATCATTCCGGGGCCCAATTTCCTACTTTGTGACGTACTTGTCCAACCGGGCACCGATATCGCTTAGAATCGGCGCTCGATCTACCGGGAGCAACAGGTTGTCAAAACTACGGATTCATCTAATCGCTGCAGCGCGCCCCAACTTCATGAAGGTGGCGCCGCTGTACCACGCACTCGCGGCCACCGACTGGGCCGAGCCGGTTCTGGTTCACACGGGCCAGCACTACGACCACAACATGTCGGATGCGATCCTCGAAGATCTCGGCATCCCGAACCCCGACCACCACCTGGGTGTCGGCAGCGGCTCGCACGCGGAACAGACCGGCGGCGTCATGATCGCGTATGAGAAGTTGTGTGGCGAAGACCGGCCCGACTGCATCATCGTCTGCGGCGACGTCAATTCGACGGCCGCCTGCGCCATGGTCGGCGCCAAACTCTGGATCAAGGTCGTGCATCTCGAGGCGGGGCTGCGCAGTCGCGATCGCTACATGCCCGAAGAAATTAATCGCCTCGTTACCGACGCCATCTCCGACGTCCTCTGGACGCCCTCGGCCGACGCCGACGAGAATCTCCTCAACGAGGGCGTCGACAAGGACCGCATCGACCTGATCGGCAACATCATGATCGACTCGTTCGAAATGATGTCCGCCAAGATCAAGGCATCAAGTGCGCGCGAGGATCTCGGTCTTGAAGAAGGCCGCTATGCGCTGGTGACCCTGCACCGCCCGTCCAACGTCGACGAAGCCGAATCCCTCGGCCGCATCGTGGATTCGCTGGTTGCCGCCGCCGGCCGCATTCCGGTCGTGTTCGTCGCGCATCCGCGGACCCTGAACGGCCTCGAGAAGTTCGGCCTCAAGGACACGCTCGCGGACGCGGCCAACGTCACGTTGCTGGAACCGCAGCCTTACGTGCGCTTCATGAACCTCGTGACCGGCGCGCAGGTCGTCATCACCGACTCGGGCGGCCTGCAGGAAGAAACGACTTATCTCGGAATCCCCTGCCTCACGCTGCGCGAAAATACCGAGCGCCCGGTCACCGCCGAGCTGGGCACGAACCGGCTGGTCGACGCTGACTCGCTGGCAGCTTCTCTTGAGCAGGCGCTCAACGGCGAATGGCCAAAAGGCAGCGTGCCGCCGCACTGGGATGGCAGGACGGCGCAGCGAGCTGTCGCTGCATTGCGACAACGACTGAAATAATTGCCGGGCGTGACGGGGTGCGCTTGAAAAAACAGCGGCTCTGATATACTCGCGGGCCGAACGAACGCCGCCGCGAGGCACCTTCATGATCACCCGTTTCTTCTACTCGCTCATCCTGCTTACCCTGATCAATGCGCCGAGCGCGTGGTCACAAGACACGACCGGTCTCGTCCCGTTCTTTGACAGCGAGGGCACGCCTGATTCGGCCGTGCCGGTCATCGACGAAGGCGCGGTGCTGCTGTGCATCGGCATGAGCCAGGCGCACTGGGAGTGCGGTGGCGACCCCGATGTCGGCCAGAACGGCTGGGCCGCGCAGAGCAATCTTCCGATCGTCATCGTCGATGGCGCGATCAGTGGCTGGGAGATCACCCGCATCATGGCGGACCCCGGCACTTACTGGGCCGCGGTCGAGCAACGCCTGCGTGATGCGGGCTACAGCAACGCCGACGTACAGGTGATGTGGGGCAAGAACGCGACGCGGACCGTGGACAACAACCCGGACGTGATCGCGGAGCGGATTACGCTGCGCGATGGTTTGATCCAGGTGCAGCAGGAGGCCGAGGCGAGGTTCCCGAACCTGCGCGCGGGATTCCACTCATCGCGCGTGTACGGCGGGCATTGCCGTGCCAACCCCGAACCGATCGCCCATGAGACCTATCTCGCGATCGTCGGCTGGGACAACGAGGCCGGCGCAATCGACAGCTCGTCAAAGTGGTTCCTCGGACCATACATCTGGGCCGATGGCCTGAATATGCGCGGCGACGGCCTAACCTGGTCGGTCGACGACTTCGTCAAGGAACCCAGGACCGGACCCGGTTGCCACCCATCGCAGTCCGGCATCAACAAGGTTGCCGATGAGAATGAGCAGTTCTTCCTGAAGCTGACTTACGCACCACCCGGCAGCGGCAATCCGCCTACGGCACCGACGAACCTGTCGGCTACGGCGGCCGGCGAAACTCAGATCAATCTTGGTTGGACCGACAATTCGACGGATGAGACGAGCTTCCGCATCGAACGCGCCCTCGGCGCGGGGGGTGCCTTTTCGGAGATCGCGTCAACAGGCGGGAACGTAACGAGCTTCAACGATATGGGCCTCGCCGCGAATACTGAATACTGTTACCGGGTTCGCGCGAGGAATGGCAGCGGCGACTCGGGCTACACGTCGCAGGTGTGTGCGACCACGAATGCAGCCGGCGGTAGTGCGCCAGCCGCGCCGTCGGGGCTGACCACGACCGCGTCGAGTGATATGGGTGTCGACCTGTCCTGGACGGACAATTCGAACGACGAGACGAACTTCCGCGTCGAGCGCGCCACCGGCCAGGGCGGCACGTTCACCGAGATCGCGACAACCGCGACGAACGTGACAACCTATGACAGCAGGGGGCTCGCCGCGAGCACCGAGTATTGCTACCGGGTGCGGGCAAGCAACGCGAACGGTAATTCGGGCTACACGTCGATGTCCTGCGCTACGACGGACGCATCGGCACCGAATCCTCCACCGACGCCACCACCCGGGCCGGGCGTGCAGAGCAGCGGCGGCGGTGTCATGGCCGCGGCAGAACTGGGTATACTCCTGCTGGCCGGCCTGCTTGGACTGCGCCGGAGAAAGTTGGAAAGATAGGCCGGTGCCGGTGCACCGGCATCAGGAAGAGTGATGGCAGCGCGCATCGATAAGTTCTACATCATGGCGATGGCGGCGACGGGCAAGTCGACGTTCACCAATAAACACCAGACCTTTCTCGGCTATCAAGTCGTTGATTTCGGCGAGGAATTGCCGCAGCGCAGGCTGTCGACGCGCATCCTGCTCTATTTCTCGCGCTTCATTCCGCCGCTTCGCGCGATGATGCAAAATCGGCCCGACATGAAAGACCGGTTTCGGCATGCCTATTTCGACAGGGCCTTTGACCACATAAACAAGCACGACAGCCCGATCGTCATGCTCGGACGCCGCACACGCGAAAACTACCGTGAGCTGGTCGCGACGCACGACAAGGTGCGCTTCTCGATGGTTATGATCCCCGAGGAAGAGCACCGCCAGCATTGCGCCGCAAGGAAGAAGTCCATGCGGAATCCGATTCCTTTCTTCCACCACTGGACGACGGACTTCTCGAAGATTCTCAAGATCCGTAAGGAAATGTACGCCTACGCCGAAGAATTCGATATTCCCGTGTACGAAGATATCGAATCCGCAATCAAGGCCATGCACCGGCAGTACGGTGGCGACGATTCCTCGAACTAGGTCGGCCGCGGTCGGGCTGGGCGTACTGCTCCTGGCCCTGGTCGTCGTAATTGCACTGCATCGATTCGAACCTGTTGGCTATTCGGCGCTCGCCGGCAAAATACTGCGCAGCCTGCATGGTCCCGGTTTTGCGGCTATCGCCATCGCCGTCGGCCTGGGAGCCCGCGACTGGGCCGATGGCTGGTGGCGCATCGTTCTGGCGTTTGCCGTCTGTGTCTCTATCAGCCTGCTGTCTGAGCTGTCCCAGGTACCAGGGCCCAGGAATGCCGAAGTTGCCGACCTGGTTGTCGACGGCGCCGGCATTTTGGCAGGTCTTGCGCTTGTGGCGGGCCTCGACTCGAGCCTGAACTTCGGCACATCGCCCTGGACGCGCCGCGCAGTAGCGCTCGCGTCTGCCCTGGCGCTGATCGCTATTGCCATGCCGACGCTTCAGCTCACCGCAGCAATCAGCGTCCGCAACGCCAATTTTCCCGTATTGCTCTCCTTTGAATCGACGCTCGAACGCGAGCTATACGCCGGGATGCAGACGCCGCCACCCGTACGGGTGCCAAAACCCAAGGGTTGGCCCACTGACGGGGTCATGATCGGCAACGCAACCGCGAGCGGACGATGGGGCACGATGCTGGCACTGGCCCCATACCATGACTGGAAGGACTACGCGGCGGTAAGTTTCGTGGTGGCCAGCGGCAACGATGAACCTGTCGACATCGGCGTCATGCTGCGCTCCGAAAAGAAGAGTTTCTACAGGCAATTCACGGCGGGCCCTGACCCGCGGCGAGTACGCATTGCGTTCGCGGATATTATCGCCAGGCGACCGGACTTCGATTTATCCGATGTGCGCACGCTGGTCGTGAGCGCGGCCGAACCGGGTGAGCCGTACGAAGTGTTATTCGACGATTTCCGGCTCGAGGACTAGGCCTCGAGAATCGCGACCAGTTCGTCGGTTTTTTCCTGCAGCAACTCCGGATTCCCGCGCGTTTCGATGTTCAGTCGTACTACGGGTTCCGTGTTCGACATGCGGATGTTAAAGCGCCACTCGGGAAACTCGAAGCTGTAGCCGTCCGTGTCGTCTACATTGAGCGCCTCACTCGCGTACTGGTCATGTAATGACTGCAGGGTCTGCGCCGCATCCTGCACTTGGCGGTTAATCTCGCCACTCGCCGGGAAACGCGCCATGCGTTCGCCAACCAGTTCGGACAGCGACTTGCCTTCGGTCGAAATCAGCTCCGCGGCCAGCAGCCAGGGGATCATGCCGCTATCCGCGTACGAGAACTCGCGAAAGTAATGATGTGCGCTCATTTCACCGCCGTAGATGCCGTCGACTTCGCGCATCTTCTCCTTGATGAAAGAGTGCCCAGACTTGCTTTGTACGGCCTCACCATTCGCAGCGTCGACGATCTCGAGCGTGTTCCAGGTCATGCGCGGGTCGTGAATGATCTTTTCGCCCGGGTTCTTGCGCAGGATACTCTCGGCCAGCAGACCGACGATGTAGTAGCCCTCGATGAACGTGCCGTTCTCGTCGAACAGGAAACAGCGGTCGAAGTCACCGTCCCAGGCGATGCCCATATCGGCCTTGTGCGACGTGACTGCTTCGGCCGTGACGGCCTGGTTCTCCAGCAGCATCGGGTTCGGGATGCCGTTGGGAAACGTGCCGTCCGGCTCGTTGAATACCTTGATGAGCTCGAATGGCAGGTGCTTTTCGAGCTGGTCCGACGCAATGCCGGCGCACCCGTTCCCGGGATTCACAACCAGTTTCAAGTCCTTGAGCGCTGCCACGTCAATGTACGTGAGCAGGTGCTGGATGTAATCATCCATAATGTCGACGTCGGTGCGCTTGCCGCCCTCCGCCAGCGTGCGAGCATCACCCTCGGCGAGCTTGCGGATATCCGCGAGTCCCGTATCGGCGCTGATGGGACGCGCTTCCTCGCGAACCAGTTTGAGACCGTTGTAGTCCGCAGGGTTGTGGCTCGCCGTCACCATGATGCCGCCATCGGCTCCAAGGTGCATCGTGGCGAAATACACCATCTCTGTGCCGCAGAGTCCGATATCGAACACCTCGATGCCGGCGTCGGTCAGGCCCTTGATGACCGCGTCCGCAAACTCATCGCTTGTCAGCCGCATGTCGCGACCGACCACCATGGTCCTGGCATCCAGAAACGCGCCGGTCGCATTGCCGATGCGATAGCAGATGTCCGCGTTCAGTTCATTGGGGATCTGGCCACGAATGTCGTAGGCCTTAAAGCAGGTGATATTCAATGTCACGTTGTGGTGCCCTTGCGTCCGTAGTTGTCTTCAAGTCGAACAATATCGTCTTCACCGAGATAATCGCCACACTGCACTTCGATCACGTGCGCGGCCACATCAAACGGGTTGGCAATCCGGTGTACATCGCCAACGCCGACGTAGGTCGACTGGTTCTCGGTGAGATCAAATTCCTCGTCGTTGCGCGTTACGCGAATCTTGCCGCTGACGACGACCCAGTGCTCGGAGCGGTGCGCGTGCTTCTGCAGCGACAAGATTGCGCCCGGCTTGATGACGAGCCGCTTGACCTGGAAATTATCCGCGACCTCGAGACTGTCATAGCTGCCCCAGGGCCTGAATACCTCGCGATGCAGCTCTGTTTCCGAACGGCCGCGCTGGCGCAAATCATCGACGACGTTCTTGACGTCCTGCACGTCGTTCCGGTTGGCGACGAGCACCGAGTCTTTGGTTTCGACGACGATCAGGTCCTTGAGGCCGACACCCGCAACCAGGCGGCTCTCGGCCTGCACGAAGGTTCCCGAGCAGTTGTGCAGTACTGCATCGCCGCGCACGTGATTCGCATCAGTGTCCTTTGACGAGACGTCCTGCAAGGCCGACCATGAACCGACATCCGACCACCCCGCATCCAGCGGGACCATGTAAACGTTGTCCGATTTCTCCATGACGGCATAGTCGATGGAATCCGACGGGCAGGCACGGAAAGCCTCTTCACAGGGTCGCAGGAACTCGCCGTCCTCAGCCGCGCCATCCATGCTTGCCCGGCACGCGGCGTAAATCTCCGGCGCACAGCGCTCGAGTTCGGCCAGGTACGTCGACGCGCGAAACAGGAACATGCCGCTGTTCCAGAAGTAATCGCCGCTCTCGACATACGATTCTGCCGTCGCGAGGTCGGGTTTCTCGACGAATGCCTCTACAGGGGCTGCCTGGCCGTTGCTGGCGCCTGCCTTGATATACCCGTAGCCGGTTTCGGGCTGTTTCGGCACGATGCCGAACGTCACCATGTGGCCTTCGGCCGCCGCCTCGGCAGCGACACCGGCGGCATTGGCAAACGCGGTCGTATCGTCGATGACATGGTCGGCCGGCATCACCAGCAGCAGGCAGTCGCCATGGTTTTCCAGCGCATCAAATGCCGCCAGGGCGATAGCCGGTGCCGTATTGCGTCCTTCCGGCTCGAGAATAATCTGCGCCGGCCTGTCGATTTCGTGCAGCTGCTCGGCGACGGAGAACCGATGACTTTCATTGCAAATGACCAGGCAGGAATCCGTAACGTCGGGCAGTCCGCCCACGCGCAGCGCCGTAGCCTGCAGCATCGTGGCGTCGCTCGCGAGCGGCAGGAGCTGCTTGGGATACATCGAACGCGAGGTCGGCCACAAACGGGTACCCGACCCGCCTGAGAGAATCACCGGGAGGAGCTGGCTCAACTGCGGCCCCGGCCTATCGCGTAGTACTGTAGCCCAAGTCCTTCGACCGTCTCCGGCTCATAGAGATTGCGGCCGTCAACGATCACGGCGTCAGCAATCTTGTCTTTGACTTCGCTGAAGTCCGGGCTGCGAAACTCCTGCCACTCCGTGACGATGACGAGCGCATCGCAACCGTCCAGTGTCTCGTACGCCGACTCGCAAAAGGTCAGTCCGGCCTGGTCGGGATAGATGCGTTTGGCCTCATCCATCGCCTCGGGATCGTAAGCCCGCACCGTCGCGCCCGCCTCCCACAGCGATTCCATCAGGACCCGGCTCGGCGCCGCACGCATATCATCGGTATTCGGTTTGAACGACAGTCCCCACAGGGCGATGGTCTTGCCCTTGAGGTCGCCGCCATAGTGCTGACTGAGCTTTTCGAACAGCCGGCGCTTCTGGCGCAGGTTGACAGCTTCGACGGCATTGAGCAGCTCCGCGTCGTAGCCGCTCTCGCCTGCCGAACGCGCCAGCGCCTGCACGTCTTTAGGAAAACACGAACCGCCGTAGCCGGCGCCCGGGTAGATGAAGTGGTAGCCGATGCGCGGATCTGAGCCGATGCCCACGCGCACCGCCTCGATGTCGGCGCCGAATTTTTCGGCCAGGTTGGCCAGTTCATTCATAAAACTGATCTTGGTCGCCAGCATCGCGTTCGCGGCGTACTTGGTCAGCTCGGCGGAGCGGACGTCCATGCTGATCAGGCGATCGTGATTGCGATTAAACGGCTCGTAGAGCGACTTCAGCAGCTCGGTAGTGCGAGGATTGTCGGTACCCACGATGATGCGGTCCGGTTTCATGAAATCGCTGATCGCGGCCCCCTCTTTCAGGAATTCCGGATTCGACACGACATCGAATTCAACCGCGTTGCCGCGTTCCTTAAGCACCCGCTCAATTTCCGCCTTGACCTTGTCGGCCGTGCCCACCGGAACCGTCGATTTGTCGACTACCACCCTGTATTCATCGATGTTCTCGCCGATCGCCCGCGCAACGGCCAGCACGTGCTTCAGGTCGGCCGAGCCATCCTCATCCGGTGGAGTGCCCACGGCGATGAACTGGAAGAGGCCGTGATCCACCGCCTGCTTGACATCCGTCGTGAACTCGAGGCGGCCGGCCTCGACGTTGCGTTCGATATAAGCCTCGAGGCCGGGCTCGTAAATCGGGATTTCACCGCGATTTAGACGGGCAATCTTGTCCTCGTCGATGTCGTAGCAGACCACGTGGTTGCCCATTTCGGCCATGCAGGCACCCTGAACGAGGCCGACGTAGCCAGAACCAAATATAGTAAGGCGCATGTTGTTCGCTTTATCCGGGAGTTGGTGCAGACGCGGATTATACAGACGAGTATGCCCGTTGCATTAAGGGCATGGGTCGCAATTTGAAACGTGACGCAAATTTGCGACGAAATCCGGGATTTCCAGTAGGGTTTCTCTTATTGACCTACTTCACATAAAATTCACCCCAGAACCTGATAACCTTACGGAAATCAGGCTTTTCGCACCGCTTGGCGAGACTA
>SHLT01000205.1 GCA_004282875.1 Chromatiales bacterium | reverse complement strand
ACCGGGGACCTCTTCCTTACCAAGGAAGTGCTCTGCCCCTGAGCTATGTGGGCAAACTCTTCGCCGAGTGCACATCCTTCCCAATCTGGAGCGGGTGATGGGAATCGAACCCACATCATCAGCTTGGAAGGCTGAGGTTCTACCGTTGAACTACACCCGCCTTGTTTTCATCACGCCCCTATATAAGGAGTATCGATTTAATAAGCTTTTCGCCTCGCGCCAAACACCGTTCTGAAATCTGTAAAACCGCTTTTATCGGGCGTGCAAAAATCCTGACAGTCTGTTTGCAATAACCGTCCGGATTCCATATCTCATACTGTGTCGTCGCGCTGCCGGACCCGTCTGAATTACTTCAAACCAGACCACCATCTGGTGGAGGGGGTAGGATTCGAACCTACGTAGGCATAGCCAGCAGATTTACAGTCTGCCCTCGTTGACCGCTTGAGTACCCCTCCGGTACGCAAGCCGGGCATTTTCTATCTACGCCGCCGTAGTGTCAACAGCTAAACGACTGTTTTTTTCAGTTTTGGTCGGGCGAGGATTGTACCTGAATCCTTTGCCCCATGGGGGCTTACGAGAGAATCAGGCGTTTCGGGCCCAGTGCCAGGGCTCGTAGACGAAGCCCGCCGGGTTATCCCGCGGGTAGGACATTGAAAATCCATAGGTGGCGGCATTGGCCTGCAGCCATCGAAAGGCGTCCGAATCCTCGAATTCCTCGGTCAGCGGGCGCGACCCCGGGGACGCGATATCAACGGCCCTGCCTGTGTGATGCTCGCTGTGGCCGGGCGCCGCGTTAACGGACAAAATCTCGCTAACTGACTGACCTGCATTAATTTTCTTTCGAATCAGCCGCGCCTGGTAGTCAATACTACGGAAGCCGGACACGATCAGCAGGGTCACGCCGTCGTCCGCCGCGGCTCCCTGCATGGCCGTCCATGCGCCCGCCGTCGCCGGGGTCAGCCGCTGCATCCGGCCCACGAGATTGGGGCCGACCTCCAACAGCTCGGTCGCCTCCTGGAATACCGGCTTGGTGCGATCGAGGCCATAGTCCTCGGGAATACCCAGTTCCTGGTGAAGTTCGCGTAGCATATGCGCGATTGTCCCATATAAGCGCTCGAATGACAGACGACAAGATCTACAGATCCGAGGACGGCTCGGAACCCTTTCGCTTCAACGAGAATGTCGCCCGGGTGTTCCCGGACATGCTGCGGCGCTCTATCCCGGGCTATGCCGCATCGATCGAGGCAATCGGCTCACTCGCCGCCCGCTACGTTCGCGCCGGCACCACCTGCTACGACCTCGGCTGTTCCCTTGGCGCCGCCACGCTGGCCATGCGCCACGGCATTCAGCAGCCATGCTGCCGCATCGTCGCCGTGGACTCGTCCCCCGCGATGATCGAGCGCTGCCGGGAAGTCATCGCCGAGGACGACCGCCAGAACGAGCCCGAAACACAGGTCGATGTCGCCGAACAGGACATACTGGAGGTCTGCTTCGACAACGCGTCGATGGTGGTTCTCAACTACACGCTCCAGTTCATCGACCCCGCCGACCGTGACCCGCTGCTCAGCAGGATCTACGACGGCATGAATGATGGCGGCCTGCTGGTCCTGTCGGAAAAGGTGGTGGACGAGGACGCCCACATGGAGGCACTGCTAGTGGACCTCCACGAAGAGCACAAGCGGCGCAATCATTACAGCGCCCTCGAGGTCGCTCGCAAGCGTGCCGCACTCGAAAACGTGCTGCTTCCCGAGACGGTGGCGGCGCACCGCGAACGACTGCAACGCACCGGGTTTTCCCGTGCCGCCGTCTGGCTGCGCTACTTCAATTTCGTGTCTATTGTTGCCATTCGCTAGCTATGTTCGACTTCGATGCGCTTGCCGGATGCCTTGATAACCTGGGCCTTGGTCACTGGAACGAGGAACTGGGCCCGCTCTTGCGACGGCGCCTGACCGGCCAGACGCACGGCGACTGGAAACGCTGGAACCAGGCAGTGCAGGCATTGCCCGGGGCGCGCGGCGATGCGCAACGCGTTCGCGAGTTGCTGATGGCCTTGCACCCCTGGCGGAAAGGTCCGTTGCGGCTGGACGAGGTCGAGATCGACACCGAGTGGCGCAGCGACTGGAAGTGGGCGCGCGTCAAAGATGCTGTCGCGCCGCTCGATGGCCGCAGGATCCTCGACGTGGGTTCCGGCAATGGCTATTACGCATTGCAGATGCGCCGGGCCGGTGCCGCAACGGTCATCGGCGTGGACCCAACCCTGTTGTTCGCCATGCAATTTCTCGCCATCAACGTCTTCGAACAGGACCCGGCCGTGTTCGTCCTGCCCTGCCGACTCGAGGAAACGCC
>SHLT01000040.1 GCA_004282875.1 Chromatiales bacterium | reverse complement strand
ACCGTCGCCGCAAAAATATAGACCCAGTAGAAATCCCGCCAGGTGAATTCGGTCACGGCATGCTCTACAGCGTCGAGCAGGAATTCGGGGTGAGTGAGCTGCTCCGCCATCATGCGGCCGAGCGGAAACAGGCTCTGCTCCAGGCCTTCCAGGAACAGGCCAAGGCCGACGACGACAAACAGGAATCCCACGATGATCTTGCCTCCGTTGGGCATCCCCTCGCCGATGACAAGCCACTGAAAGGCGAACAGAAAGATGACAATCGGCAGCACATCCAATGCACTGTCGACCACGAAAATCAGTGTATTTACGGCCAGATCCATCAGACCACCATGCCGTAAATCAGGACGAACAGGATCGGCGTCAGTGAGGCAAATGCAATCAGGCCGAAGCCGTCCAGCATCGGGTTCCTGCCCTTCAGCGAACTGGCGAGCCCCACACCCAGGGCGGTTACCAGCGGAACGGTCACCGTCGAGGTCGTCACGCCGCCCGAGTCGTAGGCGATGCCGATGATCTCCGGTGGCGCGATTGCCGTCAGCAGAACCACCAGCGTATAGCCGCTGATGATCAGGATCGGCAGTGACATGTTGGTGATGATGCGGAACACGCCCAGCACAATCGCAACGCCGACTGCGAGTGCAACCGTCATGCGCAGGCCGAACGCGTAGTCGGCCATGGCCTCGGGCGTTCTCGCGATGACTTCCGCTTCCGCGGCAACGGCCGCCGCCTCGGCTGCGACAGCGATCAGCGCCGGCTCAGCCACCGTCGTCCCGAAGCCCAGCACGAAGGCGAAGGAGATGAGCCAGAACAAGCTACCTTTGCGCGCGAGCGACCGTGCAAGCTCCTGTCCGACCGGAAACAGCGCTAGTCGGAGGCCGAAGATGAAAAAGGTGAGACCGGCAAACACGAGCAGCCCGCCGGCAATGAGCGACGGCAAGTCATCGACCGGCTGGCGGATGACAAGCGCCTGGAATATACCGATCACGACAATGATCGGGGTCAGGTCGCGCAGACTATTTATCGCGTCTCTAGCGAGTGCTCGGAGTAGATCCTTCACCTGTCTGTAGCCCGTATGTCAGTTTCAGTCTATCCATGGCCACCTTCAAAGACAATAAAAGTGCCCGTCCCGCGGCCATCGCGGAGAAGACCATCGGAACAAGAGTAAGACAAAGCGGCGGCAGGCGCAGGATGAACGCCGCACTGCGAGCCGGCGTTTGTCACCGAAAATCGTCTATGGGTCAGTTGCGTTCAGTCACCAAACCCGGAAGAGCCCTTTGCTAGGCGCGTTTCCGGTCGAGCCAGAATGCCACCGCAGCGAAAAGGAAGTACGAACTCAACGCAAATATTGAGAGGCCAATTTTTGTATCGACCATGGGAGCACCAAATATATTTGAGACGTTGATAAGCAGCAGAAACCCTATGAACAGAGCCATTCCATACTTCCCGGCCGCCGTTGTTGCCTTTGTTGATCGCAGATACATCCAGAGTGCCGACAGGAGAAGACCGGCCTCGAGAAGATAAGTGGCAACCGCGTTGTTCCACAGGCCAAATCCCAATTTGGGGGATGCGTCGCTCCAGAGCGGCAGGTCCGGCGTGTGAACCGGCAGATCCAGCAGCCAGTGTGAAAACACTGCCAGCGCAACCACCAAAGCAACCGACTGCTTCTTCACAACCAGCCACCTGAATACCGCGTAGGCTGCGACCGCCCAGAGCACGCTAGCCAGCAGGCCGTGGGTGAAAGGCATGTACTCGAGTTCGAAATGCGTCGACTGCGTGAAGTTTTCCACAATATTCATGCGTTCAATACCCGCAAGAACAAATGGAAAAAACAGTATGTCGACAAACTGAACAGCCAGGAATAAGGCACCCAGCGACGCCTTCTTCTCAAATGACTTCAGCGCCAGGCTTGCGGCGTAATGTCCTACGAACATAGGGACCTGCTTCAGTCAGGTGACTGATAAATCTGGATAAGGTTGCCACATGTGTCGTCGAACACCGCAAACTTGAACCCACCACTTTCCGCGGGTTCCTGGGTAAATCGAACGCCAAGATCACGAAGGCGAATATGCTCGCTGTCGACGTCGTCAACCGCAAACGCGGTAAAGGGAATCCCGTCTTTGCTTAGTGAGTCCTTCAAGGCCTTCATCGCCGGATACTCGGCATTCGGCTCCAGCACAAGTTCGGGCCCGTCCGGGTCCTCGGGAGACACCACGGTTAGCCAGCTCACATCACCCATGGGTATGTCGGTCTTCTTAACGAAACCGAGCTTCTCGGTATAGAAAGTTAACGCGGCCTCTTGATCTCCAACCGAAATGCTCACTAATGAAATCTTCATCTAATTACCTCGTCTGGGATCGCTGCCACGCACTGGTTTAGTCGTCACTCCCCACTGACTTGAAATCGACGCCAAGCGACCGGAGCTTCCTGTAGAGGTGCGTCCGCTCCATGCCCACGCGTTTCGCCAGCTGCCCAACCTTGCCGCCGCATAACACGAGCTGCTGCTGCAGGTAGGTGCGCTCGAACTGTTCACGCGCCTCTCGCAAAGGCAGGGCCAGCAGGTCCTGCTTGACGAGCGGTTCGTCGACCGGCGCCGCTGACGAAATTTCCGACTCGACCTCTTCAAGGGAAATGTCGTCACCGCTGCCCGTCAGCAGCAGGCGACGCACGAGATTCTTCAGCTCGCGCACGTTGTCGGGCCATGGATAGTTCCGCAGGCGGTTTTGTGCCGCGACGCTGAAGCGCCGGAACGTCAGTCCTTCGGAATCGACCAGCTTGTCGACGTAGTACGTCAGCAGTTCGGGAACATCCTCGGCATATTCGCGCAGCGGTGGCACGCGCAGCGACAGCTCACTGAGATGCGAAACCAGGTCGCGCCGCAGCTCACCGGCAACGATACGCGCTTCGTACTCGGTACCGACCGTAGCGACGATGCGTGCATTGATCTTGATCGGCCGCGTGCCGCCAATGCGCGTGTAAGCACCGCTCTCAAGCACGCCGAACAGGACTTTTTGCGCCTCGGGGCCCAGGTCGGACAACTCATCGATGACCAGCGTGCCGCCGGATGCGCGTTCGAAGGCGCCGGCAATGACCTCGCCGCCGTGCTCGCTGCCAAGCAGCTGTTCTTCGCAATTCGCATCCGTAATCGAGGCCGCAGTCAGGGTCGTCAACGGCTCGTCGGCACGGCGACTCAGGCCATGCATGTAACGCGCGAACGCGCCGCGGCCGGTGCCCGGCTCACCGCTCATGAGAACCGAGCCGTCGTGCCGCGCATATTGCTGCACGCGCTCGCGCAGCCCCTGCATCAGGGCGCTGCGACCGACGGGTGCGAGCAAGGACGGCAGCAGGTTGCGCGCAGCCTTGGACTGTTTGCCTGCCGACTCCAGTGCGGCTTCCACGGTGCGCAGAAGTTTTGCGAGGGACAGCGGCTTCTCGACAAAGTCGAAAGCGCCGAGGCGCGTCGCTTCGACCGCCGTGTCGACCGTGCCGTGCCCGGACATGATGACGACCGGGCAGTTCAGCTCCCCGCCTTCCGACCATTCCCTGAGCAAGGTAATGCCGTCGGTATCCGGCATCCAGATATCCAGCAGGATCAGATCGAACTTCCGCGCGGCGCGCGCCTGACGAGCCTCTGCCGCATTGGCCGCAACCGTCACGCCGTAACTTTCATCGGCGAGGATGTCCTTGATCAATGCACGAATGTCCGCCTCGTCATCGACCACCAGTACATGCGGATTACTCATGCTTGTTCCCTCCTTTGTTCGGCGCGTCCAGGCGCCTTGGCAATCATCAGCTCACGTGCCGCCTCATTGAGCGGCAGCCGGATGCTAATCGTCGCTCCCCCGTCTTGCCGATTCCTGGCCCGAATCGAGCCGATGTGTTCTTCAACCAGCTTCTTGACGATCGCGAGGCCAAGACCCGTGCCCTTGGGCTTGGTCGTGACATAGGGGTCGAAAATCTGGCTGACGGCACCTGCCTGGAAGCCGGGCCCGTTATCTTCAACCTTGATAAGAACGATATCGACGTCGTCGATTTCCGCAGCGCTGACGTGCACGTCGATTTGCGCATCGGGCGTGTTCTCCAGCGCCTCGACCGCGTTGCGAATCAGGTTATGCAGAATCTGTCGGACACGCCCCATGTCGGCCTCGATCATCGGCATGGTCGGATCGGAGGTCAGCACGATGCGCACCTCGCTCTCCTGGGCGCGGTAGAGATCGACCACCTCGTGCACGAGCTTGTCGAGATCGAAGAGACTGATCTCCATATCCGGTGCGCGCGCGTAGTCGCTGAATGCGTTGACCATCTCCTTCATGGCCTCCACCTGCTGCACGATCGTGTGCGTGGCGCGGTCGAGTATCTGCGCCTCCTCCTCAGGCATGGAGTGCAGGTACTTGCGGCGCATGCGTTCGGCCGATAGCTGGATCGGCGTCAGCGGGTTCTTGATCTCGTGCGCCAGGCGGCGCGCCACCTCGCCCCAGGCGGCATCGCGCTGCGCCTGTAGCAACGCGGTAATGTCGTCGAATACAACCACGTAACCGGCGGCATTATCTTCGTCGCCCGGCAGCGCCGTGCAGGCACAGGTCAGGACGCGCTTGCCGACTTCGCCGCGCAGCACGATTTGTTCACGCCATTCGGTTTCGCCAGCATCAAGATGCACGCGTGCCACATCGACGAACTGTTCCAGCAACGGGTGCCCCCTGGCGGCATCGATCAGCGCCTCCCCGGCACGATGCTCGAGATTGACGCCAAGAATCGAACTCGCGGCCTGGTTCGCGTTGCGGATTTTCAGGTCGGACTCGAGCGCAAGTACGCCCGTCGACAGGCGCGCAAGAATAACCTCGAGGTTGGTCCGCTCGGCCTCGACGAGCGCCTGGCTGAGGCTGGCTTCGCGCCGGGCCGTCGCGAGCCGCTGGGTCATATCGTTGAACGAGGAAATCAGGAAACCAATCTCGTCACGCGTTGGCGCCGGCAGCTTGGTATCGAAATCACCCATCGCAACGGCGCGCGTACCGGCAACGAGGTCCTGGATCGGCGCCACGAGCCTGCGCGACAGCACAAAGGCGCCGGCGATGGCCGTGAGCAAGCTCAGCAGCAGTACGAAGGCCAGCGTCCAGGTCAGCAGGTCCTTCAGGTCTTCACGGAAAAAGACGAGCTGCTGGTACTCCTGGTACGAACGCTCGACGCTGTTGACCATGTTGCCGAGCCGATCCGCCACAGGATAGTAGGCCTGCACGACGCGCGCCTGCTGCGAGCGCCCGCCGCGATACGTAAAGACGACAGCAGTGCGAACCTCGACACTGCCGGAGGAGATCGACTCCAGGCTGACGAACGGGCGCCCCTGCTGCATCTGCAGCACGACTTCCTCGGTCAGCGCACGCGGCAGGCTCGCGGTGGCACTGTCGGAACTGGTCGCCAGCACGGTGTTGTTGTTGCCGTACAGCGTCATTTCCCTTGCGCCGCTGTCGCGACGCAGTGTGTCGAGCTCGAGCACAACCTGGCGGTCGTTGACGACGGAGAGGCGCCGGGCGACGGCTTCCGTCGCCTGCAGGTTACGGCGCTTCTGCAGTTCGAGCGCGGCGCGGCTCAGCGTCAGTGCGTTGTCGAGGCCTTCTTCGACCTGCACATTGAACCAGCTGTCGATGCCGCGATTAATAAACTGGGTGGAGAAATAGAAGACCACGATGAGTGGCAACACCGCGAGCCCGACAAACATGCCTACCATGCGCGCCTTGAGCTTCGCGCCCGGCACGTTCGCACGATAGTCACTGAACAGCCGCGCGAGGTTGCCGATCAGCAGCGCGAACAGCAGCGCGCCGCCAATAATGTTGATCCAGAGAATGACCTCCTGCATGCGGTCGAAGTCGCCGGACTTTTGCACGGTCTGTGTAAGCAGGAACAGGGCCACAAGGGCGAGGCCGACGCCGGACGCGCCGATCAGGTAATAAAAGGCTCGTTTCAGTGTTCGAGCGACCATTCGTACCATTCGCTTTGTAGCTGCCACTGGCCGCGCCAGAAAAACAACACGCGCAGTGCGGCGGGATAGCGTTCCGTATTGAGCATCGCCCGCAGCCGAACGCGGTATTCCGCATCGGCATTGAGCAAGGCGTCGTCAATGACGGGCAATCCCTGGACACGGCCCAGGCTGTTCAGCGCGGAGTAGAGCGTCGCGAAGGAATCCTGATCTCCACTGTTGACGTTGCGAACGATGTACCGCTGAGTGACCGGCGAGTACTCGAGCTCATAACGAACCTCGAGTTCAGCCTCAACGTCGTCGACGAAGAAGCGCCGCGCGCGTATCACCTGCAGCTGCAGCTCGATAATCAGCGTGACGCCATTCTCGAGGGCGGCCAGCGCTTCGGAGGACAAGACCAGCTGCAGGCGCGCATCGAGCGCGTGCACAGGTCCGACCAACTCCGTTGACGCGGAGCGGACTTCAAAATAGCCCTCGCGTTCCACGTCTTGCGCCAGCCCCGTTCCCAGGACGAGCGCAAGCAGCAGCGCGAATAACGCGTACCGGCTACCAGTCTTCATTTTTCCCGCGGGCGTGGACATCGTTGTCTTCAGGAGACCTTCTTGACGAGGCACGCATAGTAAAAGCCGTCCATCCCTGCCGTTCCGGGCAGAACCTGGTAGCCGCATGCCTTCCTCCGCATTAGATCGCGGATGTTGTTATTTGGCAACACGGCGTCTTCCACCGCGTCGTCATTGGCCTCGAGGAATCCTTGCACCACGCCATTGTTCTCCGCCGCGAGGACCGAACAGGTGACATACAGGAGGCGCCCTCCCGGCGTCAGCAGGGGCCACAACGCGCTCAGGATGGCCCCCTGCAGGGCGCTGAGCGTGCCGATGTCACTGTCTCTTCGCAGCAATTTGATGTCGGGATGACGCCGAATGACGCCCGTCGCCGAACACGGCGCATCGAGCAAGATTGCATCGAAGGGCGTGCCATCCCACCATTCTTTAGGTTTCGATGCGTCGGCGACCGTAATCGTTGCAGCCAATCCAAGGCGCTCATGGTTGTCGTGCACGCGCTCGATCCGCCGCGCATCGCTGTCGATGGCCGTCAGCGCGAAATCGTCGCCTCCCAGTTCGGCGAGATGACCACTCTTGCCGCCGGGGGCCGCGCAGGCATCCAGCACCCGCTGCGGGCCCGTCGCCATGAGCCAGCGCGCCGCGACCTGCGCCGCCGCATCCTGCACCGACACATCGCCATCGCGAAAACCCGGCAGATCGTCTACGCCACAGGGTTCGGCAAGTCGCACGGCGTCGGGAACGCCCTCGAGCAACTCGCCCTGTTTGTCTACTTCCGCGAGGCGTGCCAGGTACGCATCGGCTGCCTGGCGTTGCTTGTTGGCGCGCAGCCACATCGGGGCGCGCGCGTCGTTCGCCTCGAGAACCGCCTGCCAGTCGTCCGGCCAGTCGGCGCGCAGCCGCTCGATGAGCCAGCGCGGGTGATTCCACTGGACCTCATCATCGTCCGGTGACTGCTCCGCCAGTCGTTCGCGGCCGAAGCGCCGCATGCAGGCGTTCAGCAGCCCGGCAAGTTTCGGGCGGCGCAGCTGGCGTGCAGCTTCGACCGTTTGCGACACCGCGGCATGATCAGGAATGCGCGTATCGCAGAGCTGGTACAAGCCCACCGCAAGCAGCGCGTTGATGACGCTGTCGCGCTTCTTGAGCGGGCGATTCAGGAGTTGTCCGATCCAGTGCTGCAGGCGCCAGTGATTGCGGATCGTCCCGAAGCACAGCATGCGCAGCAGGGAGCGGTCTGTCGGAACGACATTAGACTCTCGTTCCGCAATTGCCGCATCCAGTGATTGTCCGCCACTGACAACAGCGTCGACGACCTCTGCAGCAACTGCCCGTGTTCTTGCGCCCGCGTTCGCCATCGTCAGACCAGCCTCGTCTCCGCCAGGTCAAACTGTCCCGCAAACTCGTGCGCCGGTGCGCGTCGCTTGCCTGGAAGCTGCAGTTCGTCGAGCCGCAAGGCGCCGGCGCCACAGGCGATCACGATGCCGTCACGATCACCTTGCACTACCGTGCCAGGTTCGGCGTCGTTATCGACAGCGGTCGCCCGCCAGACCTTGATGCGTGTATCGCCAGCGAAAAAAAACGCGCCGGGAAACGGATTGTAGGCGCGCACGCGTCGCGCCAGCTCCGGCGCCGACAGGGTCCAGTCGATGGCGGCATCCTGCTTCTGGATTTTTGCTGCGTAGGTCGCGACCGACTCATCCTGCTCAACTGCAGCCAGGTTACCCGCGAGAATATCGTCGAGGTGTTGCACGAGCGTCGCGCCGCCCAGAGCCGCAAGCCGGTCATGCAATTCGCCGGCAACTTCATCATCGCCAATCGTGACTTCGGCCGTCTGGAACACGGGACCGCAATCGAGGCCGGCCGTCATCGCCATCAGGCTGATGCCCGTGGTCTCGTCGCCGGCGAGTATCGCGGCCTGGATCGGCGCGGCGCCGCGCCAGCGCGGTAACACGGACGCATGCACGTTAAGACAGCCCTGCGTGGGAATGTCGAGCACGTTCTGCGGCAGGATGAGGCCGTAGGCCGCGACGATCAGCAGGTCGGGCTCCAGTGCCTCGAGGTCGGCCACCACGTCAGCGTCTCGCAGCGTCACGGGCTGCATGACCTCGATACCCTGCGGCTCGGCATACCGCTTGACCGGGCTGGCGGTCAGTTTCTTGCCGCGTCCGGCCGGGCGGTCGGGTTGTGTGAGCACGGCAACGGGTGTTCGTCCCGACTCCACGAGCGCCTCGAGCGACGCCAGCGCAAAGTCCGGCGTGCCGGCAAAAATCATTCTCGTCACATCACAACCGCCGCGTGCCGACGCTCTTTTTCCAGCTTCTTGCGAATGCGCATGCGCTTGCTTTCGGACAGGTAATCCACGAACAGCTTGCCGTCGAGGTGATCCATCTCATGCTGGATGCAGACCGCCAGCAGGCCCTTCGCCTCCATCTCCGTCTGCTTACCGTTACGGTCGAGAAAACGCACGCGAATGTGTTCCGCACGCTGGACTTCCTCGTAGTAACCCGGCACCGACAGGCAGCCCTCGTCCGTGAACGTCACGCCGTCCTTCTCCAGGATCTCGGGGTTAATCAATACATGCGGTTCCGACTTGTCGGATGAAACGTCGGTGACCAGCAGCCGCTGGTGCACGTCGACCTGCGTCGCGGCCAGGCCGATACCCGGCGCGTCGTACATGGTTTCGAACATATCCGCGATCAGCGCGCGCAGGGCATCGTCCACCACCTCGACGGGGGCGGCTTTTTTCCTGAGCCGGGGATCCGGAAACTCCAATATTTTCAGTTTTGCCATAATATCCAGTGGGCCCTGCGACCCGAATGCGATGCACAATCGCCGTTTTGCAACATAATGAAACCAGCGTTTTTTTCGCGTGAAATCCTATAAGTGCGACCTAAATGTTTGACTTTATTGAATAAGATGTCAGACAATGCCGCGAGATTTACACCCTTGACGACGGTATTTGGGGCCGGAAATGTGACGTAATTAGCAGCCTCGGCAGTACCGGCACGACATAGTATAGCAACGCCTTGAAAGTACAGGCCTAAATCGAATTGTTTGTAGGGAGTCCTCGCGACATGTCACTCAGCAACATTAGCCTGAAACCCAGCCTTCGGCTGACCGCTGCCACACTGGCCCTCACACTGGCCGCTTGCGGGGGCAACCCACCAGCGTACGAGCCCGGCCCGTCCGCCGCGGCACCCTCGTCCGGCAGCACGTCGCTGGAGCCGGCGCAGACCGCCAGTTCAGCGCCGATGACGCAACAGCCGACGGTTGTGCGTGTCAGCGACCCCGTGCCGCTCATCGAAGGTGCACCGAACCAATACGTAGTCCAGGTCGGCGACACGCTCTGGGACATCGCAGGGACTTTCCTCAAAGACCCCTGGTATTGGCCCGAAATCTGGTATGTCAATCCCGACATCGTGAATCCGCACCTTATATACCCAGGTGACGTGCTCGGCCTTGTCTATATCGACGGCCAGCCGCGGATCACGAACGTTCGCGCGTCGACCTACCGCATGTCACCCCAGGCACGCGTGACGCCGCTGACGGAATCGATCAGCAGTATTCCTTACGAGGACGTCGCCGCTTTCCTGAGTTCCGGTGTCATTCTCGAAAAGGACCAGGCCGACTCCCTGCCGTACCTGCTCGAAACACGCGGCGATCATCTGATCGCATCGGCGGGCAACGAGATCTACGTGCGCGGCATAAGCCAGGACACGCCGGGCATTCGTTTTAACGTTGTGCATGTCGGTGATCCGCTCTACGACCCGGACGACGACCGCCTGATCGGCTACCAGGGCATTTCTGTCGGCGATGGCCGCCTGCGTCGCGGTGGCGACCCGGCGACGGTTGCGCTGACGGACACCTCGATGGAAGCCAAGCCCGGCGACCGCCTGCTGCCCGAGGAAGTGGACATTCCGCTGAACTTCTTCCCGCGCTCGCCAAGCAGTGAGATCGATGGCCGCATTATTTCGGTCGTCGGCGGTGTCACCCAGATCGGGCAGTACATGGTCGTCGTCATGAATCGCGGCACGAACAACGGCCTGTCCGTCGGTGACGTACTCACGGTCTTCCAGACCGGCGATGAGGTCAGGGATCGTTTCAGTGGCGGTAAAGTGCGCCTGCCTGAAGAAGAGGCCGGCACCGTCATGGTCTTCAAGACCTACGATCGCATCAGTTACGGTCTTGTCATGGAAGCCACGCAGGCCATCCATGTTCTCGACACGGTTCGTAACCCGACCTAAAAAGACGCGTTCATCACAATTAATACCGCGCGGCGCCCTGCGCCGACGCGGTATTATTTTGTCATGCAACAAGATAGCCGTTCCTGGCTGATACTCGCCCACGCCTACCTGCGCGTTCCGGACCTGCAAGGACTGCTGGACCTGTTCGGCAGCGTTGACGCCATCGTCGAACAGCCGCGTAGCCGGCTCGCCGAGGCCGGCCTGGCCGATGACAAATGTGTGGCGATCACGTCACCCGATGCGTCCGCCATCGACACGGCCCTGGCCTGGCTCGACCACGAGCAGCACCACCTCGTCGCCTGGGGCGACGACGGTTACCCGGCAATATACGCGGACATCCCCGGGCCACCACTGCTGCTGTACGTCAACGGGGATGTCGATGCCTTGCACCTCCCGGCACTCGCCATCATCGGCAGCCGCAATCCCACCCAGGGCGGACGTCGCAATGCGCATGACTTTGCACGGCACCTGGCCGGTCAGGGCTTCGCCATCGTCAGCGGGCTGGCGCAGGGGATCGACGCCGCTGCACACCAGGGTGCGCTGGATGCCGGGGGCAGGACCATCGCCTTCCTCGGAACCGGCATCGATCGCGTGTATCCGGCATCCAATCGCCACCTTGCGCATGCGATTGCCGAACGCGGCGCCCTGGTCAGCGAGTACCCCCTGGGGGCGCCGCCGGAGCGCCGGCATTTTCCGGAGCGCAACCGGCTGATAAGCGGGCTCAGCCTTGGCACGCTCGTGGTCGAAGCCGCCAGGCGCAGCGGCTCATTGATTACGGCACGCCTTGCCGCCGAGCAGGGGCGGGAAGTATTCGCGCTGCCGGGTTCTATCCATAATCCCCTGGCGCGTGGCTGTCACAAGCTGATCCGCCAGGGCGCCAAGCTGGTCGAAACCGCGGACGACATACTTGCCGAACTGCGCCCGCTGGTCGGGCACCTGCGGGAAACTTCAGTAGAAACAAGCGCCAACGAGAGGCCCTCGGCAGCCGTCGATGAAGACTACGACGAGCTCAGGAAATTTCTCAGCCACGACCCTGTGAGCATCGACGAACTCGAGAAACAATCCGGATTGACGATCGATCAGCTTTCCTCCATGCTTCTGATCCTGGAGCTCCATGGAGAAGTGGAGTCCTTGTCCGGCGGACGCTACGCCCTCGCGGGCTAGGCCGGACAATCAAAACCTCGATTGCGCAAGGAGCCGCTCCAGGCATGAAAGAAAACGTACTCGACGTACTGATGTATCTCTTCGAAACATACGTCGACACAGAGGAAGACCCCGAACCCGATCAGAACGAACTGCGCCTTGAACTCTCGCGAGCCGGCTTTGGCGACGCGGAAATCGAGCGCGCGCTCGACTGGCTGGACGGGCTGACAGATCAGCAGCAGTGCCTGGACTATGGCAGCCAGACCGCACACGGCACGCGTATCTATAACGAGTTCGAACACGAGCGGCTCGATACGTACTGCCGAGGCTATATTACGTACCTCGAGCAAATCGGCATCCTCTCGCCGCCGCAGCGCGAAATCCTTGTGGACCGCCTGCTGGCGCTCGAATCGGCCGATATCGACGTCGAGCAGATCAAGTGGGTCGTGTTGATGGTCCTGTTCAGCCAGCCCGGCCAGGAACTCAATTATGCGCGCATGGAAGACCTCGTTTTCGAGGAAACTTCGGACCTTTTGCACTAGCGCCCAAAATCGAATTCCTTGACACTTTGCGGTCAAGCATGTAATTCAACCGCGGCACAGACCGCGGTTCTTCTTTTTTTGCACCCCACATAGAGGGTCGTACCGAGGGCCTGTTAACACTAATTGGATTGTCACTGTTGTGGCTAAAAAGGCGCCAATCAAGGCGCGAGGAGTGTAGTTTGGTTATTCCAAATAAACGACGAGCAACGCCGAGTGGCGCCTTTTTAGCCACAACCCGAAGGGCCGGGGCCATTTTTTTGGCCCGCGGCGTTATCAGTCACTTGAGTAGCCCGCTACGCGGCGCTCCTTCTGCCTTGCTGGCCAAAAAAATGACCGCCGGCAGTGGCAATCCAATTAGTGTTAACAGGCCCTAGCAGATGTCAAAGAATCTCGTCATTGTTGAGTCGCCTGCCAAGGCGAAGACCATCAGCAAGTACCTGGGTAAGGATTTCGATGTCTTGGCCTCCTACGGTCACGTCCGCGATCTCGTGCCCAAGGAAGGCGCCGTCGACCCGGACAACCAGTTCGCCATGAAGTACCAGGTGATTGAGCGCAACGAGAAGCACGTCAAGGCGATTATCAAGGCGCTGAAGAAAGCCGACGCGCTGTACCTCGCCACTGACCCGGATCGCGAAGGCGAGGCCATTTCGTGGCACCTGATCGAATTGCTCAAGGAAAGAAATGCGCTGGACTCGAAAGCTGTGCACCGTGTCATCTTTCACGAAATTACGAAACAGGCCGTTAAGGACGCTGTCGACAACCCTCGTGAGCTGTCCGGCGATCTCGTCGGCGCGCAGCAGGCACGACGTGCGCTCGACTACCTTGTTGGCTTCAACCTGTCGCCGCTGTTGTGGAAGAAGGTACAGCGGGGCCTGAGCGCAGGTCGTGTCCAGAGCCCGGCGCTGCGCATGATCGTCGAGCGCGAACTCGACATCGAGGCGTTCAAGGCGCGCGAATACTGGACCATCGAAGCGGATGTCAGCAAGAAAGAGCAGCCCTTCACGTCGCGCCTCGTCAGCTACAAGGGCGAGAAAGTCGAACAGTTCAGCTTCGAAAACGAAACTGCGGCGCGCGACGTTGAGAAAACCCTGCTCGATGCCGCGGGCGGCGAGTTCAAGGTCCTGGCGGTTACCAAGCGCCAGCGCCGCCGCAACCCGGCCGCACCGTTTACGACGTCGACGCTGCAACAGGAAGCGTCACGCAAACTGGGCTTCAACACCCAGCGCACCATGCGTGTTGCACAGAAGCTCTATGAAGGCATCGAGATTCCCGGTGAGGGCCAGGTCGGCCTGATCACCTATATGCGTACCGACTCGGTGACGCTGGCAGAGACGGCCGTCGCCGAAATCCGCGATGTGATCGCCTCGCGCTACGGCAAGCAGAATGTCCCGGCCGAGCCGCGCACCTTCAAGAACAAGTCGAAGAATGCGCAGGAAGCCCACGAGGCGGTGCGCCCAACAACCGTGACGCACGTCCCGGATGAGATCAAAGGCTCGCTCGACGAGGACCAGTACAAGCTGTACTCGCTGATCTGGAAGCGCACGATGGCCTGCCAGATGGTGCCGGCCGTGTTCGACACCGTGGCCATCGAGATGGCGGTCGGCCCCGAAGATGCCGGACACCGCATGCGCGCCAATGGCTCGGTGCTCGTCGAACCCGGCTTCATGGCCGTGTACCAGGAAGGCAAGGACGACTCGAAAGACGACGACGGCGATCGCCTGCTTCCTGAAATCGAGGAAGGCGACACGATCAAGCTCGAAGAGTTGCGACCCGAGCAACACTTCACCGAGCCACCGCCAAGGTTCACCGAGGCAAGTCTCGTAAAGACGCTCGAAGAATACGGCATCGGCCGCCCGTCGACCTACGCCAGCATTATTGCGACGCTCAAGAATCGCGAGTACGTCGAGATGGATGCCAAGCGCTTCATTCCGACCGACATCGGACGCATTGTGAATGGCTTCCTTACCGAGCATTTCACGCAATACGTCGACTACGACTTTACGGCCCGGCTCGAAGACGACCTCGACGAAGTGTCACTCGGTCACAAAGACTGGGTACCGCTGCTCGATGATTTCTGGCGGCCGTTCACGAAGCTCTGCGAAGAGAAAGAGGAATCTGTCACTCGCGAACAGGTCGCGCAGGCACGCGAGCTCGGCACCGACCCGAAGAGCGGCAAACCCGTCACCGTGCGTATGGGCCGTTATGGACCCTTCGTCCAGATCGGCACCAAGGACGACGAAGAGAAGCCCAGGTTCGCCGGCCTGCGTCCGGGTCAGAAGATGAACGACATCGACCTCGAAACGGCGATGGAGTTGTTCAAGCTGCCACGAAAGCTTGGCGAAACAGCCGACGGCCTGCCGGTTTCTGCAAGCATCGGCCGCTTCGGCCCGTATATTCGCTACGGCGACAAGTACGTGTCCATGAAAGAAGACGACCCCTACACGGTCGAGCTGCCACGGGCACTTGAATTGATCGCCGAGAAGATCAAGGCGGATGCCGAGCGGCTCATCCTCGACTTCGAGGAACAGGGCATCCAGGTACTGAACGGCCGTTACGGTCCGTACATCACGGACAAGCAAAAGAACGCCCGCGTGCCGAAAGATCGCGAACCGAAGTCGCTGACACTCGAAGAATGCATCGAGCTGCTCGCAGCCGCGCCGGTACGCGGCCGACGTGGCAAGAAGAAGGCTGCCAAGAAGACCGCGACCAAGGCTGCAACGAAGAAGAAGGCCACCAAGAAAAAGGCGAAGAAAAAAACCGCCAAAAAGAAGAAGGTCACGAAGAAAAAAGCGGCCAAGAAAAAGAGCAGCTAAATGACAGTGTCCGTGTCGCATGCCGCGGACGTGCTCCTGCGCGGTGGCGTCATCGCGTACCCGACCGAGGGCGTATTCGGCCTCGGCTGCCTGCCGACCGATCAGCAGGCGGTAGCGCGCGTCCTCGACATCAAGCAACGCGATGCCGCCAAGGGCCTGATCCTGATCGCGGCCTGTGGCGACCAGTTCGAGGGCTGGATCGACTTACCGGCCGGCACGGGGCTTCCGGAACCCGATCCTTCACATCCGGTGACCTGGATTGTGCCACCCGGACCAAATGTGACGCCGTTGCTGCGCGGCGAGCACGCGAGTATTGCCGTTCGCATCACGACCAACCCGACCGCCCTTGCGCTGTGCCGCGCCGTGGACTCGCCGCTGGTCTCGACCAGCGCGAACCTGAGCGGAAAACCGGTTGCTCGCAACAAGAATGTCCTGCAACGGCAGTTCGGGAGCATAGTAGACTACGTCGTCCCCGGTGACTGTGGGCCCGCCTCGGGCCCGTCTGAAATCCGGGATTTCATGAGCGGCAAGATCCTGCGACCCAGAGAAACATGAGCCACATCGACGAAGTAAAGGACTACCTCGAAAGCCTGCAAAACAGAATCTGCGCCGAGCTGGAAACGCTCGACGGCAAGGCCACGTTCGCGCGCGACGCCTGGGATCGGCCCGGTGGTGGCGGCGGCGAGAGCCGCGTGCTCGCCGGTGGCGATGTCTTCGAGCAGGCCGGCGTGGGCTTTTCGCATGTATTCGGCAAGCAGATGCCGCCATCGGCAACGAAGAACCGCCCTGAACTTGCGGGAAAAGCGTTCCAGGCTGTCGGCCTGTCGCTCGTGCTGCACCCCAACAACCCCTATGTGCCAACGACGCATGCGAACTTCCGCTTCTTCTCGGCGGGCGAACGCAAACCTGTCTGGTGGTTTGGCGGTGGCTTCGACCTGACGCCCTACTACCCGTTCCAGGACGACGTTGTGCACTGGCACACCGTCGCCAAGTCCGTCTGCGACCCGTTTGGCGAGGATCTCTACCCGCGCTACAAGCAATGGTGTGACGAGTACTTCTTCCTGAAGCACCGCGACGAGCCGCGTGGCGTTGGCGGCCTGTTTTTTGACGATGTTAATGAGCTCGGCTTCGAACGCAGCTTCGAATTCGTGCGTACGGCGGGCGACAGTTTCCTGCCGGCCTACCGGCCCATCGTGGAGCGGCGCGTGTCGCATCCTTACGGGGAACGGCAGCGTGATTTCCAACTGTATCGGCGGGGGCGCTACGTGGAATTCAACCTGATCTACGACCGGGGTACGCTGTTCGGCCTGCAATCCGGCGGCCGCACCGAGTCGATTCTCATGTCACTGCCGCCCCAGGTGCGCTGGGCGTACAACTGGAAGCCTGAGCCGGGGTCGCCCGAAGCGGTCCTGTACACCGACTACCTGCGCGCACGCGACTGGCTCGGAGAAGAAAAATCCGGATAGGACGCAACTTTTTGCCGCTGGGCAGCATCCAACACTACAACCACAATAATCGCCGTTTCGAGGGGAAGAAGGGCATGAAATCTGCGCACCTGTTACCACACCGTCTGTTGGCCGCCATTATCGGTATTTCGCTGGCAGCGCCTGTTTTGGCCGAGAAATACGAGATTGACGTCCGCAACAGCGGCACCACCGCAACTCCCGTCGAGCAAGAGTCGCCTGCCTATCCGGCCAGCCTTGAGAAGTCCGGTCAGGAAGGCTGGGTCAGGATGCACTTCGTGGTTGCGCCGGACGGCCAGGCAATCGACCCGCTCATTATCGACTCCAGCGGCGGCACCGGGTTTGAGGACGAAGCGCGCAAGGCGCTGGCCAGCTGGCGTTTCACGCCGCCCGAGTCGGGCAACGAGGATGCGCATAACCTCGTCAACATCCGCTCCGAAGTGAGCGGCAGCCGCGATTCCGCTACGAAAAGCTTCCGGCGCGAACACCAGCGCATCGTCCTGGACCTGGTCCACGAGAAAAACGACGAAGCGCGCATCAAGATGGATGAATTGGCCGCAACGGGCGGCTTTAATACCTATGAGTCCACCATGCTGTGGCTCATGATGGGCCGTGTCGAGGGCGTCGAAAACAATGACGCCGGCAAGCTCGAGTGCTATCGCCGCGCGCTCGCTGTCAGCACGCGGAGCACCCTGCGCGTCGAGAACAAGCGGGGCCTGCTCGAAAAAATCTTCGAGCTCGAGGATCAGTTCGGTCACTACACCAATGCCCTGCAGGCATTTCGCTCACTCACGGCCGCCAGCGGCAAGGTCGAGGTCAATGAGGAGGTCGCTGCGCGCGCAGCCCAGATTCAGGAACTCGTCGATGGCGACGAGAACATTGTCGCGCAGGCTGCCATATACAATCCCTGCAACTGTGAGGCCGGCGAGCCGCTTTGGTACTACAAACCAGCCCGCCGGACATTCTCTTTTGCCAACCTGAGTGGTAACGTCGAACGCTTTGAAGCACGGTGCGAGAATCAGCGCGTCCAGGGCCCGGTCGAGGCCGGCACCGAGTGGGCGCTGGCGCCGGAATGGGGCAGTTGCCGCGTCTTTGTCTTTGGCGATGACGGGGCGACGTTCGAATTCGTCGAACACCCGGCCGGCGCGGAGGACGACGCACCAACCGCGGTGGTAGACGACGATGTCCTGGATCAAGGAAGTAGCGGTCAGCGAAGCTGACGGCGCACTGGCAGAGACCTACGCGCAGCTCGAGAAGCAGCGCGGCAAAATTTCCAATATTCTGAAGGTTCACAGCCTTAATCCGGCGGCGCTCGAGAACCACCTCGACCTGTACATGACGCTGATGTTCGGCAAATCCGGACTCAGCCGCCTGGAGCGCGAGGCGGTTGCCGTGGTTGTCTCTGCGAACAACGAGTGCGAGTACTGTGTCAATCACCATACCGAATCGCTGCGCCACTACATCAATGACGAAGAGACACTGATGATGCTCGCGACAGCTGATGGGCTCGAGACGCTCGAGCCGCGCCTCAGCAACATCGTGCGCCACGCAGAAAAGCTGACCTCGGCACCCGGCGCAATGACTGAGAGCGATCTCGGTGAGCTGCGCGCCGAGGGCCTCTCGGACAAAGACATACTCGACCTGACGATGATTGTGGGGTACTTCAATTTCGTCAATCGCATTGCCATGGGACTGGGCGTAAGCTACTCCGAAGAAGAGCTCACCGGTTACCTCAACGACTAACGCCATGCATACCGTCCGCCTGCTACTGCTCGTTACCCTGCTGTCGATATCGACCGCCGGTTTCGCGCAGGCGGAATCCGTGCTGCGCGACGCCGGCGAGGTGCCACTGCTGCTGGCGGGTGACGACGACCCCGGCCAGACGCGCGTTTATATCGTGCAGCTGCGGTCGCCCTCCGCGGCAGAACGGCAGGCATCCCTGACCTTGCCGGGAACGAAGTTCCAGAAGGACAGCGCGGCGGCCAAGGCCTGGGTTGCCGATATCGAAGACGAACAGCAGCGAGTACTCGCGAAAGCCGGGCCCGGCACCAGGCAGATTTACAGCTATCGTTACGGACTGAACGGCTTCGCGGCGCGCATGAGCGCATCGCAGGCACAGAAACTCGAACACCTGCCCGAGGTGCAAAATGTCTGGGAAGACGAAGTGCGCCCGATGGCAACACGGCACAGCCTGACGTTTCTCGGCTTGTTCGACGACGAGGACGGGCTGAGAAGTGTTGAGGGCCTCGATGGCGATGGCGTGGTCATTGGCGTCATCGACAGCGGCATTACGCCGGAGCACCCGGCGCTGCGGGACACCCGTGAAGCGGATCGGCCCGGCACCTGTCGCAGCAGCTGGGGTGAGACGACGATCCTCGGTCGATGGCTGTGTCGCCGCTACAGGAAGCTCCCGGATGTCGTAGCCTTCGAAGCACCGGAAGGTTGGGGCGGCGAATGCATCGGCGGCGAGCGCTTCGAAACGACGGACTGCAATAACAAGCTGATCGGTGCGCGCTGGTACATCGATGGCGCGCAGGAAACCGGCCCCATTCATGAGGGTGAAATTCGGTCGCCTCGCGATGCTGACGGGCACGGCACGCACACGGCGACAACGGCGGCGGGCAACCGCAGCAGCGCATCACTCTTCGGCACTCTCGTCGGCGACCTTGAGGGCGTTGCGCCGAAAGCGCGCGTGGCCGTTTACAAAGCCTGCTGGCTGCGGCCCGGCGCTACCCGCGCAAGCTGCAATACGTCCGACCTGGCCAACGCCATCGACGACGCCGTCGCGGATGGCGTCGACATCATCAGTTACTCGGTGGGCAGCTCGCTCGCTCGCACCACGGCGCCTGACGACCTCGCACTGCTGGCCGCAGCCAAGGCTGGCGTGCTCGCGATCGTGGCCGCCGGCAACGAAGGTCCGAACCTTGGCACCATTGGATCGCCCGCAGGCGGCCCATGGGTGCTTACCGCCGCCGCCTCCACGCGCGATGGCGAATCCAACGTAGAGGCCATGGAAATCACGGCGCCACCGGGGCTGGCCGGCAAGTATGCGGTCAAGGAAGCTTTCTTTACGCCACCATTGCAGGATGTAGACCCGATCGAGGCATCGCTGGTACTGGTCGATGACGATGACACGACCCTCGACAGCGGCGACACCGGATCGGTGGCCGACGGTTGCCAGCCACTTGTCAATGGCGACGAGGTCGACGGCAACATAGCGTTCCTGCAACGGACGGGCTGCCGCTTTGACGAAATGGTCCAGAACGCGGCAGACGCGGGCGCCGTCGCCGCGCTCGTCTACAACATTGCCGGCGACCCGATTGTCATGCACGGCGAGTCCGGGTTGTCGGACATCCCAGCGCTCATGCTCGGGCAGGCCGACGCCAACCTGATCCTTGCAGAGTTTGATGACGGCGTGGATGTCACGGTCGTTCTCGATAAGGGCTTTCTGCTGACATCCAGCGATGCCGGAAACGAGATGGCGGTGTTCTCGGCACGAGGGCCCGCACCCATACAGGACATCCTGAAACCCGACTTGACGGCACCCGGCGTTAATATCATTGCGGGCTTTTCGCCCGACTCGGCGTTTTCGACACCTGGAGAAAACTTCGCCTACCTGAGCGGCACGTCCATGTCGACGCCGCACATCGCGGGCGTTGCGGCGCTTCTGCGCCAGGCCCATCCGGAGTGGCCGCCCTCAGCGATCAAGTCAGCCCTGATGACGACAGCACGACAGGACATTACGTCATCGAATGGCCTTGGCAATGCAAACCCGCTCGACTTCGGCGCGGGACACATTGTTCCGAATGCCTCCCTTAATCCCGGGCTCGTGTACGAAATCAGCAATGACGAGTTCGATGCGTATCTTGCCGACATGTCGGCAGAGGCGCGGAATCTGAATCTGCCTTCGATCGCCATGTCGAAACTGGCCAACTCGCAGACCGTCACGCGACGCGTCACCAACGTGAGCGATGTTGCGGGCGCGTACACTGTCGAAATTTCACCGCCGCCCGGCATGGGCGTCACGGTTGAACCGAACAGTATCTCCCTCGCGCCCGGGCAGTCGACTGCCTTCGATGTAACGCTCGACTACCAGTCGGGCCCGCTCGATCTCTGGCGCTACGGTTCGTTTACGTGGCGCTCCGAGTCACACGACGTATTCAGTCCGATTGCCGTCAAACCGACGTCGATCCTGGCGCCCGCGGAAATCACAACCTTCGGCGGGAGCGGCAACCTGAGCTTCGATGTCGAGTTCGGCTTCTCCGGAAGCTACTCGCCGCAGGTGCATGGCCTGAACCTGCCGCTGATCCTCAACGGCTTCGTCGACAACGATCCGACCAAGACTTTCACGTTCCGCAGCAATGCCGGAGTCACGCAGCACGTGATCTCCGTGCCGGCCAACCAGCTGTACGCGCGCTTCGCCCTGTTCGACGCCCTGACCGACGGCGATGACGATCTTGACATGTACGTCTACTATTGCGGCACGACCGGTGAGAGCTGTTCCAAGCTCGGCGAGAGTGGTGAGCCCACATCGCAGGAGCGCTTCGACGTCTACCGGCCCGCCGAAGGCCTCTACGCCGTCCTGGTTCACGGGTTTGAAACCGATGAATTACAGGGCGGCCCGGGATCCAATTACCAGCTTCTGGGTTGGGCGATAGGCATTACCGACGACAAGGGCAACATGACCGCCAGCGGTCCGGCGTTCGTCAACGCGGGCACCACGGGGACGGTCACGGTGGATTGGGCGGGCCTCGGGGCAAATACGATCTATCTGGGCGGCGTTTCCCACAATACGCCGCAGGGACTGTCGGGCCTGACGCTGATTACGATCGGTAACTAGCTCAGCCAGCCTTTGGCCTTCGCCGACCGCGAATACCATATCTCCGCAACGCAGATCACGATGACGGTTATCGGCAGGTAAAGCGCACTGGTGCCCCATGCTGCAATGGCATCGCGAAGTACAATCGCATCGAGATCCTGCACGAGCACGCCAAGCAGCGAAAGCACGAACATCGGGACGGCCCACGCCTTGCGCAGCAACAACAGAATCGACCCCAGCACGCCCGCATTCACGGCGATGGCGTAGCCGGAATGCCCCCACGCAGGTGTGTTCGTAATGTGTGCTATCTGTTGGGGCGTCAAGCCGGCGTTAGCCATTGCCTCCGGTGTCAGTGTCGATTGCTGGTAGTAAAACAGGAGACCTATCAGGTTCCAGACAAGCATCGCGCCCGCTATTACCCAGAACCAGGTCGACACGTTGGCGTTTGTTTCTTCTGACATTTTCTTCCCCTACGGCAATTTTTAGCCCAGCTTTTATAGTGGATTGTAATCGGTATTCATGCCGGGAACGCAACATTCAGCATTTACAGGGCGCAACCGAGCCCGCCTGCCGTGCCCGATATCACAGCTTGAGATCGCCACTGGCTCTCAGCTGTTCAGCGCGCATGGCCTGAACGGCAAGGTCATCGTGAATGCGTTGCCTAAGGCGCTGAAATTCCGGCTCACTTCGGATCGAAGCGAGATTGGGGTCGTAATCGAGATAAAACCAGCTAAGCACTCTCCAGCCCTGATCAACCGCCTCGCGCAGCGCTGCCAGGGCCATATCAGACCGGCCCTGTAACGCATATACCTGTACGTCGAGTATCCAGTAACCCTCCGTACCCAGGCGCGGCATCGTCTCAATAGCAGCGAGCGCTCCCTCCAAAAGATCGTTGGCCCGCTCGGGCTGGCCGAGGCGCATCAGGATCAGCGCCAGGTCCACGGCCGCAGCGCAATTGCTGCTATCGACGAGCGGCAGCTCGCTTTCCGTCAGCTCCCGGTAAGCCCGCGCATATCTTGATGCTGCGGCTTCATAGCGACCCTCGGCAATATCCGCGTTGCGCAGTTGTTTCAGCGCGCCCCAGTTCCGGGGGTAGACCTCGTGCAAGACGCGAGCATCCGAGTTTGCCGCCTCCTCGTCGCCGACGTAGAGGTTCATCAGCAGGCTGGTCCACAGAGGCCAGAAGGTCCTCGGGCTCATATCCAGCGCCTGCTCGACAAACACGCGCCCGGCATCGGCATCTCCCAATTCCAGGTAGGCTATCGCTTGCGCTGAAGCCAGGCTCGGACTGAGCGCATCATGTTCAACCGCTTTCTGGTACCAAACCAGGGATTCGTCCACGGCCCCCTCGACGAGGTAGTGGATTGCGGCAATGTAAACGTACGCAAACGCATAGTCGGGCTCGACTTCGACTATTCTCCGGTAGCGAGCCAGGGCGCTGGCGAAATCGCCGATGCTGTCATGATAGCGCGCGATGTCGAAGTTGACCGGCACCGAGTACGGATCGATCGCGAGCGCTTTTTGCAACAATTCATAACCTTCCTGCTGACTCCCCTGCCGCAGCTTGAGCCTTCCAAGCAGTCGAAACACCCTCGAGTAATTTGGCCGTAACCGCATGGCCGTGCGATAAGCGTCCTCAGCCGCGAGTATGTTGTTCTGGAGTTGTCGGACCAGCCCCAATGACGCATAGGCCTCTCCCAGGTCCGGCTCGATGGCGAGCGCGCGCATTAGCAGCGGCTCCGCGAGCACGGTGCTCTGTGTCGCTTCCATGCCCGCCATGAAGTTGGCGCTCAGCGTGAGATAGGCGTCGGCAAGACCAACATGTGCCAGTGCAAACTCGGGATCGAACTCGATCGCCTCTTTGAAGTGCGAGACAGCCTCGGTGAGCGACTCGACCGATTCAGACTCCGCAAGACGCTTGCCTTGCAGGTAGGCCGTGTAGGCCTGCAGGCTTTGCGTTGGCGTCAACGCCACCTGGCGCGTTTCCATCGGCGTGATGGTCGCCTCGAGTTGCGCCGCTATTGACTCGACAATTTCGGTCTGTATCCGGAAAACATTGCTTGCTGTAAACCGCCGGTCGAATTTTTGTGCCCAGACGTGCTCATCTTTCTCGGCATCGATGAGCTGCACGTTGACGCGAATCTGGTCCCCCGCACGCTGAATCCTCCCTTCCAGGATCTTTGCGACACCAAGCTCCGCGCCAATCTCCGGAACAGGGGCTGTGGTTCCCCGATATCGTTCGGCCGACGTGCGTGAGGTCACTTTTAGCGCGCTGACCATGGACAGGCGGGTCAGCAATTCATCCTGGATCCCGTCGGCCAGGAACTCGATTTCCCCCTGGCCCGAATCGTCAACCGAGAACGGCAACACGGCAATGGACCGGCGATCAGCGCTCTCGGCCTCGGCCTTCCCCGGCATCGCTTCCGGGCCAGGCGGCGTAATGCCCGTCATCTCGGTACCGATGCCGTAGCTTGCCGCAATAACGATCGCCGTGACCGCTGCCAGAATGGCATAGTCTGCGAAATGAAGTGACAGGTCTGTGGATGAGGCGCCGGTCGGAGTTCGCACGATGCGGCCACCCACGACATCGAATCGCCACCCGAAATATAGCGCCACCGGCATGCCAATGATCGCCGCGATCCAGAGGTAACGAATCGCCTGTGGCGTGATGCCCCAACTCTCGAAGGCCAGGTCCGCAACCTGTAGTACCGCCCAGCAGCCAACCACATACATGCCAGCGAGCCGGAATACCCGGCGACGACGGCATTCTGCGAGGAAGTTCTTCATGATTCAGGCAGCGATCAACTCCTCCCTAATAGAGGATTGTAGCTCACCTGACGTGACTTACTTGCCCAACATCGCGCACTGTTTGTGGCGAAAACAGCTCGTCACGTGGTCATTGACCATGCCCGTCGCCTGCATGTGCGCGTAGATGATCGTACTGCCAACGAACCGGAATCCGCGTTTCTTGAGGTCTTTCGAAAGCGCGTCGGATGCGGGTGAGGTTGCCGGCACCTTGCTGTCTTTGCTGAACTTGTTCTGGATGGGCTTGCCGTCGACGAAGTCCCAGATGTAGTCGGCGAATGAGCCGAATTCCTCCTGCACCTCCAGGAAAGCTTTTGCGTTGGACACGGCCGACTCCACCTTGAGCCGGTTGCGGACGATGGCGGGATCCAGGAGCAGTTTCTCAACCCGCTTCTTCGTGAAGCGCGCCACCTTCTCCGGGTCGAAGTCGGCGAACAGCTTGCGATAACCGCTGCGCTTATTGAGGATCGTCGACCAGCTCAGGCCCGCCTGCGCGCCTTCAAGAATAAGAAACTCGAACTGCGTGCGGTCATCGTAGGCCGGTACACCCCACTCTTCATCGTGGTAGCGAATGTAGTCGAGGCTCTCGCCCTCGGCCCAGATGCAGCGTGTAAATGCCTTGCCCATGACAAACGAGCTTACACAAAAAAGCCCGCGCAAAGCGCGGGCTTTTCTGTTTCATGTGTGAAGAAACTTAAGCGGAGCCGCCGCAGCTACCTTCGCCGCATTTGCCTTCGCCTTCTTTCTCACCGCAAGAACCTTCACCTTCTTTCTCACCGCAAGAACCTTCACCTTCTTTCTCGCCGCAAGAACCTTCGCCTTCTTTCTCGCCGCAGGAACCTTCACCGCAGGAGCCCTCGCCTTTCTTGTCACCGGCTTCGCCGCAGGAACCTTCACCGCAAGAGCCTTCGCCCTTCTTGTCGCCGGCTTCGCCGCAAGAACCTTCACCACAAGAGCCTTCGCCTTCGCCGAGCATGTAGCCGACTTCGAGGTTCGAAATCGAGAACGGGCTTTCGGCCGTGTCCGCTGCATTTACAGCGCCTGCAATTGCGAACGAACCGGCCAGTGCCGCGCCTACAGCCAGTGCTACCGGCTTAATAATTTTCTTCTCTGCCATCTTCTTCTCTCCTACCAGGATTAATGCCCAAGACCGGGCGCTTATAGCTCGGCAAGGGACGTCACGTCGTCCACGTCACCGAGTTGACCACATTCTTTTTAATTGGCCCCAACAGCTCTTCGCGATCACCAATGATTGCGATGCTGCCTTTACCAACGGGAAGAATGACCCCCTTTACGTTTTCGCCGTCGAGCGGCGTTTCCTCGGCAACCTCTTCATGCGGCATGAGCAGGATCGTTACCGGGCCATGTTGTCCCTGGATGACCAGGTGTGGCACGTCCTTGCCGTTGATGACACAGGGTTGCGCATAGGTAACCAGCGATGAGCCACGATCGAAGACCGCCAGCGAGGCCGGCACCGCTCGTGCGAGTCGCGCGTCACTCACAGGAGTGTCCACATTACGGAAGGCGTAAGGCTCGTGATCGAGATGCGCGAGCACCTCGGTCGCTAGTGAATTATGAGTCTCAAACAGGCCGGACGTACGCAGCGAGATCGACGTGGCGAGGACCACGGTCGCGGCAACGGCAAACCAGAGCGGCTTCATGTAGCGCTTGCGCTCAGGCAAGGTCGCAACGTTTTCGATGTCAAGATCCGGCAATTCGGGCATGTGCAACTCGGGCACGTCAATCTGAAGCGCTTTCGCGATCTTCAGGTCCAGCGCCTGGTATTGCTCGAATTCCT
>SHLT01000133.1 GCA_004282875.1 Chromatiales bacterium | reverse complement strand
GTCAGACAGTTCCGGCTTGCCCACCGTTGACGCGCATTTTTCGAATTGCCGGTCATTACCGACGGCCAGCATCAGGTTGCCGTCGCGTGTGGCAAACGCCTGGTAGGGAACGAGGTTCGGATGCGCGGTCCCCATGCGGCCCGGCACCTTGCCACTCACCAGGAAATTCATATTCTGATTGGCGAGCCAGGCCACCTGGCTGTCGTACAGCGGCACGTCAATGTACTGCCCTTTTCCCGTTATCGTGCGCGCGTTCAATGCGGCCAGCACCGCTGTCGTCGCGTACATCCCGGCCATGATATCCGCGATCGCGACACCGACTTTTTGGGGTCCGCCGCCCTCCCCGTCAGGCGGTCCTGTGATACTCATCAGTCCGCCCGATGCCTGGATCATAGCGTCATATCCGGGCTGACCGGAGCGACTGCCCGACTGTCCAAAAGCCGAAATTGAGCACACCACGAGCCCCGGGTTGTCCCTCATCAGTTCGGTCGGGTCAAGCTTGTAACGCTGCAGTGTCCCTGTGCGGAAGTTTTCAAGGAGGACATCGGCTTTGCTTGCCAGCTCGCGAATGAGTTGCTGCCCACGAGGCGTCGACATGTCGACGGTTACCGATCTCTTGTTGCGATTGGTCGATAGAAAATAGGCCGATTCCGAACCGAGCCAGGGTGGTCCCCACTGGCGTGTGTCGTCGCCCTGCCCGGGACGCTCGATCTTGACGACATCCGCCCCGTAGTCGCCCAGTAGCTGTCCTGCCCAGGGGCCTGCCAGTATGCGACTCATGTCCAGGACACGAATATTTTGGAGTGCGGCGCTCATGCTGCGCACAGGGTACAGAATTCACGCGCATAAAAAACCCGGCCAGCTGTTTAGGCTGGCCGGGTGGGTCCGCACGGAGATTGCGGATTGCGTGACGAACGCGGTGCGATTACTCGCTGGCCGTTTCGTCCAGCTCTTCTATGTCGGCGCCTTCAACATCCTGTGGCGGCGGCATGTGTTCGATTTCCGGCTCTTTCTTGCCGAACTGAATGAGCAGGTGTTCTTCTTCTAACTCCGATAACTCGCGAATCGATTCGATTCGATTGTTACCGACCACGCTGCCTTCGTATTCGAGACTATCAAATCCGGCGCAAACCCTGCTTGTGGTCGTTTTGAACCAAATCCCGTGGCTAAAGCGAAGCCCGTGAGCTCGGCGACTCAGAACCACATGGTAACTGCGGCGACCGCCTGCCCTGACGATCAGGTTCTGCTCGTCCAGCACGGTATATCCTCGGATACTTGGCTCGTGGATGCAATCGCGACCCCGGTCCACCGTGTCGTCAAGCCCGCTGTCCGCCTGCTCCGAGGTCCCGGCACAAGCTACTAAATAACCTGAAATAAGTATTATAAATATTTGTTTGTAAAGCATTTCTTCAAACTCTTGCGGGCTAGTAACAGCGCTGGGCGCGGCCACACCATGCGATGAATCCACACCTGAATTAGACCGGATTCAGAGCTTAAGTTTACGCCAAATCCGCGCCCGTGCGAGGCAATTCTCAGCCCTCCCGCGTGCCGCGCGGACGGTTTTCATCGCGGATCCACTCGCTCCAGGAGCCCACATAAAGCTGAGGCTCGCTGAAACCCGCCTCAAGCCCCGATATGGCCAGATGGCAGGCGGTGACGCCCGAGCCGCACATAACACACCACGCAACATCTCGATCGCTCCCAAGCGCGTTCTCGAGCAGCGCCGCCCTTTCCGCAAGCGGCCGCCAGGTGTCGTCGGCATTAAGAAAATCAGCAAAGGGCAGGCTTTTTGCTCCCGGAACATGGCCGGCTACGGGATCAATAGGCTCTTCCGCACCCGCGAATCGCAGCCTGTCGCGCGCGTCGAGAAGATTGCGTGCGGGTATACCGGGTACGTCGGCTGCAAGCTCCTCGGTGGTCACGACCAATGCGGGGTTTGCCTGCGCTTTGTAGTGCACCGATGGTCTAGCCGGCAGGCGTGTCTCGACCGGGAGCCGCCGCGCCTGCCAGTGACTGAAACCGCCGTCGAGAAGAAACACGGATTTGTGCCCAAGCCAGCGCAGAATCCACCAGGCACGAGCCGCGGTGGCTCCACTGCCGCCGTCGTAAACCACGACGGTATCCGTATTGCCAACTCCCAGTTCGCCGAGGCGCTTGCCGATGGCGCTTGCCGCCGGCAAGGGATGCCGACCGGACTCGGCAGTGACCGGGCCGGAGAGGTCACGGTCGAGGTCTAGAAAGACGGCACCCGGAATGTGACTCTTCTCAAAGCTGCGACGGCCCTCATCCGTATCCGCGAGATTGAAGCGGCAATCGATGATCGACCACGCGGGATCGCCGCTCGCCGCATGAAGGGCGGCCGCCGAGATCAAAATCTGCTGTTGCGCCATAGCACCACTACTATGCCCGATTAGGTATGGGCCTCTTGTACACGTTCACTTAGTCTTGGACAATATCAACCCAACGGGCAGCCGCCCGTACCAACACCGAAATCGGGAGTTACACAGTGGAAAAGATCGTTGTCGGCCTGAAGCGCGTCGTCGACTACAACGTGCGCGTTCAGGTCAAAAGTGATGGCAGTGGCGTCGAGACCGATGGCGTCAAGATGAGCATCAATCCGTTTGACGAAATCGCCCTCGAAGAAGCATTGCGCATCAAGGAAAGCGGTGCCGCAAGCGAGGTTATTGCCGTGTCCATCGGCACGTCGGATGCGCAGCAACAACTGCGCACGGGACTGGCGATGGGGGCCGATCGTGCGATCCTCGTACTGGTTGACGGCGACATCGATCCGCTGAGCGTGGCGCATGTGTTCAAGGCACTGGCGGAAAAAGAAAACGCCGGACTCGTCATGCTGGGCAAACAGGCGATTGATGGCGACAACAGCCAGATCGCGCAGATGCTGGCCGCCATCTGGGGACGTCCGCAGGCCACTTTCGCCTCGAATGTGACGATTGACGGTGATACCGCCCGCGTCGTGCGCGAAGTCGACGCCGGGCTCGAGACTATCGAAGTGGACCTGCCTGCCGTCATGTCCGTCGACCTGCGCCTTAATGAGCCGCGCTACGTGAAGCTGCCGGATATCATGAAAGCCAAGAAGAAGCCGCTCGATGAGATCCCCCTTGCGGACCTTGGTATCGCGGGTGGACCACCGATCAAGGAACTTGCCTATGCGCCACCGGAAAGCCGGCAGCGCGGCGTCATGGTTGATGACGTTGCGGGCCTGGTTGCGGCACTCAAAGACAAAGGAATCGTGTAATGGCCAAAGTACTCATCATTGCTGAACACGATGGTTCGGCGCTCAATACCAGCACCGCCAAGTGTGTGTCATGTGCTGCTGCCATCGACGGCGCTGAAATCGATATCGTGGTATTGGCTGCGTCCGCGGCCGATGTCGCCGCACAGGCGGCCGAGATCTCGTCGGTAAACCGTGTCCTGACCATCGAACGTCCGGAAAACGAACACGCAGTTACCGCGGTCCTCGCGCCCCAGGTTGCCGCTATTGCCGGCGACTACAGCTACATCTTCGGTCCATCCACAACGTTTGGTCGCGACCTGATGCCGCACGTGGCGGCCCTGTTGGGTGTGAACCAGGTCAGTGACATTATGAGCGTGGAAGGCAGCCATAGTTTCAAACGGCCGGTATATGCCGGCAACGCTATCGTCACTGTAGAAGCACATGCAGACAGCCTGCTTGTGGCAACGGTGCGGGTAGCGTCCTGGCCGGCCGCGGCGGGTGGCAACTCGGCAACGATTGAGGCGGGCGACGCCTCAGTGGAGGTACCCTCCCACACCCGCTATGTGGGCCTGGAATCTGCCGCGTCGGATCGTCCCGACCTGCAGACGGCAGCCAAAGTGGTGGCAGGCGGTCGCGCCCTGGGTAGCGAAGAACAGTTCGGACTCATCTACAGCCTGGCCGACGCTCTGGGGGCCGCCGTTGGCGCGTCCCGCGCCGCCGTCGATGCGGGCTACTGCCCGAACGAGCTCCAGGTTGGCCAGACCGGCAAGATCATCGCGCCGGAACTGTACATCGCGATCGGCATCTCGGGTGCTATTCAGCACCTCACGGGCATCAAGGATGCCGGCACGATTGTGGCGATCAACAAGGACGAAGAAGCCCCGATATTCGAGGTGTCCGACATCGGCCTGGTTGGGGATCTCTTCAGTATTGTTCCGGAGCTGACGACAGCGCTCGGCTAGGCGTTAACATCCGGCGGTTCTACGGGGACACTCTGGAAGGGTGTCCCCTTAGCACCACGTTGAGACGCGCTTCAAAGAACCTCGAGTATTGCCTCGGCCTTGGATATCTCGAACTGGGCCGGCGCTTCCACGGCAACGTGCGTGGCCGTGCCGTCTTCGACGATAATGGCAAAGCGCTGGCCGCGCATGCCCATACCAAAACCCGAACCATCGAGCTCGAGGCCCAGCGCTCGCGCGTAATCGCCGTTGCCGTCGGCCAGCATAAGCACTTCGTCACCCACGTTCTGGTCTTTGCCCCAGGCCGACATGACGAAGACGTCGTTGACGGCCATACAGGCGATCGTATCCACACCCTTGGCGCGAATCGCCTCCGCGTGCACAACGAACCCCGGCAGATGGCTCATCGAGCAGGTCGGGGTGAACGCCCCCGGCACTGAAACCAGAACCACTTTCTTACCCGCAAACAGGTCGTCTGTCGTCACGGATTTCGGCCCTTTGTCGGTCATCACGCTGAATTCCCCGGCGGGCATCCGCTCCCCTGATTCAATAGTCATTGGCTATGGCTCCTGTACTAGTAATCGTTCTCGGCTACCTGGACGACCAGGCCATCAAGGTCGTCGGAGACCTCCAGCTGGCACGTCAGGCGGCTGTTTGCCGCTCTCTTGAACGCGGCATCGAGCATGCTGTCTTCCATATCGTCCATCGCCGGCAGTTTGTCGAGCCAGGCTTCATCGATATAGGCGTGACAGGTTGCGCACGCGCATGCGCCGCCACACTCGGCAACAATACCCTCAATATTGTTGTTGATGGCGCCTTCCATGACGGAGTAACCGTTTTCTACATCGACGTCCTTGCGCGTGCCGTCCGATGTGACGTAGGTAATCTTTGGCATAAAGTGTTCCGGAATTATCAGGGCGCGAAATAATAAGGGCGTTGACCGTCACCGGTCAACGCCCTTTGATCGAAATGTTACCCGAGCTTACAACTGCGCGGCAGCGGCTGCGCGCTTGGCCTCGAGCTCCTGGCGTTTCTTGCGTGCCGCTTCTTCGGCGAGGCGGATCTGGCGGTTACGCTCGACTTCTGCATCGATGACCCTGATCCACTGATTCGCGGTTCGCTGCGACCGCGGCACCTTGCCAGCATTGCGGAACGCATTCCTCGCATCGGCGTAACGGCGCAGGTTGTAGAGACACATACCTAACGAGATCTGGATATTGTCAGGGTTCTTGAGCCCACCCTTGCGTATCGCGGTATTGGCTGACGTGACGCAGTCGCCATACTTGCCGATATTGAGGAACGCATTGGCAAGACGCTGGTCGAGTTCACCGTCGGTAGCGAGCTTGGCAGCCGCCTCGAGCGCCGGGATTGCTTTCTCGTCCTCCATGGACAGCATCCAGGCCTGCGACAGGAGCCGGTAGTTCTTCTCGTTCTTCGCAACGACTCCGGCGTCCATCTTTTCCTGCAGCAGCGTTGCCGCCTTGTAAGGTACTTCGGCCTGCAGATACAGCTGGGCCATGGTCACAAATTCGGAATCCTTGACCAGCATGCCCTGGGTGTGCGCCGCGTCATAGGCGTAGATAAGTTTCTCATCTTCGCCCAATTCGGTGAACGCGCCGGCCAGCGACTTCCAGTAGCGAGCCTTAGGCCAGTTTTGCAGCAACGTCTTCTGGATATCCCGGACCTTGCGATAGTCCTCTTGCTGGAAATACGCAAAGTTCAGCAGGTTCCACCAGTCTTCTTTAACAGGCTTGTCACGTGACCGGGCAATCCGCATCGCATTTTCGATTGCCGGAATCATGTTCTTGTACTGATTCAGGTTATAGAAAAGCTGCGCCTGCAGAATATAGGGCTCGGGCGCGGGATTCGGTTCCAGCGCAAACCACTTGTTGATGGTCGCCAGCGCCTTCGGATAGTTTTCCTGCATCGTCAGCAGCTGCGCCATGGTGTACGTGGTCTGTTTCGCCATCTGCGGTTCCAGTGTCGGAATCGCCAGCATGCGTTCGTAAGTTCGAATCGCATTGTTGATATCGTCGATGTTGTAGTAGACGAAACCAATATAATTCAGAACATTAGCCTGTTCGTATTCGGTCAGCTTGTCGGGGTTGTAGAGGTTGTTGAGCAAACGCAGCGCGCCCTGGTACTCCTTCTCGTCGACCATCTCCTGGGCTTTCTGGATACGCTCATAAACCTCTTTGCTGACGGCCTGGGCCTGTTTGGTCTTGGTGTCATCCGTGTCGGCGTCCGCCCGCTGCGATTGGGCTGCGGCATTGCCGAACGCGAGTACACCTGCGACCACCGCAAGGCAGAGTTTTAAAGTAATTCCACGATTCGATTTCATTTCAATACTTCCTCATGAACGGCTTTCCCGCCGGTTTCATGCAATGGCCTTATTCCTCGAGCTGGAACGAGATACGGGTCTTGACGCCCGGCACATCGACCGGCACGCCGTCAACGACACGTGGTTTGTACTTGAACTTCAGTACCGCACGTACCGCGGCCCGTTCAAACAAACTGCTCGTTGACTGAAGGACGATCGGGTCCTTGACGGTTCCCGTAGTCGTTACCGTGAACGACAGGTCCACGAAGCCTTCCAGACCGCGCGACAAGGCGCGTGCCGGATAGACCGGCGCAACGCGCACGATCGGCAGGTAATCGCCTTCGGCGATGTTCATGCCACCGGGGCCGCCGATGTCCGTATTCGCTGACACGGTCGGTGGCGCAACGTTGATCGTCGGTGCGTCCGGATTCACGTTGTCCATATCCTGGGGCGGTGTTTCCGGTGGCGTCTCGGGCGGTTTCGGCGGCTTCTCAGGGATGATGTCCTCGACATTCAGGTTTTCGTTGCGCTTGACGCGTACAAACTCAAGTTTGTGGCGCTCGCGCGGGTCCGTGAGGGCCTGCTTACCCGTGACAATCAGGAGCTGCATGACAAACAGCAGGCTCACCGTCACGATCGAGCCGACAACAATTGAAATTACGTAACGACCTAGCATGGTCCTGTTCTCCTCAGCGGATCAGCCGCTTTCTCTACCACCCGCCTCGTTCTTACTACGACAGCCTTCAAAGCCCCGGGTTCCTAATCGTTGTCGGAAGCAATGGCAACGTTGGTCACGCCCGCCGCCTTTGCCGCCTCCATAACGATGACCAGGGTTTCATGCGTTGATCCCTCGTCCGCCTGGATCACGATCGAACCTTTGGGGTTCTCCGCGTGCATGCGTTCGATGATGCCTCGCACGGCGCGTGGATCGCGCTCCTGCCGGTCGATCCAGATCTCATCGTTGGGGCTGATGGCGATCAGGATCGCGGCATCGTCCTGGGTATCCGCGGTAAAGGTATCCGGCCGTTCGACCTGGATACCCGCTTCCTTGATAAAGGTCGCAGTCACAATAAAGAAGATGAGCATGATGAACACGACGTCGAGCATCGGCGTCAGGTTAATCTCATTTTCTTCCTCTTCGACAGCTAAAGAGCCGTGTTTTCTAGCCATTAATATGTCCTTTCATATCCCGCCTATCGGTTTCCCGCCTATCTCGAGTCTGCGATAGAGATACTGTAGACGCCCGCCAGGCGCGCCGAGTCCATGACCTCAACCAGCATCTTGTTCGATGACTTGTTGTTCGCCTGAATAACGACCGACCCCTGCGGGTTTTCTGCGTGCAAGCGTTCAATGTTGGCGCGCACGGCCCGCGGGTCGATCAGGCGACGATCGATCCAGATCTCGTCGTTGGCGTTGATCATCACGAGGATATTGGCATCTTCCGGCTTGCTCTCGGTCATCGGAGCATCGGGTCGGTTAACGTCAATACCGGACTCTTTAATAAATGAGGCCGTCACAATGAAGAAGATCAGCATGATGAACACGACGTCGAGCATCGGCGTCAGGTTGATCTC
>SHLT01000039.1 GCA_004282875.1 Chromatiales bacterium | reverse complement strand
GGGTGTGTTTGTGGGAGTACTCGGTGATGATCGATTCGCCCTCGGCGAACGCGATGTCTGCATCGCCAACCTGGACGGCCTGATTTTTGCTGCTGACCAATTCCACCACGACGCGGCCCTCGTCCGCTTTATAAGTGGCACGATGTTCAAACGCGTCGAGGTCGAAATTGCTGCCGAATTCCCGGTTCAGGTGACGGAGCATATTGATATTGAAGGCCGCGGTCACACCGGCACTGTCGTTGTAGGCGGCATCGATGACGCTGGCGTCCTTCTGCAAATCTACGCCTATTAATAGCGCACCGCCTTCGCCGGCCTCGGTATGCATTACGCGCAGCAACTCGAGCGCATCGTCGTATTCGAAATTGCCAATCGTGGAGCCCGGAAAGTACACGACGTTTCGCCGCGGCATTGTGCGGGGACTGGGCAGGTCGAACGGGTGCAGGAAATCCGCGGCGACGGGTATTACTTCGATGTTCGGAAAGTCCGCCTGGATACTCTGCTGACTCTCGAGGAGATGCTCCTCGGAAATGTCGACGGGTACATAGGCGGCGGGTGCATGCATGTGCTCGAGGAGCAGGCGCGTCTTCATACCGGAACCCGCACCGAATTCGATCAGGCTGGCCTGCTCGCCGACCAACCGGGTCATCTCGTCGACATGCGTTTCCATAATCGCGAGTTCGGTATCTGTCAGGTAGTACTCCGGTAGCTGCGTAATGTCGTCGAACAGCCTGGAACCTGTTTCATCGTAGAAGTACTTCGGCGAAACGGTCTTTTGCGGTTGTCTTAAGCCGGCGATCAGCGAATCGATTTCGTCAGGCATGCTCGTCCTTTGCGAGTCGCAGCCCGAGAAACTGCCAGCGCGCGTCGGGGTAAAAGAAGCTGCGATAGCTGGCACGAATGTGATCGTCCGCGGTTACGCAGGAACCGCCGCGCACAGTCATCTGGTTGCACATGAACTTGCCATTGTATTCACCCAGCGAGCCGCCGAGTGGTTGGAAGCCGGGATACGGCGCGTAGGCTGACGACGTCCATTCCCACACGTCGCCGAAATACTGACTCGCCCCATTGGCCGCGGCCGGGTGCCAGGCATTGCCGCCACGGAGGTTGCCTTCGACCGCAAGTGCAGCAGTGGCATGTTCCCACTCGAACTCAGTCGGCAGGCGGCACCCCGACCAGCGCGCAAACGCATCAGCTTCGTAATAGCTGATATGGCAAACGGGCGCGTGCTCGTCGATCTCGGTCCGGCCGGCCAGCGTGTACTCCGTTTCGAGTGCGTCGTCCCAGTAGAGCGGCCGTCGCCAGCCGCGTTCGTTGATGATCGTCCAGCCATCGGACAACCAGAGCTGTGGGTCCTTGTAGGCGCCGGAGTTGATGAATTCACGGTATTCGCCGTTGGTGACGAGGCGATTGCCGATGGCGTGCGGATGGAGCAGCGCATCGTGTCGTGGCGTTTCGTTGTCAAAACAAAACCCGTCTCCGCCCGAGCCAACGGCCACGATGCCCGAGGCGCCGGTCGCAAACTCGTAAGCGCCCGGCGACATGCCGGTCGGCCTGCGGAGGTTTTCACGTGCGGCGGGCTGCAGCGGGTTGCGGGACAACACATGCTTGATGTCGGTCAGCAGTAATTCCTGGTGTTGTTGCTCATGTTGGAGGCCCAACGTCACCAGCTGCCTGATGTCGTCGCCGGCAAGGTCGGACTCGAGCAACGCGCACATGGCGTCGTCGACATGCTGTCGATAGTCGAGAATGCCAGCGAGCGTCGGCCGCGACAATTCGCCGCGCCGTGGACGGGGGTGCATCACGCCGGCGGTGTTGTAATAGGAATTGAAAAGGTAATGGAATGCCTCGTCAAACACACGGTAGCCCGGCTTGTGCGTCTTCAGTACGAAACACTCGAAGAACCAGGTGACGTGCGCCAGGTGCCATTTCGTCGGGCTGACGTCAGGCATGGTTTGCACAACCGTGTCCTCAGGTTGCAGGTCCCGAATAAGATCTACCGTCGCTGTGCGCACGAGCCGGTAGCGCTCGCTGGGCGCCCCGTGATTCCGGGCAATGGCTTCTGCAGGGTTGGTCATGAGGCACAGTTTAACGCAACGGCAACTGTGTCTTCCTCTGCACGGTCCTAATCCCGAAACTCGAGTTAACGCGCGCAACCCCGGGGAGGCGCGTCAGTTCTGTCTTGTGGATGCGTTCGAAGTCGGCCATATCGGCAACGACGACGCGCAGCAGGTAGTCGAACTCGCCCGACATCAGGTAGCACTCCATGACTTCGGGAATGTCCCGTACCGCGTCTTCGAACGCGGACAGCTCGCTCTCCACTTCCCGATGCAGGCCGATCTGCACGAACACGTTGCCCGGCAGCCCCGCCTCGTTCTGACTAAGAAGCGCGGCGTAGCGGCTGATCATGCCCGACTCCTCGAGCGCCCGGACACGCCGCAGGCAGGCAGACTCGGACAGATTGACGCGAGCGGCCAGCTGCACGTTGCTCATCCGGCCATCCTTCTGCAGGGCTTCGAGAATCAGCCTGTCAAATTTATCAACTGCCACGACAGAATCCTCCGATATGTTTCGAGATGGTCGCAGAAAATGCCAATCTATCGAGATATTACCACTAAATACGCAAGCGAACGCCGCGTTCCGGGCAGTAATATAGCAACTCAACAATAACGATTTCAGGTCTGGAGAGAGCCATGAAGATCGGTATACCCAAAGAAATTAAGACTCTTGAGTTTCGCGTCGGTATGACGCCGGCGGGCGTTCACGAGCTTATTCACGACGGTCACGAAGTGATCGTAGAGACCAATGCCGGTGCCGGTATCGGCATGATGGACGCCGACTACAAGGCCGTCGGTGCCACGGTTGTTGGCAGCGCTGAAGAGGTCTTTGAGCGGGCCGAGATGATCGTCAAGGTCAAGGAGCCGCAGCTCAATGAATGCGCCATGCTGCGCCCCGACCAGGTGCTGTTTACCTACCTGCACCTTGCGCCCGATCCCAAACAAACCGCGGCGCTCGTCAAGTCAGGGACCACGGCCATCGCTTACGAAACGGTGACGGCCAATGATGGCACCCTGCCATTGCTGACGCCGATGTCGGAAGTCGCGGGCCGCCTGTCGATCCAGGCCGGCGCCTATGCATTGCAAAAGGCCAACGGCGGCATCGGCAAATTGCTCGGCGGTGTTCCGGGCGTGGGTCCCGCAAAGGTAGTGGTTATCGGTGGTGGCGTCTCAGGCGCCAATGCCGCCGACATGGCCGTGGGTCTGGGCGCTGACGTTACGATCCTGGATCGTTCGTTGCCGCGCTTGCGCCATCTTGATGATATCTGGGGTGGCCGTGTGACGACGCGCTTCTCGACCAAGCATGCGATCGAGGAACTTGCCTTGGAGTCCGACCTGATCATTGGCGCAGTTCTGGTTGCCGGCGCTGCGGCGCCGAAGCTCGTATCGGCACAGACCGTCAAGGACATGACGGCCGGCAGTGTCATGGTCGATATTTCCATCGACCAGGGTGGCTGCTTCGAGACGAGCCATGCCACAACGCATGCCGATCCTACTTACCTGGTGGACGATGTCGTTCACTATTGTGTCGCAAACATGCCTGGAGCCGTTCCCCGCACCAGCACGTTTGCATTGACGAACGCGACTCTGCCGTTCGTTAAAGCATTGGCCAATCTTGGCTGGGTTGAGGCTCTCAAGGCCGACCCGCATCTTGCCAACGGCCTCAATGTTAGTGCAGGGCGCGTGACTTACGAAGCCGTTGCCCGTGACCTCGGTTATGAATATCTCTCCGCCGAGGAAGCACTGAAAGTAGCCTGATCCCTTTAGACCCCCTTCAGGTTCAGGCGACATTTTAGGCCGGGCAGTTGCCCGGCCTTTTTTATGAACGATCCCCGGGCTCGTCCTGCTTCGGCCGATCGGCATGCTCAACGGGCAGCGAGTCGGCCTGGTAGGCCGGCCCTTTCATGATGTGCACGACAACGCAGCCGATTGCCAACGTGAAAACCGCCGCGATGAGCGTGATTTCCGTAGCAATGGCGAAGATGTCGACCGAACGGATGTGTTTGGCGCGGTCGGCATCGGGAGCGCTCGGCAGGATTCTGACGAGTACGGGCAGCGCGGCGATGGCGAGCGTCCCCGCGAGCGTCATCAGCGGCAGCTTTTTCCAGATCCTCATCTCGAGTCCGGGCGGGGTCTTTCGGCCGTGGCGCTTGGTCAACCAGTTCATTCCGCAAATAGTACCGTTCAAACGGGCCACGAGTAAGTACTTGTCCGGCTACCGGGCCAGGTCTGGCGGGCGTATAAAAAAATAGAATGGCCGGTTGTGCGGCCATGAAGCAGGTGGTAGCGATGAAGGCATTAATGCTGATCACCGGCAGTGGTCCGATGGTGATTCTCACGTCGTTCGACTCGGTAACCCATCCTGAGCTGCTGAAAAGGCTGCAGGCCAAGGGGATCGAGCGCTTTTTCGCACATGAGATTCCACTGGATCTCGCCGAACAACGATACGGCGGCCACTACCAGGTCGTGCTGCACGACCTGCATGAGAGCGATGATCTTCGGGTCCTCGACTACAACGGCGAGCGGGCCTTCGGCCTGTTCCGTTTGCACGAGCTTGGATCCGCGATCATCTACGATCCGGAGCTGAGAGCAGCCTGATCGGTGGGAGGCCGGCTGGTTCAACGACGCAAGGTGACTTGCGCAGGCGGCGTGCGAGCTTGAAATCTGCCGGAGCGGGCCTACATCCCCACGCATGGACAATGCAAAACACGTCGTCTGCCCAGGCTGCAGCGCAACCAACCGCATCCCCGAAGACCGTCTTGGTGAGGCGCCAAAGTGCGGCAAGTGCGGCGAGCCCGTCTTCGCAGGTAAGCCGGCCGAGCTGACCGACGCCAGCTTCCAGAAACACATCAGTCGTAACGACGTACCGGTCGTCGTCGACTTCTGGGCGCCCTGGTGTGGTCCCTGCAAAATGATGGCGCCTGCTTTCGAGCAGGCCGCGGCGGAACTAGAGCCCGGCGCGCGGCTCGCGAAACTCAATACGGACGAGGCTCAGGGCACGGCAGCGCAGTACAATATTCGCAGTATTCCGACGCTGGCGCTCTTCAGGAACGGCCAGGAAGTCGCGCGCCAGGCGGGCGCCATGAGCGCAACTGACATCGTGCGGTGGGTGCAGGCGAACAGCGCCTAGGAAGCCGTAAGGCGATCCCGGAATTTGGCGAGGAGACGCTTCAGGGTTGCCGAGTTGTCGGGCCCCATGCGTAACATGAGCTTCTGCCCGCTCGAGAGTGCTTCAAGTTCGGGGTCCGCGAACTCGTACAGGACGTTAGGCCGCACCAGGACGATGGGTGCATCCGGCAGCGGCGCCGCCACCAAATGATCGATGACTTCGACGAGGCGATCGTTGAAATAGCCGTCCGGGTAACCCAATCGTTCGTAGGATTTCTGGAATAACGGGTAAAAACGCCGGTAGGTGTCGTAAACCGCGTCCAGGTCCGCGTAGTAGATCTGCGCGATGAGCGCATCGTAACGCGCGTAGCTGCTTATGCCGAGAACGACGGCGTCGTCCTTCGCGTCAGTTGCGAACGGCTCCTTTAGTTCCCCGACCGGGCGCACCTTTTGGGGCAGTTCCTGGCGCGGCAGGTTATCGATCGTGGTGACGAGCCGGTCGATGACGGCTTCGCGGACCAGCAGCGACTCGATAGCCGGCCCGAAGGTCCCCGCGATCTCGAGCAGGAAATACGCATCGCTGTCGTCGAGTGGCGGCAGGTCCACGAGCTCGCCGGTGACCATATGGCCGGACATCTCCGGCATCGGGTGCTGCGGACCCGAGGGCTTTTCGGATGCGACCGGCTCAGGCACCGCGGCCGGTTCCGGTTCCGCCACGCCGAAGAGCTGGTCCCTGTAGGTCCAGCCGACCACGCCGAAGACGATCAGGATAATGACGGCGAACAGCATTTTGAGGTCGGGATCGTCCATAGTCTCACCGCGTGTCTAGTCGCTCCTGAATCCGATCTTTTTGTGCTCGCCATCGCAGAACGGCTTGTTCTTTGAAGCGCCGCAACGACACAGTGCCGCCTTTGCTCCGCGCCAGGCAGTGCGGCCGCTCGAGGCGACGATCTCCAGGTTGCCTTTGACAAGGACAGGGCCATTTTCGGCGAAGCTCACTTCGAGCTTGCCGCCGGACTCCGCCGCGCCGCCACCCTGCTCACCGACGGCACCGTAATCCTGGAAGCCGGCGTCCTCATGACTGTTGTCGCAGAAAGGTTTGTTTTTGGACTGCCCGCAGCGACAGAGTGCGGCGCGAAACTTTAGCCCGGGAATGTCATCGGGCGCGCCGTCTATATTGAGATCGCCGCGAACGAACAACGGGCCGTTGTAGGCAACCTGCACGGAATTCTCGTCCGCCGCGACTTCGGGTACGGAGCCGTCCGCGAATTCGACGCTGAGTGCGCCGGTTGGGCAGCGCTCGATAACTTCGCGAATTTCATCAGCCCCGGAGACATCCGGTTGGCACCACGGCTGCCGTCCGCCGACAAAGAGCTCGCCCCTGGCGCGGCCGCATTCGCCGATGTGAATGCAGAGGCTCCCGTCCCAGGTCACGGTGGCGCGCTCGCCTTTGTAATGAACGGTTTTCTGGTCGGACATGGCAACCCCCTGGAAAGGGCTCGGAGCGTGTCTCCTAAATATACCTCAGGTGGAGAGCGCAGGTCCTGCGCACTCAGACACCAGCAGCATCTCGGTCAGTGCGTGGTAGCTGAGCGGGTCGAGCCCCGTCGCCTCGCGGATCCGCCGCATCCGGGCGTAAATGGTATTCGGGTGGACTCCGAGTGCGTCTGCCGCGCGCAGAACATTCATATCCGCGTCTGCATAGGCATTCAGCGTGGCTGAGAACGAGCCGCGCGCCTTGCGGTCCATCGCGGAGAAAGCCTCGAGCCAGCCGGGCAGGGCCGAGCGCACCGACTCCCGCGCATGCGTGACGAGCATCTTTCGAAACGGGATATCCGCATAACGCAGGACACGGTTGGCCACGTCGGCAAAGCCGAGCGCGAGCCTGGCTTCGCTGGCAGCGCGGGGAATGTGTGAGGTCGACGGCATGTCGTTGCTGAGGCCGATCACGGCGGCTGGCCCTACCTGCCGTAGCAGGGGATAGACGCGATCGGCGACGAGAGATTGCGGAGCCGTCCAACCCGACAAGCGGCGCGTACCGGAAAGAATCGCGACGACATGATGTTCTCGCACCGCAACCAGGGAGCGCACCGCTGACCTTGCGAAGACCTCGGCGACGGCGTCGGCCATACGCTGCGCGCGTGCCGGGCTTTCCATCTCCTGAGGATTGACCGAGCGGGCGATTGCCACGCAGTAAGACTGTCGCTGCTCGAGATAGCCCGCGCCGCGCAGGAGATTTGCAGCGACACGGTCGGATTCGTCGTAGCCGCTCAGCAGCGTGTCCAAAAGGCGGGTGCGGCGATCGCCCTCGGCCTCGGCGAGGACCCGCGTATGCGCGACATACTCCGCAGTCAGAACAGTGCCCAGCGCTCCCGTGTATTCCACCGTGAAATCCGTGACGGCGGCCACGACCCGGCGCACCTGGGCCGACTCGTCAGCAGCCTCGAGCGCGGCATCCCGGACGGTCCTCGAAAGATGGCGATGGACGCAGCGGTATGCATGCAGGATGGCATCGAGCGGAAACTTCTGCGATGCCCGCAATTGGGCGTGTTCGGCCACGAAGTCAAAAGTATCCGGGCGCTCACCGGCGAGCAGGTCGGCCGCCTTGCGGACGACCTCGGAAAGATGTGCCTCGAGCTGCGGAAGCACGTCGGGATTGCCGGATTCCCCGTAGGCCGATACCTCGGTGGTGACCGCCTCGATCAGCTCGCCGGTGAGGTGGCCCAGCCGTTGCAGCATGGCCGTTCCGACAGCCGGTACCACGCCATGCGCCGCAAGGGCATCGAGCGTGGTCCGGAGGTTGCCGAAATCCGAGATTGCAGCCATAGATTGTGTAGTCTACACAATTAAAATTGATAATAAGCAGCAATATGGCCGCTGTCAGCGCATTTTATTGTGTGTAATGTTCAGTTCCTGGGGGAACAACGAAGAAAAGGAGACCATTATGGCCAAGTATTTGTTCGTTTATCACGGTGGCGGCGACAACCCGGAGTCCGAAGAAGAGGTCGCCGCGATTCTGGATGCCTGGGGCAACTGGTTCGGGACGATGGGCGCGGCCGTTATCGACGGCGGGAACCCGGTCGGCCCCTCGAGTACGGTCAGCCCGGACGGCTCGGTTACCAGCGATGGCGGGGCGAACCCGGCGACGGGTTATAGCCTCATCGAGGCCAGCAGCCTCGACGATGCGCTGGCCAAGGCGAAAGGCTGCCCTATCCTCGAGGCCAATGGCTCGGTCGAGGTGGCGGAAGCCATCGATATGTAAGTCAGCGGCCCGCGGTCGGGAGGCGTAGCAGCCCGGTCGCGAGGGCCGTGCCAAGCAGGATGACGGCACAGCCGACGATCATTGCGCCCGTAACGGGCTCATCGATGACCACGGCTCCGAGCAGCATGGCGAACAGCGGAATCAGGTAGGTCACGGTTATCGCCTTAGTCGGCCCGACATTGGCAATCAGCCGGAAGTACAGGATGTAGGCCAGCGCGGTGCTGAAGAAACCCATCAGGACGGCGGCAACCCAGGCCCTGGCCGAAATCGCCGTGTCCGGCCAGGTCACAAAGGCGATCGGCAGGAGCACCAGCGCCGCACCGACCTGGCTGCCCGTTGCGACGGCAAGCGGCTTGACGTGGCTGGCATAGCGCCGCGTGAAGTTGCCACCGATGCCATACAGGAAAGAGGCCGCGAGCGCAGCGACCACGGCGAGCGTCGTATCGCCCATCGACGCGCCGATCTTGTCACGCACGAGCAACCACACACCGATGGTGCCAACCAGCAGACCGGCGATCCGGCTGATACTGAGCTTCTCACCGAGCCATGCCCAGGCGACGACCGCCGCGAAGATGGGTGCGGTCGCGTTGAGGATGCCGCCGATGCCGGCGCTCAGAAACAGCGTGGCCCAGGTCAGCAGGAAGAAAGGCATTGCCGTGTTGTGGACGCCGAGGATGCCGAGTGTCGCCCAGTTGTCGGTGAGTTCGCTGAACTGCCCCTTGATGGCGAGCAGCGGCAGCAGAACCAGCGCAGCAATCGCCACGCGGACCTCGACCAGTGCGAATGCCCCGAATTCGGGTCCCGCGATGCGCATGAACAGGAACGACGCGCCCCAGAGAAAGGCGAGAGCGACCAGGTCAAAGACGTCGCGGGGTCTCATGATTCGATCCGACGGAGCATGACTCAGGATACCGGCTGCCTGGAGTTAAACCCAGCCTTGACTGACCCGGCCGATCTAGGTCTAATACTCCGCCCACAACAAGGCCAGGTAGCTCAGTTGGTAGAGCAGCGGATTGAAAATCCGCGTGTCGGTGGTTCGATTCCGCCCCTGGCCACCAGATTCAAAAAGACCCCGTGAAGGGGTCTTTTCGTTTCCGCAGCCCGTAGTCACGAACCACGCCTGCTTTGTTGAAGGGCACTGGTAACGCCGGTCGATCATCTTGTATCAGGGCTGTTGTAGACTGGCTATAAGCGTCATTATGGAGGCAACAGGCCGTTCAAGGGAGCACGCGACGCCGGAGCTTGCGCCGTTCAGACTGTCTGGCGAAATAGAGCATGAGGCTTGACGATTTCATAAGCAGGCATGGCTTGCCGGAAAGCTATGCTGCCTCCGCGGAGAATCATTACCTCCCTTTTGCAAACTGGTTGCACGGCAGGATTGGTATAGCGGCTGGCAACACGTTTGTACTGGGCATAAATGGTGCCCAGGGAACCGGCAAGTCCACCTGTGCGGACCTGATAAAGGAATACCTGGCGACCGAGCATGGTCTTTGCACCGTCGTCCTTTCAATCGATGACCTTTACCGGACACGGCGCGAGCGTCGTTCCCTGGCGCAGGATGTTCATCCTTTGCTGGAAATACGGGGTGTTCCAGGCACGCATGACGTAACTCTTGGTCTACGAACGATCGAGCAGCTGAAGTCGCTCGGGGCCGACTCGGCGATACGCATTCCGCGATTCGACAAATCGGTTGACGACCGCTTTCCAGAGGACGAGTGGCCTCTCGTTACCGGTCCGGTGGACCTCGTGATATTCGAAGGCTGGTGTGTTGCTTCTCAGCCCTGCGCCCCGTCTGAGCTGGAGCAGCCGGTAAATCTGCTGGAGAGAGATGAAGATACTGATGCGACCTGGCGCGCATACGTCAACGAGAGGCTGAGTGCCGAGTACAGGGCACTGTTCGCAATGCTCGACGCGCTGCTTTTTCTAAAAGCGCCGAACTTCGAGGTTGTGTATGAATGGCGGCTGCAACAGGAGCACAAGCTGCGAGCGAAAAAAGGCAGTGCTGCAAAGGGCATCATGAGCGACGCCGAAGTCGCAAGATTCATCCAGCTCTACGAAAGAATCACGAGAGACAACATTCGACATTTGCCTAACGTGGCAGATGCGGTCATCGAACTGGACGTGGACCACAGGGCGGTAGCAACGACGTTCAGGGAGTGCTGACAGTCTCGATCACTTCGACGGCCTGACCAGGCGCCAGGCGTTCGGCGCCGCGCACAATGACCCGATCCCCGGGAGCGACACCGTCGGCAATGCCAACCCACAAGCCAACAATCGAACGGATGCTGACCGTCACCTGCTCAGCGGTACCGTCTTCGGTCACTTTGTAGACGAACGACTGGCCGCTACGTTCGACGAGCGCGTCTCTTGGAACGGCGACGGTCGCCGCCGGGGTGTCGCTGGGAAGGCTCACCTTTACAGGCGTGCCCACAAGCCACCCACCGTCACCGGCACTCAGGCGTACCTCGACCATGCGCGATACCGCATCGCCGACCGGCACCACGGTTCGCACGGGGTGTACCCGCTCAACGCCGTTATTCCGGACAGCCAGGTCCATACCCGGTTCTATATAGGCGGTCAGCGCCAGTGACGCAGGCAGCGAAATCTCGATCCGATGTGTGTCCACGAGGCGAATCACATCCTCGCCGACGTTAACAAACTCGCCGACGGACGCGAGCCGTGCCACGACGTGGCCGGCGAACGCGGCGCGAATCTGTGTGCGTTGAAGATTCGCACGTGCGCGTTCCAGAGCCGCTTCTGCGTCGGTGAGCGAGTGCTGTGCCTGCTCTCGCTGTGCACGTGCCTCGTCAAGCAGGGTTTTGGACACACTGTTCTTGGTGGCGAGTTCCTCGGTGCGCTCGAGTTGTAGCTCGCGGTACTCGAAGTCGGAACGAAGCCGGGCAACTTCGGCCTGCGCGCGCGTGACCTCGATCCTGATGAATTGTGGATCGATGCGCGCGATGACGTCACCGGCGTCGACCGCGTCGCCGACATCGGCCAGCCACGTCAGCACACCTTCAATTTCACTGGCGATGCGTGAGTCGTTGAGGCTCACTACGGTTCCCGATACATCGACCGACGGCGCCATCTCGCGCATTTCCGCTAATGCCACTTCGACACGAGCCGGCGGAAACGCGAACGCATCATCCTGGCCCCACGCCGGGCCGGCAACAACAACGCCGGCAAGCGCCAGCACGCCGTACCGCGAAAGGCATTTGATGGTCGAATTCGTCACGATGTCACTTGTCGTTGGCCGAACGTCAATTGTAGCAAGCTGGGTAACAACAGCAGCGTGAACAGCGTCGATACCGTCATGCCGCCGACAATCGCCGCTGCCATGCCGCGGTAGATTTCACTGCCTGCACCCGGGATGACGAGGAGGGGCAACATGCCGAACAGGCTGGTCAGCGTGCTCATGAAGATTGGCCGCAGGCGATATCGCAGTGCCTGCCGGACAGCGTCTGCGCGATCGAGGCCGCGGTTCTCGGCGGCACGCGTTTGCGCGACGAGCAGTATCGCGTTGTTGACGACGAGTCCGATGAGAATGATGAAGCCGATCATTCCGAGCAGATCCAGCGGCTGGAAGTTGATCTGGTTGATGATAGTGATCGCGAAGACACCGCCGACGGCTGCCAGGGGAATCGAAATCGCGACCAGCACGGCGTCCTTCAGTGACCGGAACAGGCCGGCCATGATGAGCACCAGCAAACCGATGGCGATAAGAAAGTTGGCACCGAGCGTGCTGATGGCGCGCTCGAGATCCTGCACGCTGCCCGCGTACTGAATGGTGCCATCGGCGGGCATTAGCGCCCGGAGCTCGGGTTCGATGTTGGTCTTGAGTTCGTTGACCAGCGCTTCGAGCGACATGCCATCGGCCGGATTGACAATCACGCTGTAAACGCGTGCGCGGTTGATGCGCGTTATCTGGGACGGCGATGGCGATATCGAAATGTCAGCAATGTCGCCGAGAGGCACGAGCCCGCCTGCCGGCGTGGCAACCGGCAGCGCGGCCATTTCCTCTGGCGTATCGAAGCGCGTTGTCTTGAGATAGATATCGACACGCTCACGCCCGGTAAAGTACTCGCCCAGCCAGACACCCTGTCCAAGCTCCATGATGACGCGGGTCAGGTCTGCGCGAGTCCAGCCAACCTCGGCGAGACGCACGTCATTCGGCGTGAAGCGCAGCTCGTTGGCCTCGGCGAACGGGTCCGGCTGCGGTTGTGCCGAGGCACCCGGCATCCGCTGCGGGATCAGGTTCATGGCCCTGGCCACGGCCGGTTTGAGGCCGTCGATGTCGGTTGACGCGAGGCGCATCTCGACACTATTCGAGCTCTCGAAACCACCGAACAAACTGCGGCGCAGCGTGAAGCTGAACATGTCCGGCACGCCCGCCACGATCTCGTTCTGGACGACGGCCTGAAACTCATCGAGGTTGGTCCCGTCGACCGGATTAATCGCTAGCCAGCCGCCGCTACCGCCAGGGAACGACCACAGGAAGTAATCGCGTATGGCCGGCTCCTTCTCGCCCTCGAGGTGCGGTTCGAGGCGTTCGATCAGGAGCTGCGCAATTTCGCGGTCGGCGGTTTCGACATTGGTGCCCGGCGGGAAAAACAGGAAGCTGTCGACCGTGTCGCGCTTGACCGGCGGCAGGTAGTTGCTTTCCGGCCATAGCAATACCGTAAACATTACTGAGCCGGCCATGAGCCCGACGATCCAGCCGAAGCGACGAGTCTGCGTGGCGGTGAGCTCAATGATGCGGTCCGCGAGGCGGTCCCAGAGCCAGTACTGGCCGGGCTGCGTTGGAAGCTCCTTCATCCAGTACCGCGACGCGGTTGGCAGGATCGTAATGGCGACCAGCAAGGATACGACGACGCCAATCGCGATGGTCAGAGCGAGGTCGGCGAACATCTGGCCCTCGACGTCCTGCAGGAACATGATCGGTATGAAGATCGCCACCGTTGTCGCCGTAGAGGCGAGCAACGCGCCCCATACCTGTGACGTGCCGTTGTCGCTCGCCTCGGCGGCATTCTCTCCGCGTTCTCGCAGGCGCACGATGTTCTCGAGCACGACAATCGCCGCATCGAGCACCATGCCCGTGGCGAAGGCGAGACCGGCCAGGGAGATGACATTGAGTGAGCGGCCACCCAATGATAGAACGACGAACGTCGTCAGCAGCGACACCGGGATGGCAAGGGCGATGATCAGTGTCGCGCGCCACTGGCGCAGGAACAGCCACAGGACACCGATGGCGAGCAGGATGCCGGCCGCAAGATTGCCTGTGAGCAGGCTGATCGAACGCTTGATGTAAACCGAGGGATCGAAACTGTAGGCGGCAAGCAGGTTGCGATCCTTGAACTCGTTTTCGTTGAGTTCGTTCATGTGCTGCTTTACGCCTTCCAGCGCCTCGAGCACATTGGCATCGTTGGTTTTCGAAATTGAAAAACGCGCTGCCGAGCGGCCGTTGTGATAGATGAAGCCCTCTCGCTTCGGTGGGCCGTACTTGATTGTCGCAACGTCGCCGAGCTTGATCGGCAGTCCATTGCGCCAGTCGAGGATCAGGTCCGCCAGCTCGTCGACGTCATAGCGCCCCTCGACGCGCAGCGTGTAGCTGCGTCGGCCAACGTCGACAACGCCCGAAGAAATGTTGGCCGAGCGCCCGATGCGATCGGCGGCGCGCGCGATGTCGATGCCGAGTTCGGCCGCTTTGTACGGGTCAACAATTATCTGCAGCTGGTCGCTTGCGTTGCCGCTGGTGTCGAACATGCTGACCCGCGACACGCCGTACAGGCCTGAGACTTCGGGCCGGATAACCTCGCGCAAGTATCGCTTGTTGCGAACCAGGTCCTGTTCATCGCCTTCGAGCTGCTCAATAAAGTATTCGATGAGCTGGTCATTTGCATCACCCCATTCACCCATGCTGACGTTGGGCCTGTCGGCGTTCCCGGGCAGCGGGCGCAGGCGATTCAAACGGCTGATGATCTCGATCAGGGCATGCGTCATGTCCGTCTCGAGCGCGAACTCGAGCTGGATCCACGAGAAATTCGGCATGCTCCAGGCGCCCATTTCCGTCATGTTGGGGGTGCCCTGGAGCACCTCCTCGATCGGAACCGTGATTTCCGACTCGATCTCTCGCGGTGACGCCCCGGGCCAGGCGGCAGCCACGGTGACGACCGGTTTTTCGATCTGCGGCAACAGCTGTGCCGGGATGCGGAAAACCGAGATCAAGCCGAGCAGCACGACGACCGACGCAACAATGGTTACGGCGGAAGGATTGGCAAGACTGGCTCGTGTCAGCCGCATTGGCCCCCCTGGTCGCGTTTGCTTTTTATTCAAGCCTCAGGCTGCGAATAGTTTTGGACCACCAAGGCCTGCCATTGTTGCAACGGAATCAATGACGGGAAGCATTATCGCGGCATACACCGGTGTAAGGCAATTATGGGCGTTAACGGTGCTATTCTGGGCATATATACGAGTCCCGCCAATGGATCACCACGATCTTGATCTCGAACCCGTCGAGCGCGAAAAGGCGCTGCTTGAAGCGCTGTTGCATGGGCGTGCGTACGATCATCCCGTCGAAGATCTACGCGTTCTCGATACGCATATCTCCTGGGTCGTGCTGACAGGGGACTTTGCCTACAAGATCAAGAAACCGATCAAGCTCGACTTCCTCGACTACTCCACGCGTGAAAAGCGCAGACACTTTTGCGAACTCGAACTCGAGCTGAATCGCCGCTGGGCTCCGGACATCTACGTAGACGTTGTGCCGATATCCGGCAGCTTCCGGGCACCGGAAGTCGGCGGGGCCGGAACGCCGATCGAGTATGCGCTGAAGATGAAACAGTTTGCGCAAAGTGCGCAACTCGATGAGCAGCTTCTGGCCGGCCGGCTGGACGATGTCGATATGAGGGATCTCGCCGAGACCGTGGCGCGCATTCACCGTGCGGTCCCGGTCTACGAGGCAGTCACTGCAGACGCTTTTTACGCCGCGATCCGCCAGGCGATGCTCGACAATTTCGATTACCTGCAGGAAGGCGCCGACGCCGAGGACAGGCAGAGGCTGTTGTCATGGACGCGGCAGAATCTCGACGACTGCCGCCAGTCGGTAATCGCCCGGTACGAGTGCGGTTTCGTGCGTGAGTGCCACGGCGACCTGCATCTCAAGAACCTGGTCCGGCTACCGTCGGGCATCGTGCCCTACGACTGCATCGAGTTCAGCGTCGAGCTGCGCAATATCGATGTCATCAGCGACGTGAGCTTCCTGGTCATGGATCTCGTGGCCCGTGAAAAGACACGGCTGGCTTATTCCTTCATCAACCGTTACCTCGAATGCAGCGGCGACTACGAGGGCGTAACGCTGCTCGGCTTGTATGCTGTTTATCATGCACTGATTCGCGCCAAGATCGCGGCAATTCGCGCGCTTGAAAGGGAACACGACGCGAACCGGCAACGCGACTACGAAGAGATGAATCATTACTGCGCCGTTGCCCGACGCTGGGTCGATACAGGCGCGCCGCGGCTCATGATCATGCACGGCTATTCCGGGTCCGGCAAAACCTGGTTGTCCAGGCAGTTGATGTTGCGCTTGCCGGCGATTCGTGTGCGGTCGGATATCGAGCGCAAACGGCTGCACGGACTGAAAGAGGCGCAGGGCAGCGGCTCCGCAGTAGCCCAGGGGCTGTACGCACCGGGTGCACGCACGGAGGTTTACCGGCGTCTCAGCGGGCTCGCCGAATCCATGCTGGAGGCGGGCCACACCGTCATCGTCGATGCCGCGTTCCTCGATCGTGGCGAGCGGAATCGTTTCCGCGACCTGGCCGGGCGCGTCGGCGCGCCGTTTGTGATCGTCAGCACGGCTGCGGCGCGCGCGGAACTGCAGCGACGGCTGGAGCGCAGGCAGGATGCCGGCGATGAGCCGTCCGAGGCGGACGTCGCCGTGCTCCGTTACCAGCTCGGGCATGCCGATGCACTCGATGAAGAGGAACGCAAATTCGTTGTCGAGGTCGCGACCGACGGGCCAGTCGATCTCGACCGCTTAATGTCTGACGAACTGGCGCTCTAAAAGCCTGCTCGGAAAGCCGTTGCCGCTGAGTTTGCCGATCCCGTCGAGCGAATACGACTCGCCCGTGACAATAGAGCGTGCAGCGAGCAGTCCGCTCCTGACGGCCGGCCCGATACCCTCGCACATGTCGCGGGTTGCAAGACCGACGGCATCGCCAACGATGTACGCATTGCCGTCGCTGACGGCATCGACTTCGCCGCGTACGTAGTAGCTGTAGCCGCTGGGATCGTAGGCGTCGTAGTCGACCAGGCCGCGCGTTTTCAGCCTTGCGACGAATTTCGCCCAGTGTTCGCGCAGGTGCCCGCCCTTGTGTTTCAGCTGTTCGGCCATGCCGCCGAGGCCCACGTTGACGTAGCCGTTGGCCTTGGGTACGTACCAGGCGTAGCCGGGCAGCCCGCCCTCGAAAAACCACAGGTGGCACGCCGGGTCTTTCCAGTCGTAGGCGAATTCGTGTTCGTACGTTGCCGTCTGCAGGGCGCCGTTGCGCGGCGCCCGCTCGCTAAAGAGCGCGCGGTACACGGGGCAGGCCGTGCCGCCGGCGCCGACTAGGTACTTGCTGCGAAACGCGTCGTCGACGACGTAGTCGCCATGATCGCGCTGTATGTCGCGGACCTTGTGCTGCAGTAACCGGGTGCCGGCCCGGCGCAGCAGGAAGTCGTCGAACTCGTAGCGCCGAATCGAGAATTGCCGCGTGGCGGGCTTTGCACCGAGCACTTTCCAGTGCACGTGCAGATTGTCGAACGTCATGATGCTGTGTGGATAGTCGCCAGGATCGAGCTCGAGGTCCTGGAGGGCTTCGGGCGTGACCCAGCCCGCACACAGCTTGGTGCGGGGGAAGGCTGCCCGATCAAGAACGAGCACGTCGAGGCCGGCCTCGCGAAGCTTCCAGGCGCAGGTCGAGCCCGCGGGTCCGCCGCCGACAACGATGGCGTCGGCCGTTTGCACGTTAATGCGACTCCGCAGCTCTCGGATACTGGTGCTCGCGCGTCCACGGGACGTCGTTGTTGCCGCGCGGCGCGAACACGACCTGGTAGAGCTGCAGCGTGCCGGACTCGAAGCCGGCGGAGGAGCCGGCCAGGTACAGGCGCCACGCGCGCAGGAATTCCTCGGAGTACAAATCGGCCACCTTGTCAGCCTCCGCCTCGAAGCTCGCAAGCCACGCGGCGCAGGTGCGTGCGTAGTGCAGCCGCAGGTTCTCGACATCGAGAACAGAGAACTTGTAAGGCTCGAAGACGGACATCATCTCGCTAAGGCTCGGAATATGGCCGCCGGGGAAGATGTGTTTGAGGATCCACGGGTCGGGCGGATTCGGAAAGCTGCGCCCGATGGAATGGATGAGGCCGATACCGTCGGGTTTCAGTACGCGCTTGATGAGTGCGCCCAGCGTTCGGAAGTTGGCGAGGCCCACGTGCTCCAGCATGCCGACCGACACGAAGGCGTCGCAGCGTTCATGGATGTTGCGGTAGTCGTCCTGGACGATCGTGACCCGGTCGTCCAGCTTCAATGCGGCCGCACGCTCCCTTGCGTAGGCGACCTGCTCCCTGGAGTTGTTGTAGGCGATCACTTCAACGCCGTAGTGCTCGGCCATATGCAGGGCCAAGGCACCCCAGCCGCAGCCAGCCTCGATGACCTTCTGCCCGGGCGCGAGCTGCAGTTTCCGGCAGACGTGGTCGAGCTTGGCGACCTGCGCCTCGTCCAGCGTGGCGGCCGGCGTGTCGTAGTACGCGCAGGTGTAAACCATGCGCTCGTCGAGCCACAGCTTATAGAAGTCGTTGCCAAGATCGTAATGGTGATGCACGTTGTGCTGCGAGCGACTGAGCGAGTTAGGCCGCGCGGCGTGCAACAGGGACTTTAGCCTGGGTATGTAATAACGGTTTGCGTCGCGTTGCGTGACCGCGGCCGTGATCTCGTTGGCGAACGCCAGGAAATCGCCGTGGATATCGATCAGTCCCTCGCTGTAGCACTCGCCGAAGCCCACGGACGGGGCACGCAAAAGCTTGAACACGGCACGGCGGCTGCGGAACTCCATGCAGGCGACGGGGGGTGCTTCGGTCACACGGAATTCGTCGCCGTTCCAGAGCCGCACGGAGATGCGCGGATTACCGACGGACTTCATTATCCAGCGAACCAGGCCACGGTCCAGGCTGCGTTCATCGAGACTGTAACGGGTGTCGACGCTCATCTGGGTCACCTCTCTTCGGAAGCTTCCGCACCAGTCTCGCATGTGGCCGGGGGTACGGGCAATCGGTGGTTACCGGGGGTGCGCGCGACGAGCGTTTTCTCCAGTCAGAAGCCACAGTACGCGAGCTGTAAATTCCGGAGTACCGCTACAGGTCGCCTTCCTTGTAGCCGGGCCGGCCGGGTAATGCGGTCACCCTGGCGACAGCGCCGGCACTGGCGATGAGCGCGGGGTCGCGATAGTACAGCAACGTCGTGGTCGAGCGGCCGCCGCACACGATGAGGTCGATGTGAAAGCGATCATCGATGCGCCAGCTCTGCAATTCCGAGGGCCGGTAGTAGCGGCTGCCAGGCAGTGAGAAATTAAACATGCAGCCGCGCTCTCTTGCGTCTGCCTCGGAAATCGTGCGCGCGATGCCACCGCCATACTTGGATCGCAAGATGCGCGCAATCGAATCGACACCCTCTGCGTGGCCGCGAATCTGGTAGTAGCCTTCGGTCATGCCAAAGCGCGCGTCGCAGGCGTAAAAAACCGTAGCGGGGGTGCCGAGAAGATCGACATCAAATTGCAACTTGCCGCTATACGCCTTGTTGAAGCGGACATTGCGCGGATGGCCCCCTATCGGTTTCTTGCGCTGGTATTCGGCGAGTACGACATCGTTGCAAGGCGAGCCAAAGGTATTGCCGCGAAAGGCCGCGGTCCCGGCTGCAACAATCCGCCGCTCAGGCTGTGACGGTGCCTCGACGACGGGCGCCGTGCTCACATCGGACCTTTGTTCGGCGAGCTGCACCGGCTGCATGTCGACGTCTGGCAGTTCTGCAATCACCGAGGCCGGAATTGCGAAATTGATGTTTTGCGCGACTTCGAGCGACGCGACGATGATGCCGAGGACTGCACCATTTTCGTCTGTGACCGGCCCGCCGCTGCTACCGGCGCTGATCGGGGCCGATACCTGGATGTATGATCGCCCGTCGATTGCGCGTTCGCCGCTCGCGAGTCCGGGCGTAATTGTGCCTTCGAGTCCAAACGGACTGCCGAACACGTAAATTGGCGTACCCGGCCGGATCTCCTTGCTCTCGGCCAGGGTCAGGCCCGGTACGTCGACGGGCCCGATCTCGCCGATCGCGAGGTCAACGTCCCGGTCGAATTTGACGATGCGGCGGATATCGAGTTGCTGGCCGCCGCACTTGGCCGTGGCGTTCTGCAGCCCGGCAATAACGTGTGCATTGGTAACCAGCAAGCCAGTGCCGCTCAGCACGAAGCCGCTGCCGCGGCTCACGTGGCTGCCGTCTGTTGCGACCGCGACGATGGTGCAAACAGACCCATTGACGGTGTCGTAAAGTTGCTCGGTGTTGGCCGTAGCCGTCTGACCTGCAACCTGCGCGCTGGCGCTGCTCGGCGCGCTGATGATCGCAGCGAGACCGGCGGCGATAAGCCACGCGCGCCGCTGCCTGCAGCGTTTTGCATTGTCCGTTCTGCGGTTACGTTTGGCTGTTATCACTGTTGTTGCCTCCCGTCCGTTGTGTTGTTGTTAATTGCCTCTCGACCGGCGCGGCAAGTAATCAATGCGTCGTACTTTGCCTTCATCCAGATGCAGCACGGCGGGGAACTTTCCCCAGCCGCGATCGTAAACCCATTGTTCGGTAGTCGCGTATCCGGCGACACGCGTGAAGCCCGTCAGTACCGCGGCGCGTACGGGGACCCGGCTCACGATGCGCTGCCCAGGTTCTCCGCAGAGCGCGATCACCTCTGCAGCACCGGCGCCGACATCGATGAAGCGGCCCTTGCAGCGCAGAGACCCTTGCGCGTCGGCGGTCCCGGCGTACAGCGTGACGAGAAGCGCCGCTATTACGGTCGTTCTGTACATATATTATTAATATAGACCATCACGGAAACGACGTGTTCCGCATTATGTAAAGCACCGGGCGAAACGAATACCAAATCGCGCCCGCGGATGACCGCGTCTTGCGCCATGCTGTCGCACCTGGCGGTCAGTTCAGCGTAACTATCCTCGGGTGCACAAGCTTGTCGAAGTCGCTGAACGCGAGTTGCACGAGCTCGGTATGCGAGCCGGCATTGAATGCGATCTCGTCGTCCTCGGCGAGCTCCGCTGCCACAAACACGGGCATGTCGTAGAGGTTGCCGAAGGGCGGCATGGCGCCCAGCTCGCAGTCCGGGAACAGGCTTTCGAACTCGTCTTCGGAGGCGAGTTCGGTATTGCCGACTCCGGCGGCGTCTTTCAGGCTGGCCAGGCTGACGTGCATGGAAGCAGGAAGTACAGCCATCGCGAACTCACCGTCGACCTTGACGATAACCGTCTTGGCGAGATCCTTCCCTGGAATGTGTGCGCTTGCTGCGATCTCTTGCGCCGTGTACTCGGGCGAGTGGCTGATGGTCTTGTACTTCACATGGTTGCTGTCGAGAAAGCTCTTGAGTTGCTGTGCAGGCATAGTGTCCACCTCGATCGTGATCCACAGTACCCTCAAAGTATACGCCGTCAAATACGGCCCTGGCGGCGCCGACGATGGCGGATTATACGTACTAGGCCGCACAATCCTGCCCGCCCGAAAGCTTCGGGTCGTCGACGTCGCCAGGGATGAACTGTTCCCAGTTCAGTGCCCTAGAAGTCCAGCCTTACACCGATCGACGGAACGTCGAGCCACTCATTGAGTTGGTAACGTTCCCAATCGGCCGTCATCGACCAGTGCTCATTGAAGTGCCACTCCAGGCCGAATCCGAACATGGTATCGGTTCCGCTTATCTGGTTGGTGATGTTGCCAACACCGCCGCTTATGACACGAACGTCGAGGTCCGATTCCCACCAGAACGTGCCGCCGCGTGCCACCAGCGTAAAACGATCCGGCTGTACCGGCCACCTCAGGACAGCAGCGGCGAACCAGCCGTCGCCCTGGTAAGGGTGGATGCTGAGCGTGTCACTCAGAATCGCACTGATCTGTGTGGGCGCGACCGAAGCGCCGAACTCCGTGACCACCTTGCCCAGATCGACATACCCGGCTTCAACCGCGAAGTAGTCGTTGAAAGCGAAGCCACCGTATCCTTTCCAGGCAGTTCCCGAGTCGTCGACGCTCGGGTTGTTGATGTTCCAGCCCAGGCTGGCAAGATCCTGCGTCAGGTCGGTCGCACTGTAGTCGAGATCCAGCGTCCCGACGCTCGCGCCGAGGTACGCGTTGCCCTCAGCACGAGTCGCTTCCACTGGCATGGCCAATACGACGAAAGCGACTGCGAAGAGGCCAAGCGTTTTCACGGCCTTGCCTGTTGCGATCTGGCGCCTTCGGCTCATGAAGACGGCCAGGCCGGCGAAGCCGGTAAGCAGCAGCTCGAACCAGCCAATACTTCCGGTACCTTTACTCGTTCCCCGGATCACGAGGTCGACTACGTCAATCACAGTTACCTCCTCGGAGTCAGCGTTGTTCTCACTAACGGGATCGGCAACATCTGCCACCAGCGTTGCACTCAGTGTGAGTGTCATCGGTTCATTCGGTGCAGTGACGATGATTGTTGCGCTGACAGATACGCCGGCCGCGAGATCGCCAATCGTGCAGGTCACGGTGCCGTTGCTGACATCGCAGCTACCCTGCGCGATGGTGACGGACTGGAATGTTGCCTCAGGCGGCAGCGTTATCGTGATAACGACACCGCTGTTGTCGCTCGGGCCGTCATTGGTCACCGTAACGGTGTAGGTGACCTGCTCGTTGATCATCGGCGAAGCCGGTGAAGAGCTGGTGGTGACAATCATGTCAGCCGACGGTGGGTTCACCGTGGTGTCCTCGGTCGCGGAGTTGTTTGCCGGCGTCGGGTCCTCTTCGCTGGCGACTACGTCGACTCTGTTGGTGATGGTCGACGGCTCAGTAACAACCGCGGGCTCTACCACGAGGGTCACCGTCGCGTTGCTGCCACTTGCGAGATCACCAACACCGCACGCCAGGACGCCGCTCATATCGGGCGCGGCGTCACACTGTCCGGCACTCGAGGTAGCGGACAGGAAGCTTACATCAGCGGGTAGCGTGTCCGTCACGGTCACACCTGTCGCGGTATCCGGACCGTTGTTCTCGACCGTGATCGTGTAGGTCAGGTCGGGACCGCCGGAGAATACCGGATCGGGTGTATCCACCTTGGTGACCGCCAGGTCGGCCTGTGCCGGTCCCGCCTCGGGAACCACGGTCGTGCCTTGCTGTGCCGTGTTGTTCTCCGTGTTGGGGTCGGTTTCGTTGGCCGAAACGCTGACTGAATTGGCAATGCCGCCGGTAACCTCGACAACCGGGCTCGTCACGACGATCGTCCCGGACGCGCTGCCGTTGACGGCAAGGTCCCCGAGTACGCAGGTCACGACAACGACGTCTATAAACATTGATGTTGTGCAGGGCGTACCCTGGTCGAACGTTGCCGAAACATACGTCACCTGCGCATCCAGTGTGTCCGTGATGACCACGTTAGTGGCGTCGTCCGGGCCGTTGTTGGTGGCGACAATCGTGTACGTGACGTCTTCACCACCCGTGACCGGGTCGGGGCTGTCCGTCTTGGTAACGCTCATGTCGACGGACGGCAGGGCACCGGGCACGAACTCGTCCATGCCGATGTCAACCGCATTGCCCGCCGGCCGCGCCTGCAGCTGGTAGTCCACGCTGGGGACACCAGGGGCATTGTCGTCGCCCATGTCGATCGTCGGCGAGTTCTGCGTCTGCATCGGATCGGGGTTTATCTCGGTAATGTCGACGAGCAGCGGATCGCCGGCAATGTTGTTGCCCGCGCTGAGCTCCGCGCTCGAGACGATTTCAAAATACGCACTCGCGTCCGGAAAGCCCGTCATATCGGTGATGTTGTTGTTGAAGAAGTTGACGGTGGCCGGAATGTCGGAGAACGGGTCATTGTCGACATAGAGGTCGAGCCCGATGACGTTGGCCCCGGTGTTGCCGTAAATGATGTTGTTGTACACCTGTGCCACGCCCGTGGAGCCGCCGATTGTCAGCAGGCCGCCGGAACCGCGATCGTTGGAGTCGTTGCGGAACAGCGTATTGTTGATCAACCGTATGGTCGCACCGTCATTCGATTCAAACGCGAAGCCGCCGCCATCGATGCCCGCGATATTCCAGGCGAAACCGGTGTTCACGATGTCGAGCGCGATAAAATTGCGCCGCACGTAGAGGCCCGCTCCGCTGCCACTGTTGGCCGTGTTTCTGACGAAACCGCCGATGTTGACGTCGATGTCGGTCGCCGCAATATCCGCGCCGCCACCGTTACCTGAGCGGGCAATATTGTCGTCGAAATCGAAATCGTCGATTGTCACCCACGAGACCCGCTCGAACACGGGGTCGGCCGGGTCGAGTCCCTCGACCTCCAGTCCGCCGCCGTTCGCAGCGTCGTTGGTGAAGAAGCTGACATCCCAGATCTCTACGATTCGATCGCCCGTGGCCGCCACGTGGGCACCGCCACCGCCGAGTCCCGCACTATTGCTGTCGAAGGTGACGTCGAAGATCTGAATCGGAAATTCAGCGCCGGTTTCGGAGCGTATGAACAAGGCACCGCCGTTGCCGTCCGCCGCATTGCTCTCGAAGACACTGCCCGAAACCTCGACGCGGGGGCTGTTGACGCGAATATTCAGGGCGCCGCCATCGTCACCCACATTGTTGCCGTTCGCGACAGTGATGCCCTTGACGACGATTTCCGCGCCAAAATCGTTGGCGGCACCGCTGGTGTCTATGAACAGCATGCCGGCATTGTTGGCGTTGTTGAAGTCGCGGCTCAGGACCCGGGTATCGGAGTCCAGCCCGTCGATCGTCAGCGACAGCCCCTCGGTTGATGTAAAAGTCAGGGGCGTGACAATGTCGTAAATTGACGCCTGGTCGACCGTGAAACAGCCTGCGCCGGAGCACACCCCGACGTTGATGACATCGTTCTCGCCGTTCGACGCTGCCGCAGTCAGCGCTGCTTGAAACTCTGCGGGGTTATTTACGTCGAAATTCGCTGCTGGCGCCAACGGTGGCGCACAGAGCAGCGCCACAGCACCTATCGCGCTGAGTCCTTTGCCCAACATGATCCTCTCCCAGTGACTTGACCTTCCAATACCTGCGTCCACTGGGCACCGGCGGCGCTCAGCGATCGCCGGAATTCATGCTGGATGTGGTGATGGCCAGGTCGTTTCCCAGTTTCGGAAAATACCTATATGGGTGGCCAGGGCATCGAGAAGTGTGACAAGGATGCGCTGTGCAGTGTTCAGAGAGGGTGTATTCTGGGCGCATAGCTACACCCCTGGACTGGCTCCCGGCCACGGAAATGATTCGAAGCTGCTCAATAATAGGCCTGTTCATTCTCGGCCTGGCCGCGTCATCGGCGCCCGCCTACGAGACTGACCAGCACAGTAACCGCGACCAGGAAGTCGCGGATTCCACCGTATTACTTAACGCAAAAGTAAACGAGACCATCAGGGACATAGCGAAGGAGTGGTCGATGGATCACGACGAGATGACATTCGTTGACGAGTTCTACGGGCGGATAGGCGGCATCCACTACGTCGATAAACTCGAACGTTGGGCAATGACGTCGCCGGACGTGGAAAGGCTCGACACAGAGCGAAATGACTCTATTTATTCCGGTTACCCGCTGTGGTCGTTGCGCGTGTCGACGCTGTTTGGCATCGGCAAGACCATTCGGCTGAATGACGAACTCGTCGGCACTGACAAAATCGGTCACTTCATATCCCAGGGCCGCAAGTTCTACAAACGTTACCTTGACATGGGTTCTGAACGCGAGGCGGCGAAACGTTCGGTGCTGACCGAGAAGGCAATCTTCGGCCAGGCCACGACGGGGTCATTTTCCAACGCCGACCTGGTGGCCAATTTCGAGGGCTATCGATTTTATCGCAGCCTGTTTGAAGACGACTTCATTCCAGGCAAGCCGGCGATTCTGAGGTGGGATGAAGGGTACTGGGTCGTACAACGCGAGTTTGATTGGGCGGACCACGTCAACGCCTTCTGGGATGAGGCATTGAATCCCAATCAATACTCCCGGCTGCCGCGAATTTATGTACGCCGCCAACTTGTCGCGATGTGTGACTCTTTCTGGGCACACCCCGATCTCTATGTTGCCGCGGAACGCGCCGAACTGTCGGAGCGCTATGCACATATAGGGCTGATCGAGAATAGTGACCTCAGGATGGATGTGCTTTGCACCAGTGAGGCACTAAAGCTGGTGCCGGCTACCTAGTAAGCAGGAATCGATACGGCCGTGCCGCATCCTCACCGGCATAGTCGACGCCGATCCTTGGCCCGATCGCGATGTCGGCATCAACGACCGCGTAACCTTGATCTTCGATCCACAACTGGTCGCCAAGGAGACTGACGCCACTGAGCCCGGTATGAATTCCCAGTGCCTGCGACAGGGAGCCGGGTCCGGCCAGCAGCTTGTTCCGGGCAGCGGACTTGCCGCGCCGCGCGCGCATTTCGTCGAGGCCGGCTAACGGATCACCAGCGCGCAGCAACACGGCTTGCGGGTCATCTCGCTTGCCCGTGACGACGTTGCAAAGGTGGTGGATGCCGTAGCAAAGATAGACGTAGGCGATGCCGCCCTCGCGGTACATCGGCTCGGTCCGCGCGGTTCGACGGCCGGCGTACGCATGGCTAGCCCGATCTCCTATACCGGCGTAGGCCTCGGTTTCGGTGATCATGGCCTTGGTCAGATGCCCGTCGATATGAGAACA
>SHLT01000038.1 GCA_004282875.1 Chromatiales bacterium | reverse complement strand
TAACCAGTACTAATTGCACGTGAGGCTTGATCATATAACGCCAAAAAGTTTTGGTGTTGTGTGCGACATGAAATGCGACGCTTGTAAGTACCAAATCTCAGATTGTCAGAAATTTCTAAATTGCTAAAGGCAATACCAGTCTTCCTGGCGGCAATAGCGCATGGGAACCACCCGATCCCATTTCGAACTCGGAAGTGAAAACATGCAGCGCCGATGGTAGTGTGGGGTCTCCCCATGTGAGAGTAGGACACCGCCAGGATTTATATTCGAAAAAGCCGCAGCCTTAACTGGTTGCGGCTTTTTTTTGGACTGCACGAATGAATATCACGCTACTGGGACATCGCGACATAGCCAGTTTGTACGCGCTCGAGCGTGTCATGCGTTCGATGCCTGAGCATCACTACTCGGTTTTCCTGTCAGGCGACCTCGAGAACCAGGGCGACACGGATCGTCGGCTGATCGAGTTGGCCAGGGTGGACGGACAACTGTGTGGGCAGTTCCTTGCCGGCGCGTTGGCCGGTGCGATTCGTAAAGATCTCGTCTCGCCCGCGACGCTGACCCGCCCGAATTCGCCAGAGGGCCTCACGACACTGGCGGCTCTGCAGCCCGACCTCGTCATATCCATACGCTACCGTCGCATCCTTCAGCCCGACTTCATCCAGATTGCCAAGCACGGCGTCATTAACCTGCATTCCGGAATTCTTCCCGACTATCGTGGCGTGATGGCGACGTTCTGGGCGATGCTGGCAGGCGAGTCCCGGATCGGGACGACGCTGCACCGCATCGTCGACGGCGGCATCGACACGGGCCCGGTGATCGAAATAAATCGTCGGGCGATGCGCCCTCGCTCGTCGTACCTTGCCAACGTAATCAGCCTGTATGCTGACGGTTGCGATGCGATAGTGCGCGCGACTCGGACTCTGGCAGCCAACGCTCCCCTGGGCGGCGAGCCGCAGACTGGCGGCGGCCAGTACTTCCGAACGCCGGCCAGCGCCGACCTGGATCGCTACGAAAACCGGAGCATGTACCTTTTCGACGGTCAGGAACACCTGGAGTTAGGGCCCCGAGACTAGCCTCGCGGGTGCCGTTGCAGTCCCTTTTTGCTTGACTCCAACTACAATAAGTCTAATAGTATTCCCTCGACAGATTGTTGTGAATTCACAACGGCTTAGGCTGGATGGTGGATTGGTCGACTGTCAACGTCCTGTTGATGGACACTTCAGGCAAACCAAGGCAAGGGAACTCCATGGTTTATAAGACTATAGGGGCATTGGAGAGGTTAGATGAGAATGAGAATCGGTAAAGGATCGGCGACATTATTGGGGCTCGCCGTCGCATCGGTCGTTGCGTTTCCGCAACAGACGTTTGCGCAGGAAGAGATGATCGAAGAGATTGTAACCACAGGTACACGCGCCAAAGCGAGGTCGGTTGAGGACTCACCGGCACCGATTGACGTTCTGTCCGCGGATTATTTCTCGAACCAGGGTGAAACTGACCTGTCGACGCTGGTACGGAATATCGTGCCCTCGTATAACGTCAATGCGCAGCCGATTAGTGACGCTGCGACAATTGTACGTCCTGCGAACCTGCGTGGCCTGGCACCTGACCACACGCTGGTCCTGGTCAACGGCAAGCGGCGCCACAGGGCAGCGGTTATCTACTGGCTGGGCAATGGTGTCGCTGACGGCGCACAGGGTCCGGATATTTCGCTGATTCCATCCGTCGCGCTTAAGCAGGTCGAAGTCCTTCGCGACGGCGCAGCTGCGCAGTACGGATCAGACGCGATCGCGGGTGTAATGAACTTCATCCTCAAAGATGACGCCGAAGGCGCAACGCTCCAAGCCAAGTATGGCGAGTACAAAGAGGGTGACGGCGCGGCCTACAGCATTGCCGGTAACATCGGCTTCCCGCTGACGGACTCCGGTTTCGCCAACTTCAGCTTCGAGTATGGCGAATCGGACGATACCGATCGGTCCATTCAGCGTAACGATGCCGCTGCACTGATTGCAGCCGGCAACACTGCGGTCGCCAACCCGGCTCAAATCTGGGGTTCACCGGAAATCACGAATGAACTCAAGCTGTTTGCCAACCTTGGTATAGATATGGCCGACGGTACGTCGGCTTACATGCACGGCAACTTCGGTCAAAAGCACGTCGACGGCGGCTTCTACTTCCGTAATCCGACAAACCGCGGCGGCGTATTCGCTGGCCCGCTTGTCGATGCAAACGGCGACGCGGATCCTAATGGCATAGCGTCTGTACGAGTTGGCGACATGGATGGCCTCGGAGTAGGCGGATCCTGTCCGGTTGGTATACCGCTCAGTGGCACCGATGGGTTGATTCCCGATGCGGGCATCCTTGCGCAGGTCCAGGCCGACGACAATTGCTGGTCATTCGTGGAACTCTTCCCGGGCGGGTTTACGCCGCGCTTTGGTGGTGATGTAACCGACGCCGCAATTACCGCGGGTGTGCGGGGCGAAATGGACAACGGTCTACGTTGGGATGTCAGCGCAGGTGCCGGCATGAACGACGTTGACTTCTTCATTCGCAATACCGTCAATGCCTCTCTGGGTTCGGCTTCGCCGACAGCGTTCGATCCGGGTGATTACACGCAGGTCGAGCAGATGATCAACCTCGATTTTGCCTACTCGTTGTCAGACACCACCAACATTGCGTTCGGTGCAGAATGGCGTAACGAGCAGTTCGAAATTACCGTGGGTCAGGAAGAATCATTTGCGATCGGCGTACTTGCCGACCAGGGGTTCAGCGCCGCATCCAACGGCTTCCCGGGTTTCAGCAACATCGCGGGCGGTGTATTTGACCGCAAGAATATTTCGCTCTACGTCGACGGCGAGTGGGAGCCGACTGAGAACCTGCTGATTGCTGCTGCGGTTCGCTACGAAGACTTCGATGACTTTGGTACGACGACGAACTACAAAGTCGCGGCAAACTTCCGCATCACCGATAACCTTGGTGTGCGCGGTACAGTAAGCACAGGCTTCAAGGCGCCGACACCGGGTCAATCGAATGCGTTCAACGTATCAACCGAGTTCGATCTCGTGCTGAATGACCTTGTGAACAACGGCACCGTTCCTTCAACGTCGGGACCTGCACTGCTGCGCGGCGGCAAACCGCTCGAGCCTGAAGAGTCGACCAACTTCACGTTCGGTACGTTCTTCAACGTTGGCGGGCTTGACGTCACGGTCGATTACTTCCAGATCGAAGTAGACGATCGCATCAGCCTGACGCAGGACTTTGCGTTGACGCCGGCCGAGGTGGATCAGCTGATCGCCGAAGGCATTACAAGTGCCGGTAACCTTGCAAACTTCCGCTTCTTTGCTAACGACTTCGACACCGAGACCAAGGGCTTCGATATCGTTGCGACCTACCCGGTCGAATGGGCGGGTGGTGACACGGTCTTTGGCCTCTCATTCAACAAGACGGATACCGAGGTTGCGAATCCGGGCACGAATATCGGCGCGACGCGAATTCGTGAGTACGAAGAGGGCCTGCCGGAGACACGCTACAATATCTCTGCCAACCACAACATGGGTGATGACTGGCGTTTCCTCGTTCGTGCGAGTTACTACGATGACTGGTACGACTCGGAAGACGGCAACGTCTACGACGGTGAGTTCCTGGTTGACCTTGAGGCGGCTTATCGTGTCAACGACAATCTTGGGGTAGTGCTGGGCGCTCAAAATGCCTTCGACACCACACCTCAGGAAAATCCGGGCGCAGCCGGCGGCGTTGGCAACCGTTACAGCCAGTTCAGCCCGTTCGGGTTCAATGGCGCGTTCTGGTACCTGCGAGTCACCTACGACCTTCTGTAGGCGCAGCGCCATCGATCAGATTTATCCTGATCCAGAGTAGTAAGAAACCCCGCTCCTTGAGCGGGGTTTTTTTTGGCACTACAGTCGTCGACCACGACTTTGTTAGGATGCCGTATGATCGAGCTCTACTACTGGCCGACGCCCAACGGGCATAAAATCAGCATCATGCTCGAGGAATGCGGCCTCGAGTATGACCTCAGACGCGTGAACATTGGCGCCGGTGATCAGTTCGATCCCGCGTTTCTCGCTATCAGCCCCAATAACCGCATGCCCGCCATTGTCGATACCGAAACCGGTATTTCGGTCTTTGAAGGCGGAGCAATCCTGGTGTATCTCGCGGAGAAAGCCGCCAAGTTCCTGCCAGCGGAATCGTCGTCCCGATTCGAGGTGTTGCAGTGGCTGTTCTGGCAGGCCGGCGGCCTCGGGCCGATGGCCGGTCAGCTCAGTCATTTCGTCAACTATGCCCGCGGAGAACACCCGTACTCGCGCGCGCGCTTTGCCAACGAGTATGATCGCCTGCTGGCGGTCATGGAGGTGCGCCTGCGCGATCGTCCATTCCTGGCGGGCGAGTATTCAATTGCGGATATCGCGAGTTTCCCCTGGGTGCTTCCCTACCGCCGCCTCGGCAATGACCTCGACAAATTCCCGAACCTGCGGCGCTGGTTCGATACGATCAAGGAACGGCCGGCTGTCCGGCGCGGGGTGGATCTTGGCAAAGACTGGCGACGTGACGAGGCGACCAATGAGAAAGCGCGTGCGTTGATGTTTGACCAGACAGCGGAAACCGTTTTTAAGGCGGCGGACGCGGTGGAGAAGTAGCGTGAAATTTTATGACTGTACGACGGCGCCGAGTCCAAGGCGCGTACGAATTTTTCTTGCGGAGAAAGGGATTGAACTCGATACCGTGCAGGTCGATCTCGGCAGCGGCGAGCAGTTGGGCGACGCGTTCAGGAAGGTGAATCCCGATTGCGTCGTTCCAGCGCTGGAGCTCGATGATGGCACCTGTCTCAGTGAGGTTACCGCGATCTGCCAGTATCTCGAGGAGCTGTACCCCGAACCCGGGCTGCTCGGCACAACCAGCCTGGAGCGAGCACAGGTGAGTATGTGGAATGCCAAAGTCGAGCAGCTGGGACTGATGTCGATGATGGATGCGTTTCGCAATTCCGCAAAGGGACTGGTCGGCCGGGCGCTGCCGGGGCCGGAATCCTATGCGCAGATCCCCGAGCTGGCCGAACGCGGCCGCCAGCGGGTCCTGCAGTTCTTCAGCCGTCTGGACGACCAGCTGGCCGACAATGCGTTTGTGGCTGGCGATCGGTTCTCCGTCGCCGACATTTCTGCGCTGGTGCTCGTGGATTTTGCCGGCTGGGTCAAGCTCCCGGTTCCGGAGGGAGCGACGCATGTCTCACGCTGGTATGCCGAGGTCTCGAAACGGCCAAGCGCTGCGGCCTGAGCCTAGCGGCTTGCTGCCAGCGACCTGAACCCCAGGAACAGCAGCAGGCCGATCTTGGCCAGTTCCAGCGTCGAGTAGATTGCATGCGCATGCGAAGGGAGCGGTTCACCACCGGACAGGATGATATCGGTGCGTGCCGCCAGCTCGGGAATCAGCCAGGCGCCCTGCGCCAGAACGATCAGGATCAAAACGCTGCATCCGATCCAGAGTTCACGGCTGCGGCCTGATACGCGTACGATGATCAACAGCAGGATGAGCGCGACAAGCTCGGCCTTGTTGAGCGCGGCGAAAACGACCCGCCCCACGTCAAGGGCAACAGGTCGCGTGATCGACGTAGCCGTGAAACGGACCGGTGTTGCGAGCATTGACACGCCGACAGTCATCCCGGCCCAGGTAAAGCAGACCCAGGCGGGATTGATTAGCGCATTGCGAATTCGACCGGACACCGACGTATAATGCATGACCACTCTGCGAATAACATCATGACGAGCGCCAACGAATCCCAACTCACATCCACGGTGATGATGATTCGGCCGGCCGGATTCGAAAGCAATCCGCTGACCGCGGCGTCGAATCGATTTCAGGGTCGATCGGCGGCCTCGCCCGAAGAGCAGCAAGCGACCGCGCTGCGCGAATTTGATGGGCTCGTCGACGTGCTGCGGACCGCCGGTATCGAGGTCATCGTGATCGAGGATACGCCGGTGCCCCACACGCCGGACGCGATATTTCCAAACAACTGGATCAGCATGCATGCAGACGGCCGTGTCGTCCTGTACCCGATGGAAGCAGAGAATCGCCGCACTGAAAGGCGCAGCGACATTCTCGACTACCTGGGTAACGCGGTCGGGCGGTCGATCAGTGAAGTCATCGACCTGAGCGGGCACGAGGAGAACGGGCACTATCTCGAGGGAACAGGCAGCATGGTTCTGGATCGCGTCAACCGGGTTGCCTATGCGTGCATTTCCACGCGAACACACCTTGACCCGCTCGGGGATTTCGCGCAACGGCTGGATTACGACGTTGTGGCATTCGATGCTGTCGACAGCGGCGGCGTGCCTATCTATCACACCAATGTGCTTATGCATGTGGGCGAGGAGGTCGCGGTTATATGTGATGAGGCTATCCCCCGCGAAGATCAGAGGGAAGCCGTGCTTACGCGACTGCGAGATACTGGTCATGACGTCGTCTCGCTGAGCTATGCACAGCTGGATGCATTTGCGGGCAATATGCTCGAGCTGCGGAACAAGGCAGGCGAACGCGTCATCGCAATGTCACAATGCGCATACCAGGCGCTTGATGAAGGGCAGCGTGCGAGGCTCGCGACAAATAGCCGCATTGTCAGCGCGCCAATCGATACTATCGAAGCATCGGCGGGAGGCAGCGTGCGCTGCATGCTGGCGGAAGTCCACCTGCCCGAGGAAGGATCAGAGCCATAGTGAACAACAATTCGGTACAGCCCCACCAATACACGATCTGGCCAAAGGACCCGGCCGCACACTTGTTTGAAGTTCGCCTGACCGTGGTGCAACCGGACCCGGCCGGCCAGGTGTTTGCAATGCCGGCATGGATCCCGGGCAGCTACATGATTCGCGACTATGCCAGGCATGTCGTGACCGCGCGCGCAGAGTCGGATGGCCGGGATGTGCGTCTGCACAAACTCGACAAGAGCCGCTGGCAGGCGGCGCCATCCGATCGTGAATTAACGCTCGTTCTTGAGGTCTTCGCCCACGACGAGAGCGTGCGCGGTGCGCACCTGGACCAGACCCATGCGTTCTTCAACGGAACCTGTGTTTTTCCCGCCGTCGTCGGGCAGGAAGACGCGCCTTGCACGGTCGACATCCGGGCGCCCGACAAGCCTGTCGGAAAACATTGGCGCGTTGCCACGTCGATGAATCGCAGCGACGCCGAGCAGTATGGCTTTGGGACCTACCGGGTATCCGACTACGCAGAGCTCATCGATCACCCCGTCGAAATCGGGAAGCTGTCCATCGGCGAGTTCGACGTCTGTGGCGTACCGCACGCGATTGCGATTCGAGGTAATACGCGTGTCGACATGGCGCGTCTCTGCCACGACCTGCAGACAATATGCGAGCACCACATATCTTTTCTCGGAGCGCCCAAAGACCTGGACCGGTACCTGTTCCTGTTGAACGCACCGGGAAGCGGTTATGGCGGGCTCGAGCACCGCTGGTCATCGGCACTCATCTGCGGTCGTGACAACCTGCCGGCGCGGGGGGAGGAGGGTGTGTCGGATGAATACCGCACGTTCCTCGGCCTCGTGAGTCACGAGTACTTCCACTTGTGGAACGTGAAGCGCATGAAGCCTGCCGTCTTCACGCCATACGACCTGACTCAGGAGTCGCACACGAATTTGCTGTGGGTGTTCGAAGGCGTGACGTCGTATTACGACGATCTCGGCCTGGTGCGCAGTGGCCTTGTCGATGTCGACAGCTACCTCGAATTGCTCGGGCAGACCATTACGCGCGTAGTTCGGAGTGGCGGAAGGCGCAAACAAAGTGTCGCCGAGTCGAGCTTCGATGCCTGGACCAAGTTCTACAAGCAGGATTCGAATGCGACCAACGCCATCATCAGTTACTACGCAAAGGGCGCGCTGATTGCGCTTTCCCTGGACCTGAAGCTTCGCTCCGAGACGGACGGCGCTGTTTCGCTGGATGACGTCATGAAAGCGGCGTGGCAGCGGTGGGGCGAGTCGGGCGAAGGTATGCCGGAGGACGGCTTCGAACAACTCTGCTCGGAGTTGTCGGGACTCGATCTCGAGGATTTCTTTGACGCAACGGTCCGCGGGACCGGTGAGCTGCCGCTCGAGGCTTTGCTGAATACGCACGGCATCGGGTACCACCTGCGTCGCTCGGCAGGTGGCACGGACAAGGGTGGCAAGGTGGGGGACGCGGACAACTTGCCCAAGGTCTGGCTGGGCGCCGTGCTTGCCGGCGGCGGGGACAAATCGGTCTTCCAGGCCGTGCACAATGGCGGCCCTGCCGAGCAAGCGGGGGTCTCGCCCGGCGATGAACTCGTGGCGCTCGACGGACTTCGCATCAGCGGCGCCGGATGCGAATCGCGTACCCGTCGCTACCATCCCGGCGACAAGTCGGAGATCACGGTGTTCCGCGGCGACGAACTGATTACATTGCTACTGCGGTGGGCCGAGGCCCCTGCCGACACGTGCTACCTGCTCAGTGATGGTGAGGCGGACAGCGCGACGAATTCACGCCGTAGTCGCTGGCTAAGCCAGGTGTGAGCCTGCTCGCGAATCCGACGCTGCGCCTCTTTATCGGCGCTGCGCTGATCAGTCTGTCTCCGGTCTGGGTGAAGCTTACCAGCGTGTCGGCGACGTCGAGCGCCTTCTGGCGACTTGCGATCGGGGGTCTGGCTATCGCCGTCTACCTTCTGGTATCGCGACGGCGCATTCAATTCCCGACACGCATCTGGCAGGTCCTTGTCCTCGCGGCCGTTTTTATTGCGCTCGATATGTGGTTCTACCACCGCAGTATCCAGCTTATCGGACCTGGCCTGTCGACACTGATCGCCAATTTCCAGGTGTTCGTCATGGCCGCTGCCGGGTTCATCATCCTGCGCCAGCCGCCGAGCCGTCTGCAGCTCGTTGCCATTCCCATGGCGCTACTCGGCCTGAGCCTCATTGTCGGCGTCGACTGGCGCGGCCTGCCTGACAATTACCGCACAGGCATTCTCTACGGTTTCGGCGCTGCGGTGACCTACGCCGCTTACCTGCTGTCCATGCGCCGCTCGCGCCAGGACTCGACCAACCGCGTGCCCAGCCGGGAGATTGCGGTCATGTCGCTGATGGGTGCGGCAATGCTGGGTGTTGCGGCGCTGGTCGAAGGGGAGTCGCTGGCCATCAGCACGGCCAGCGATGCGACCTGGCTGGCCTGCTACGGCATCCTGTCGCATGGCCTCGGCATGTTGTTCATTACGAGCAGCCTCCCACACGTCACGACGACGCAGGCCGGCGTCGCCTTGCTGCTGCAGCCCACGCTGAGCTTTGCGTGGGACGTACTGTTCTTCGCACGCCCCTTGTCGCCGATGGAACTGCTGGGCGCCGCGATCGCGCTGTTCGCGATTTATCTCGGCTCGCGTGCGCGATCAGATCAGCTGCAGGGCGCGCGCGAGTAGCTCGATCTCGAAGCGACGCTGGAGCGGTTGAACCTCGCCGTCGAGGTGCGAGGGCACCGGCTCGCTGCATTCGACGACCACATGCGATACGGGTTCGTGGACGATTTCCTTCTCACCCATGTGCCTGCCGGTCATGAGTTTCGGCAGCAAGGACAGGATGCGCAAGCGTGATACCGGCGCCGCGATCAGCAGGTCAAAGACGCCGTCGTCGTTGCGCGCGCCAGGGGCAATGTGGAACATGCCGCCAATCCAGGGCCCGTTGGCAATATTGGCGAGTGTGAGAGGGCCGTCCCAGATCGTATCGGCCGCCGCGATACGCATGCGAGGTGTGGCGATGCCGTCGATCATGGCGCGAAAAATAGCCAGCAGGTAGACGAGATCGCCGATAGGCAGATGATAGGAACGGGCGATCTGCGTGACCTTCGCGTCGAAGCCGATGCCGGCACCGTTCGCGAAGAAACGATCATTGATTCGGCCCACGTCGATGCCCCGGCTGGCCGTATCGCCAGCGATCCGTTGTGCTAAATTGCGCGTCGCCAGCTCCCAATCGAGCGGCACGTCACTCGCTTTGGCGAAATCATTACCGGTTCCGGACGGAATGACCCCGAGGCCCGCGCTACCCTGCGCGTTCATGATGCCGTTGGTGGCTTCGTGGATGCTGCCATCGCCACCCGCCACGACGATTCGCGTGCCGCCCTGATCCACGCATTGACGCACCTGTTCTTCGAGATCGCCGACGGCCCGGCTGCGGTGTACCTCTACTCGAAAACCGGGTTCGCCCAGCAGTGCGAGAATTCCTGCTTCGCGTTTGCCCGCGCGACCGCGACCGGCAGCGGGATTGAGAAACAGGTGAACGGGGTCTGTGTTCATTGGCCGATGCTACAATGTCGGGGTCTCTTCTCGCAAAACGGAATGCGCGGTGCTGGAACTCGGCGTCAAGTTTCTAATCAGTTATTTCATTGGCTCTGTGATGGGAGCGATGCTCGTCGGCAAACTGCGTGGCGGGGTCGATATACGCACGATGGGGAGCGGCAATGCAGGGGGTACCAATGCCCTGCGCACGCAAGGCACCGTATTCGCGCTCGGGGTCGTAATTGTCGATATCGGGAAAGGCGTTATCGGTGCCGGCGTCGTCCCCGGGCTGAATATTCCCTTCGTACCGCAGGACCCTGAAGTCTCGCGAACCTGGCTGACCCTGGCATGTGCCGCTGCCGCCGTACTGGGTCACGTATGGCCTATCTACCATGGCTTCAAAGGCGGCAAAGGTGCTGCCACCCTGATTGGAACGCTGGTCATCCTTGCCCCCAAACTCATCATTGGCGTGCTGCTTGTGTGGGCCTGGGTGCTCGTGATGACAGGCTACGTCGGACTTGCCACGATGCTAGCGGCGTCAGCACTGCCCATTTGGCTGGGTTTCAAGCACCTGCCGGACAACCAGCCCCTGTTTATCTACCTGACGGTGATGGCACTGTTCGTCATTTACTGGCATCGCTCGAACATCGAGCGCATGCGCAAGGGCGTCGAGCTCCGCAACGAAAAACTGATGCTGTTCAAACCCAGGGAATCCAGCAGCACCGATGACGAGACTTGATGCGAAGGCCGTCCGGGAGTCGCTGGGCGAATCGACGATTGCCCGGCTGGCGACGTTCGAGGCATTCGAGGAGATCGACTCGACCAACAGCTACCTGATGCGACAGGCGGCTCCGTTGCCGGGGCAGGTGCATGTCGCGGTCACCGATAACCAGACCGGCGGCCGCGGGCGTCACGGACGGACGTGGCTGTCTCCACCCGGATCCGGCTTGTGCCTGTCGCTCGCCTACACGTTTGCGGCACAGCCCGGCAACCTGCCGGCACTCACGCTCGCCGTCGGTCTCGGTGTGATCGAGGCGCTCGAGCAGGCCGGCGTGGACGGGGTGCGTCTGAAATGGCCGAATGACCTGATTGCCGACGATGGCAAGCTCGGCGGCATCCTCACCGAAACGCAGTCGCAGTCGTCGGGCGTGACCAGCGTCGTAACCGGGATCGGGGTGAATATCGACCTCGGCGATCACCCCGGATTCGACACCGGCCCGGATTCCCTGCGGCATGCCGTGGACCTGGCGCGCTTTGCGGGCGAGGTTCCATCGGCCAACGCGCTGGCGACCCATCTCATCGCGGGCCTTGTCTCGACGTTCGCCGCCTATGACGAGCACGGGTTCAGCGGCTTTCAGCACAAATGGCCCGGCAGAGACTGGTTGCGAGGGCGCACCGTGACGGTCAGCAGTCCGCACCAGGAAGTGACGGGGATCGGCGCCGGCATCGCCGATGACGGCGCGCTGCTGGTGGACACGAGGGCAGGTGAGCGCTGTCGCATCACGTCGGGAACCGTGCTCGAGGCTGGCCGGGAGTTTGACGAATGAGCGTTCTGCTTCTGGATGTGGGCAATTCCCGTATCAAGTGGGGCGTACTCGACGACAGCGGGGTTCGCCGTACCGGGCATATCTCGCAGGCGCGCATCCGCGACAAGGGATTGCAGGTACTGACCACAAAGATTCCCCGGCGCGTCGACGATGTGTTCGTGAGCAATGTAGCGGGTACGACATTCGCGACGCGGCTGTCGGGCGTCGTCGGAGCGCATTGCGGCTGTGACGTGCGTTTCGCGCGTACCGATCGACAGGGCTGGGGCCTCATCAATGGCTATACCCAGCCGCGGCGCATGGGCGTCGATCGATGGGTGGCCATGATTGGTGCCTGGGCCGAGATTCAGGGCGCATGCCTGGTCGTGGATGCCGGCACGGCAACGACGATCGATGCCATCGACGCTCAGGGAAAACACCTGGGCGGGCAGATCATTCCCGGTGTTGCGACGATGGCGACGGCACTGACGGCGGCGACCAGCGATATTCCGGCGGTGCGCCCGGCGCCCGGCAGAAGCGGTGCCGACCTCGGCATGTTCGGGCGCAACACCGCCTCGGCGGTTCGGGAAGGCGCGCAGAACGCAGTGGCGGGCGCCGTGGACAGGGCCATACGGACTTTGCAATCAAATGCTTGCGAGCCCGCTGTAGTCTTGACCGGTGGGGATGCGTCGCGCATTCTTAACGCGCTTTGTGAAGCGCCTCTGCACCGGCCGCATCTCGTGTTGCAGGGACTCGCGCATATGCTGGAATACGCTCAATGAAGAACCTGCTGCTGCTGCTGATTCTCGCCAATGTCCTGTACTTCATGTGGGGCCTTGCTACGACCGAGGACACGGGGCCGGGCGTTGCCCTCGTCGAGGAAACGGCTCTCGGTCCACCCCTCCAGGTCACGGCGGGGCAGGCCAGTGATTCCATCGCGAGTGTCGGTGCCGTGCTGGGTTCGGGAGAGCCCTCCGACCTTGAAGCTGTCGTCGGCCGCTCCTGCGTGACCATCGGACCCTTCAAGGTGAGTAGCGATGCCGATACGGCGGCGCTCGAGTATTCGAATGAGGGCATGAAAGCCGCTGTGCGTACGGCCAAGGCGCAAGTCTTTGTAGGCCACTCCGTGCAGGTCGCGAACGTCGACAACCGGGCAGCCGGCCGCGCAATCGTTGCGCAACTCGAGGAGCAGGGGCTGGACGGCCCGTTCATCGTCGGGAACGACGAAATCGGCTATTCGATCGCGCTGGGCATTTTCAATGATGCCGCAAACGCGGAGAAGGTCGAGCTTCAGGCCCGGGCGGCGGGATTCGATGTCGAGACCACGCCGATGAGCCGCGAGCGAGATGTATCGTACGTCGATATCGGCTTGCCGCCCGGCAAGGGGGCCGGTGCCATCGTCGAGAAGTATGGCGAGGATCGGGTTGCACTCCGCGACGCGGCGACCTGTCCGCGGTAATTCGGGCCCAGGCCCTTGTCAGGGGGCCGCAAAAACCTAATAATTCGCCACCCTCAGCCGGAATAGCTCAGTTGGTAGAGCAGTTGATTTGTAATCATCAGGTCGCGGGTTCGACTCCTGCTTCCGGCACCAGATGCTCAATGGCCCCGCTCCGCGGGGCTTTTTATTTGCGGCCCTGTCCCGGCCTGTGCGCCCGCAGTCCCCATGTTCTATGGGGAAAACGCAGTACTTTCGCCTGACCTGTCCCCGGTCCATTCGACGAAATTGGAGAAGTACGGAACCATTTTCGGATTCATTTCGTGTCTCTAGTAAACCATTGATGGGAGTACCCGAATGACCAACAACAGAATTTTGCTTTTTCTTGGGCTGCTGCTTGCATCGGCAATCGCCGGCTGCGGCGGCTCTGGTGACGGAGAAACGTTCAATCAGCCACCGCCACCTGCCGCAATCGCGAAGACGACGGTTGGTCAAATTACGGCTTTTGGAAGCATCTACGTGAATGGTGTGGAGTACAACACAGCCGGGGCTGCCTACGAGGTGGACGATGACGTTGCTTCCGGTGATGACGCGCTGGCTGTTGGAATGGTCGTCAATATCCAGGGTTCCGTCGATCCAGGCGGCAGGACGGGTACCGCCAACTCGGTGTCGTATGACGACGATGTCGAGGGGCCGGTCAGCAACCTGGCAACGGATCCCAATGACATGGATATCAAAACGTTTGAGGTCCTGGGCGTTGCGGTCCAGGCACACCGGAACACGACGAATTTTGAGGGGGAAGACGATCCCGGGTTTAGTTTCGAGACGATCGCCGACGGCGACAATGTCGAGGTCAGCGGTGACTACAGTGGCGACGTGCTGATTGCTTCGTATATCGAGAAACAGGACGCCCTGGATGATGACTTCGAGGCCAAGGGTACGGTCGACCAATATGACGGCGCCAGCCAATTCGTGCTGATCTTGCGAAACGGATCCATCTTGAATGTGGAAGTCGCTGCGGGTGCCGAGATCCCTGCAGCGGGCATTGCTGACGGTCAGTACGTAGAGGTAGAAGGCACCATACCGGACCCGGTCAATGCGCCCGATTCATTGCTGGCAAACAAGGTTGAGATCGAAGACGACGATCGAATCGACAGCGACGACGAAGACGAGGTCGAGATCAAGGGACTCCTCGGATACGATGCCGATACGGCGACGTGGTCAGTCAAGGGCGTGCAGCTTGCATTTGGCGATGCCACGGTCTATTCGCCCGAATCTCTCGCTGATCGTATTGCCGATCTGTCCGCCGACGGGCTCTACGTCGAGGTTGAGGGACAGTACGTCGACGATGTGCTCCAGGTGCGCGAGATAGAACTCGAGGACGACGAGCTGGAATTCAAAGCAGACGTCAGTTCGATAACGGTGGTGGAAGCCAGAGACGGTTCCCTGAGCCTGACGTTCGGCAACGCCATCGGCTCGGTCGATGTACAGGTTACCGCCGAGACGATGTTCCTGGATGACGACGCAATGGATCACTACGATCTCAACAGCATCATGGTCGGGGACAAAGTGGAAATCGACGCTCGCATGGGTGCCGACGGGTTAATTTACGCGTCGAATCTGCACCTCGAAGACGACATGGGTTACGAGATCACGGGCCCCATGGACGCAATCGACGAAGTGTCGATTACGGTGATGGGCATCGAGTTCACGATCGACATGGATACGTTCTTCGAGGACGGCACACCGACAGCGGGCAACTACGTCGAGGTCGAGGATGATGACGGCGACGGCATCGCCGATTCGGTCGAGATCGAGGACTAACGCCGAGAGTCTACTACTGGGAAACCGAGACGTCGGGTCTTCGTCAGTCGAAGACCCGACGTTCTTACAGCTCTCGCAATGCAGTCGCAACCGGAAGGCGCGCGGCTCGAATGGCGGGAAACAGCCCGCCAACCACGCCGATCAGCAGTGCGGCACGCATGCCCTGTCCCAGGAGTTCCGGCGTCACAGCGAAGTCAAACACGACCTGGCTGAAGCTCGGTCCGTTCAGCGTGGAAACCTGGAAGCCGTTGAACACCAGGTATGCGAGCAGGCCACCGAGCGCGCCACCCGCAAGTGCCAGCAGAACCGACTCGACAACAGTCGAGACCAGCACTGCCGTGGGTCCGAAGCCAAGCGCCCGCAGTGTAGCTATTTCCTTGCCGCGCACAGACACCGATGAATACATGGAGTTAAGGGCCCCAAAAACCGCCCCGATCGCCATGAGGAACGTCAGTGGATAACCAATCAGCTTGATGAACTGCACGAGTCCCTGCGACTGCGACGAATAGTATTCACGCTCGGTCAACACGTCGGCGTCGATGCGTGGATCCTCCGCGAGCGCCTGCTCCATTGTCTCGATGGACTCCGGGCTTTCGAGTTTGACGCGCACGGACTGGAATGAGTTACCTCGCCGGTAAGCGCTTTGCAGCACGCGCACGTCTGTCCATAGTTCCGATTCGGAAACGCTGCCGTTCGCATCGAAAGTACCCACGACAACCCACTCATTCTGTCCGAAGCGAATGGTTTTGCCGGTTTCGAGCCCCATGAACTCCTGTTGCGCCGACCGGCCGACAATGACCTCGTTCTTGCCTTCCTCAAACATGCGCCCGTCAGAGATCGTCACGTTCTGGCGTACGTCAAACGCGCTTGCCTGCACGCCGCGAAACGGCACGTTTGCATCAGACTGGTTGGAGCGCTTTTTAACGTCGACGACCACGTACAATTCGGCAGACACGATCGGCGCGTTGCCGTCCTTTAGCACGCCCGGTGCGTTCGACACGATGAGTGTCTGCTCGTTTGACAGGCCACTGTTCAGCTCGGACGTCGATCCGTTCCGCAGGATGATCGCCGTATTTTCAGATCCGGCGGACAGCATGGTGCGTTCCAATCCGGCGGCCATCGACAGCACGGCGGCGAATACGAGAACGACTGCGGCGACGCCCACCACGGCGACAGCGGATGAGGCGAGTCGCTGCGAAATATTCCGAAGGTTCAATGCAGTGACAGCAATGATCTGTTTAAAGGTTCTCATTACAAATCCTCAGGCGCGGGCCAGTGCATCAATGATGGAAAGCCGCATGGCCTTCAGGGCGGGGAAAATACCGGCCACAATGCCGGCGCCGATCATGATGCCAATCGCTGTCAGGATTGCCTCGCCCGACAGGAAGATGCCCGGCAGAAATGCGCCCAGCTGTTGCGCGGCGCCCTGCACGAGCAGCCAGCCGATACCGAGGCCGAGCAGGCCACCCATAAGCATAATCAGTACCGCTTCCGCGAGGACGATGCCCAGCACAGAACGGTCGCTAAAGCCCAGTGTCTTCAGGACGGCCAGTTCCGAGATGCGTTCGCGTACCGACTGAGACATCGTATTGCCGGACACCAGCAACAAGGTGAAAAAGACCGCGCCGAGTATCATGGTGACGATCAGTGCGATATTGCCGAATTGCTTGGCGAATGACTGTGCGAACGCGGCTTCCGTGCTGGTTTCGGTCTCGCTCGCCGAGTTGGCGAACTGCAGGTCGATCGTGTTCGCGACCTGCACCGGGTCAGCATCGGGAGTGACTCGCAGAATGTACCAGCCGACTGTGCCCTTGCCGAATGCGCGCGCTTCTTCGAAGTAATCGTACTGGAACAGAAGAAACGCGGTACTGCCGCGGGGATCGTTCGTTTCAAAAATACCTTCGATATCAAATTCCCAGGTGCGGCCGCCGTCAGCTTTGGTCCAGATCGTCGCCTGTATCGGGATGCGGTCGCCAACTTCAATGCCGAACTGCTCCGCGAGTTCGCGGCCGAGTACCGCGCCCTGCCGGTTCTTTGCCCAGTTCTCGAGCTGATCCTCGGGCATCTCGAGCTCCGGGTACATTGAGAAATATTCGTAGGGATCAGTCGGAAACTGTGCGAACTGGTTGCGCGGGTCCTGGTAGTACCCGCCGAACCATGATGCGTGCGTCACCGAGTGCACGCCCTCGGTGGCGGCAATGCGGTTCTTATAGGCCATCGGCAAAGGATTGATCAGGGAAACCTTGTCGATTATGACCAGGCGCTCTGCGTCGGCGACATCTTCGCCGCTCTTGAACGCGTAGCCTATCGCGGAAAGCAGCGCGAACAACAGGAATGCAACGAACACCGAAAGCAGTGTCAATGACGTTCGAATCTTCTTGCGCCAGACATTTTTCCAGATGAGCCCGAAGTATTTCATACGGCCTCCCTGGCCTCGAGCGTCCCCTTATCGCAATGCAAGGTGCGGTTCGCATACTCCGCAGCCTGCGCATCATGAGTGACCATGACAATGGTCTTGCCATGTTCCCGGTTGAGGATTTGCAGGAGTTTCAGGATTTCATCCGCGGTTTCGCGATCAAGGTCGCCCGTGGGCTCGTCGCACAGCAGCAGCGCCGGGTCCGATACGATAGCGCGGGCGATGGCGACGCGTTGTTCCTGGCCGCCCGAGAGTTCGCGTGGGTAGTGTCTGGCGCGATCACCGAGGCCGACAATGTCCAGTGCGATCGCTGCTCGCTTTGTGCGTTCCTTGCCGCTGAAGTCGGTCAGCAATAGCGGGAGCTCGACATTCTTTTGTGCGGTCAGGACGGGCAGCAGGTTGTAGAACTGGAAGATGAAGCCAACGTTCGTCGAGCGCCAGTGCGACAGCTGGCTGTTGGACATCGAAGAGAGCTCCGCGTCGCCGACACGTACCATGCCGGATGACGGTTTATCGAGCCCGCCAAGCAGGTTCAGCAAAGTCGTTTTGCCCGACCCGGATGGTCCCATGATCGCGATGAAATCGCCGGCGGGAATCTGCAGGTCGAGGTTATGGAGGACCTCGACTCTCTCCTTGCCTTTCTGGTAAGTCTTACTGACGCCTGTCAGCGTGGCGAGCGTCTCACTCATGTTGCAATCCCCTGTTAGTTCGTTTTTATCGCCTGTCCGGATGAAAGCGGTGACTCTGCCGAGCGCACCACGCTGTCGCCGGCGGCGAGTCCGGTTCGAATAAGTACCTGCGGCCGGTCTCTGGGCCCACCAAGTTCCACGCTGCGGCGCTCGGCGACACCGTCACGGACAAGCCAGACGAAATCGCCATCGGCATCAGATCGCAGAGCCGCGCCCGGGATCATCACGCCCTGGACCTCGGCCGTTTCTTGCTGCGGGAGGTCGGACCCGAGAAACGACACCTTGACGCCCATGTCGCGCAGTATGCGCGCGTCCTTCTCGAGGAGTCCGATGCGGACTCGAACGGTAGCCTTTTGCCGGTCTGCCGTAGGAATAATGGCTATCACCTCGGCAGGGATGCGCCAGTCCGGGTAGGCATCGAGTAGCGCCGACACGCGCTGACCGGACGATACTCTCTGGATGTAGGACTCGTTGACGTCAACCTCGATCTCGAGCGAGTCGTTGTCGATAATCGTGCAGATGCCTGTACGTGTAAATCCACCGCCTGCGGAGATTGGCGAAATCATCTCACCGGGCTGCGCGTTCTTGGTGACCACCATGCCGGAAAACGGCGCCCGGATTGTCATGTTGGACAAGGCGTCCCGTGCCAGCAAGACATTGCTCTCGGCTACGCCGACGTTCTCCCGCCCGGTTTCCAGCCGCGCGGCAAGTTCGTCGTGCAGCGCCTGGGCCGAGTCGAGGCTGGCCTGGCTGGCAAGGCCTTTCTTCGCGAGGTCGCGAACGCGTTCAAGTTCCTGGCGGGCATTGCGCAGCTGCGCGCCGATTTCCGCGAGCGTTGCCCGCGACGAGTCGGCCTGTGCGATCGCGACGGCCAGCTGTGCCTGCTGGGTCGTGTCGTCAAGCGTCGCGACAACCTGGTCTTTTTCGACGCTCATGCCCTCTTCGACAAACACCTCCTGTACTTTGCCAGTGACCTTCGAGGATACAGTGGCCTGGCGCCGCGCCACTACGTAACCCGAGGCGTCAAGCACACTACTTGCAACAGCAGCGGAAGGAGGTCTGCGCGCGATGTCGGTCTCGACAAGCACCGTGTTTGCGCCGCGGCCGAACAGGAACCAGAGAAGCGCAGCGATTACCACGACAGCGCCGATCCCGATTAGCCATATCCACGAACGCGACCCTTCCGGGGGTGCGCTGCGATCTATCTTGAGCTGGCTGATACTTGCCGAAGGGTCCGCCACGAATTTTCCTTTTTATTGCGGCCTCGTTGGAGGGTCTAGTCTAGCAAATAAGACCGGGGCAGCCGTGCTGGCAGCGGCTTTCGGGGCGCCTGGGCGCTCGAAGAATTGAACAGCTGGTCTAGTCTTGCGGGCGATCCGGGAACGTCATCTCGAGCATGTACTCCGCGGCCGCCGCAACGACCTCGTCGGGGAGGTCGGTCTTGCCGCCTCGAGCGGGCATTTCAAAGTAGCCGGTTTTGGCGTGCTCCATCAGGACAGCTTGCCAGAGATCAGAGCGCCCCTCCCATTCCTCGGGCTGGCCTTCGCGGGGTGCGCCCAGCATTCCTGTCTCATGGCAACCTGCGCAGTGTTCGATATAGGCGGCTTCGCCATCGATTGCAGCCGCCGTGTTAGCGCCGCTGCTTATGGGCGGATCGTCCGCATTGTGCGCACACGACGCCAGCACGAGGCCGGTAGCGATCAGCAAAGCTCTTTGTCTCATGGCATCACCTCTTTGTTCACTATGCTGGTCTGCGAGTGCTTTGCCAACAATACGCATTCCTGCCTACGGTTCGAAAATACTCCGGGATTGCCGGAACTCCACGCGACGCCGGGCTCAGGCGTTGTCGCGTAGAAAGTCGCCCAGGAGACGAAACTCGTCGGCCTGGCGACTCCCCTTGCGCCACGCAAGCCCGATCGTACGATAGCTGCGTTCGCCAAGCGGTGAGAGGCGAACGCGCGTATTGCGCAGCAGCGCCGAGCCCTGCGCCATCTCGGGAAGAAACGTGATCCCGAGATCGGCGTCGACCATTTCGATCAGCGTCAGCAGGCTGCTCGCTCCGAAACGGCGCACTTTTTCCGTGTCACGCAGTTTGCAGGCGGCGAGGGCGTGTTCGCGCAGACAATGCCCGTCTTCAAGTAACAGGATGCTGTCTGAATCCAGGCGGTTGTAGCGATAATTCTCCGGATCGACCCGCTTTGTTCCTTCCCGGGATGCAAGGCAGAACGGGTCGCGAAACAGCGGCATCTCTTCGACACCCTGCATTTGCCAGGGCAATGCGAGCAACAGCACATCAAGCTCACCATCCATGAGGCGCCTGACGATGCGATCGGTCTGATCCTCGGCCAACAGCAGTTTCAGGTCCGGATAGTTCTTACGCAGCTTCGGCAATGCGCCCGGCAGCATGAACGGGGCGATCGTTGGAATCACGCCAAGCCGCAACTCGCCGGCTAGCGGCTTGTCGTTGCCGCGCGCTGTTTCGACGAGGCTCTCGACATCACGGACCACGAGTCGCGCCTGCACGGCAACTTCCTGACCTTTGGCCGTAATGGTGACATTTCGGTTGGTACGGTCCACGAGTGGCGCCGAGAGCGTCGCCTCCAGTTCCTGGATGGCGTTGCTGAACGCCGATTGCGAGACAAAACAACGGTCGGCGGCGCGCCCGAAATGCCCTGTTTCGGTCAGGGCGAGGAAGTACTGGAGCTGTTTGATTGTCGGTAGACGCATGATCGATAAAATCGAATATAATATTCGAATTAAACCATTTTATTTATTATTTGAAAAGCCCCAGAATTAGCTCATCTCGAATTGACGGGGAAAACCCATGGAACTCGATATTGGCATCAGCAAGGAAGACCGCAGCCGGATCGCAAGCGGCCTTTCCAGGCTACTGGCAGACAGTTACACGCTGTATCTCAAGACGCACAACTACCACTGGAACGTCACCGGGCCTCAGTTTAACACCCTGCACCTTATGTACGAGGGGCAGTACACGGAGCTGGCAGCCGCCGTTGACGAGATCGCGGAACGCATTCGCGCGCTGGGTATCAAGGCCCCCGGGTCTTACAGCGAGTTCTCGATGATGACCTCGATCGAGGAAGGGACCGGCGAGGAATCGGCGGAGGAAATGACACGGCAGCTGGCGATAGGTCAGGAGACCATCGTGCGCACGGCGCGCGAGATATTCCCGGCCGCGGACGCCGCAAATGACGAGCCGACAGCGGATCTGCTGACCCAGCGTATGCAGATTCACGAAAAAAATGCCTGGATGCTGCGCAGCATGCTGGCCGACTAATCTTTTTTTATAGCAAACTCAAGGACGCAAAATGTTTAAGAATCTCGAAGGCAAGCGCATCCCCGACGTAACGTTTCGGACACGTCGTGATCATGAATGGGTAGACCTGACCAGCGAAGAAATTTTCAGCGGCAAGTCTGTCGTCGTTTTCTCGCTCCCCGGTGCATTCACGCCGACCTGCTCCTCGTCGCACGTGCCGCGTTACAACCAGCTGGTACCGACGTTCAAGGCCCAGGGCATTGACGAAGTCATCTGCGTGTCGGTCAACGACGCGTTCGTCATGAACGAATGGCAGCGGGCGCAGAAGGCGGATCGCGTGACTTTCCTGCCCGACGGCAACGGCGAGTTATCGGACGGCATGGGCCTCCTTGTTGGTAAGGAAGATCTCGGTTTCGGCCGCCGCTCCTGGCGGTATTCGATGCTCGTCCGCGATGGCGTTATCGAGAAGATGTTCATCGAGCCGGAAGAGCCGGGCGATCCGTTCCAGGTATCGGACGCGGACACGATGCTTCGCTACCTGGACCCCGCCGGCGAGTTTCCGCACGACGTGGCTGTGTTCTCGCGCGAAGGCTGTCCGTTCTGCGTACGCGCCAAAGGTATGCTGAGGGACGCCGGCATCGAATTCGAAGAGCTGGTCCTCAATCGCGATTACACCGACCAGACACTGCGTGCGGTGTCTACGCACACGACGTACCCGCAGGTGTTCATCGACGGTCAGCTGATCGGCGGTTCTGACGAGCTCGCCGACTGGCTCGCGAAGAGCGAAGAGCGCAACGCCGCATAGTCCTCCCCTGGCTATGCTGGTTCACCGGGTGGGCATGCGCCCGCCCGGTTTTTTCAAAGTAACGCGCGGGCGCGAGCCCGCGCGTTTTTATACAGGTCCGATTCTGGCTAATTTGAGGCGCGTCCCGGCGTATACTTTACGCCATGGACAACACCGCCCTCAGCAACGACGTCTACGAGCGTGCGCGCCTGTCGCGTGACGTCCGCTTTGACGGCCGTTTCTATGTGGGTGTTCGAACCACCGGTATCTACTGCCGGCCGATCTGCCCGGCGAACCCACCCAAGAGCGAAAACGTTACGTTCTATCCCACCGCCGCGGCGGCGAGCGAGGCGGGCTATCGTCCCTGTCTGCGCTGCCGGCCCGAGTGCGCGCCCGGCACGCCGGCCTGGGCCGGTACATCGACGACGGTGCAAAGAGGCCTGCGGCTGATCGCAGATGGTGCGCTCGACGATGGGAACGTCGAAAGACTGGCCGACCGGCTGGGCGTCACCAGCCGCCATTTGCGCCGCCTGTTTACCCGGCACGTCGGGGCAAGCCCCTTGGCCGTTGCGCACACGCAGCGCCTGCATTTCGCCAAACGGCTGATTGATGAAACCACGCTGAGCATGCAGGAGATTTCGGTGGCGGCGGGATTCGGCAGCGTGCGCCGTTTTAACGATACGTTTCGCAAGACCTACGGACGGACCCCGCGCGAGCTGCGCCGTGGCCGCGACGCAGTGACGACAACGACGGCGCTAAGCGTGCTGCTACCCTGCCGCCAACCCTACGCCTGGCAGGAGCTGCTTGAGTTCTTTGCCGGCCGGGCGACACCCGGCGTCGAGGTTGTCGAGAATGGTCGCTACCTGCGCTCCATTGACGTCGGTGGCCGTCATGGCGTTATTGATGTCAGCCCCGGCGATGGGGCCCTGCGACTTGCCGTGCATGGCGCGGGAATCGAGTCGTTGTTCTCAATCGTCCAGCGCGCGCGGAGTATGTTCGATCTCGACGCCGCCATTGACGACATCACCACCACCTTGCGACAGGACGAGGATCTGCGTGGCTGGCTCGAGCAGCATGCGGGCCTCAGGGTTCCGGGCGCATGGGACGGTTTTGAGTTGACGGTACGCGCGATCCTGGGCCAGCAGGTGTCGGTAAAAGCCGCGACGACGTTCGCCGGCCGTATCGCGGCGCGCTATGGCGAGAAGATCAGCGTCACCGTAGACGGTACCTGCGATGCCCCGACCAGGCTGTTTCCAACGCCGCGCAAGCTGCAGCGAGCCCGGCTTGAGTCCCTCGGTATCATTCGTAGTCGTGCCCAGACGATTCGCGACCTGGCACGAGCCGTAGTGGCGGGTACGCTGAGTTTCGACGCGGCTCAGGACCTGGATGGGCTGCGCGCGGCGCTGACGTCCATCAGGGGCATCGGCGACTGGACGGCCGAATACGTTGCGATGCGGGCGTTCAAGGATCCCGATGCGTTTCCCGCATCGGACCTGGGTCTGTTGCGTGCATTCGATGGTCCGACGAACGAGCGCCTGCGCCCCGCCGAATTACTGGCTCGCGCCGAGGCCTGGCGTCCGTGGCGTGCCTACGCGGCACTCTTGATCTGGGGCTCTGAGAAAGGAGCCGGAGGCTGACTATGTACTACTGTTTTCTCGATACTCCGATTGGCGAATTGCTTCTCGCCGGTGAGGACGGAGCGCTTTCCATGATCGGTTTCCCGAAGGGGTCGATGCGGCGCGAGCCCGAAGCGGACTGGATCTTCAACGAACAACCGCTGGCAGAGGTGTGCCGGCAGCTGCGCGAGTATTTCGCGGGTGATCGCCAGGCGTTCGATATTCCCCTGCAGCTGGGTGGCACGGAGTTCCAGGTCAGTGTTCTGGAGGCGTTACAGCAAATACCCTACGGGCAAACGACGAGTTACGGCGAAATCGCCAGGCGCATCGGCCGGCCTAAAGCCGTGCGCGCTGTCGGCGCGGCCAACGGGCGCAACCCGATTCCCATCGTCGTGCCGTGTCATCGGGTCATCGGCAGCACCGGCGACCTGACCGGCTTCGGTGGCGGCCTCGATACCAAGGAGGCGTTGCTCCGGCTGGAAGCCGAACACACCCAGGATCTCTTATAGACGCTTGCCTTCCATTGCCCGCAGGGCAGCAGACGGCTCGATGCCGTCCTTGACGAGATCGTCTGGCTGCAGCGTCGTGAAACGGGATTCCAGCGGGAGAATGCCCCCCCACACCGGCGCGTCGATATCGCAGTCCTCATCATCGGGCATCTTGTCCGAGATCTTGGCAGAGGCCGATTCGATGTCGACGGCGATGACGCCGGTCATCTTGAGCTCGTTTTCCAGCGACTTTCTCAGGTCCGCCCTGCGGCCGGGCATTGCCTGCTCATTGATGATGTGCAGCGCGTGCTTCTTGTCGTCTATGTCGTCAACGAGGCGGGCTTTGCCGAAAACGGTGACAGAACGGTAATTCATCGACGATGCAAACGCCGAACGCGCAAATACCAGCCCGTCCAGCAGCGTGACGTTGATGCACGCAGTACCTGTACTTTCAAGCAGCCGGATAACGCGGGCCTTGCGGGCACCGTGCAGGTAAACGGTCTCATCCTCGCGACCGTATAACACGGGCACGACAACGGGCTGCCCGTCCTGGACGAAGGCCACGTGCGCGACAAGTCCCGCGTCTAGCACCGCATGTACGGTTTCCCGGTCGTAGGAGGCTTTTTCCCGCAGCTGCCGGACCTTGTTCTGTTTGCTTACTTCGTATTCGGTCGTCAAGACGCGTCTCCTAAAGGAACTTCGGCGCGAGATAGAGCGCAACGAGTGAAACGAGGAAGATACCGATGATGTTCAACATCATGCCGGCCCTGACCATCTTCGGAATGGTCAACATGCCGGATCCGAAGACGATGGCATTGGGCGGCGTGGCAACGGGCAGCATGAACGCGCAACTTGCCGCAAACGTGATCGGCACCGTCAGTACGATCGGGTCGAATCCGGATTCGATCGCGATGGCGCCGACTACAGGCAGGAAGGTGGCCGTGGTCGCGATGTTGCTCGTCAGCTCGGTAAGGAAGATGATCATGGTGGCGGCAATGATCACGATGACCGCCAGCGGCAACGCGCCGACCGCCTGGAGGCTGCCGCCGAGCCATTCGGCGAGACCGGTGCGTGAGACCGCACTTGCCAACGTCAGGCCACCACCAAATAATATCAGGACGCTCCAGGGCAGCTGTTCCGCGTAGGTCCACCGCAGCAGCAGGGGGTCGGTCTTGTCGCCGCTCGGAATCAGGAACAGCGCCACAGCGCCGGCCATCGCAATGCCTGAGTCGTCCAGTGCCGACAAGCCGGGGAGTTCGACCAGCAGTGGACGGCAAACCCAGGTGAGGGCCATGAGGACGAAAACGATCGCAACGCGCTTTTCAGGCGTCTTCATGGTGCCAAGGTCGTCTTTTAGCTGGCGCAGCGTTGCGCGTCCTTCGGTGGATGTCTTGAAGTCGACCTTGAACGCAAACCGCGTGAGTACGACCCAGGCCAGCGGCAACATCATCGCACTCAACGGCAGGCCGACCAGCATCCAGCGCGAAAAGTCGATCTCGGTGCCGTACGTTTCTTGCATGAATGCAGCCAGCATGGCGTTCGGCGCTGTTCCGACCAGCGTTGCCATGCCGCCGATGGTCGCGCCGTAAGCGACGCCAAGAAGCAGCGAATATTGAAAGTCGGTCTTGCCGGTGTCGTTCAGCCCATCAACGGTCCTGTGTATGACCGCAATAATCGACACGGCAATAGGCAGCAGCATCATCGTCGTTGAGGTATTCATTACCCACATACTGATGACGGCGCTGGCCAGCATGAAGCCCCCGACCAGCGATCGCCCGTTGCCGCCGACATGCTGCAGCACATTGAGCGCGATGCGCCGATGCAGATTCCAGCGTTGCATCGCGAAGGCAACGATGAAGCCGCCGAGGAACAGGTAGATGACCTTGTTGGCATAGGGCGCCGTCGTGTCCTGGATGCTGGCAATGCCAAGCAGCGGAAACAAGACGATTGGCAGCAATGCGGTTACGGCGATTGGAACTGCCTCGGTCGCCCACCATACTGCCATCAGGACGCCGGCAGCGGCCGTCAGCCAGCCGGCTTCCGACAAGCCCGCTGGTGCCCCGCTTACGGCCATGGTGATCGCAAGTGCCGGCCCGAGAATCAAGCCGACAAACTGGTGTTTCGACCGCCCTTTATGGTCCGTGTCAGTCAAGATAACC